>JBDSRZ010000102.1:0-49238 GCA_039929025.1 Usitatibacter sp. | reverse complement strand
CCGCATCGCCGCCTTCTGCACCAGGCGGTTCATGACCGCGAAGGCGTGCTCGGGATTGCGCCGCTCCGGGCCCAGCACGCTCGAATGCGAGATCGAGTGGGTGTCCGCCTCGGCCTCGTGCTGCTCCTCGCCGCGCAGGCGATCGTGCATGATCTCGCCGCCGATGCCGCCCCAGAGGGCGCGCCGCTCGTCCTTCGAGCGCCCGCAGAGGTCGCGCACCGTATGAATCCCGTGGGCGGCGAGGCGCTTCTCCATCTGCTTGCCGATGCCGGAGAGCTCGCGCACGCCCAGCTTGAAGAGGCGATCGGGAAGCTCTGACTTCTGGATCATCACCAGGCCATCGGGCTTCATCAGGTCGGACGCGGTCTTGGCGATGAAGGTGTTCGGCCCGATGCCTATGGAGGTGCGCAGGCACTCGCCGATCCGCGAGGAGAGCCCCGACTTCACGCGCCGCGCGATGTCGAGCGCCCGCTCCGGCTCGCGCCAGCGCCCGGTGAGCTCGCAATCCATCTCGTCGATCGAGAGCACCTTGCGTACCGGGACGAAGGTATCGACCAGGGCCACGGCGCGATGGTGGTAATCGATGTAGAGCTCGTGGCGCGCGACCACGAACTCGATCTGCGGGCAGAGGCGCCGTGCCTCGGCCACCTTGGTGCCGGTCTTCACGCCGAAAGTCTTCGCCTCGATGCTGGCAGCGATGCACACAGTGGTGTCGGCAAGTATCGGTACTATCCCCAGCGGCTTGCCCCGCAACCTAGGCTCCGCCTGCTGCTCGCAGCTTGCGAAGTAGGAATTGAAGTCGACAAGCAGCGAGCGAAGCATTTTGAGCGCGGCAATCGTCCTGGGCTGTTTTTCGAGTCCGGCCCTCGAGCCATGCAGAATCGGTCCACTAGTCGACGCCGTGTCGCGGCATCGAAATGGACCGATTCGTGGCCTCCATGAACTTTCTCCGGAAGACCAAAGGATCGGCGATATCGTGGATCGGCGCGACCGAAGTGCCCGCGCCGGAGATGAAAATGGTGCCGTAGTTCAGCATCCGGCCGAGCAAGGTCTGCTCGACCCGCAGGGCCTCGACCTTCTCGAGGTTGATCTCCACCGTGCTGCGCCGGATGAACCCGGTCTTGGCGATCACGCGGCGATTGGTGATCGCGACTTCGGTGGAGCGCACCCTGATGTAGGCGGCAACCAGGAAGAAAAGGCCGATGACCACCACGAGGAGCACGAGGCCCACCACGATGAACCCGAACTGCGACCACCACGAGATGCGCGCGCGGTGCAGCAGCGTTTCGCCTTCGATGAGGCTGTCGTCGATGTAGGACACGGCTAGGCGCCAACCCCGGTGGCGGCGACGAAGGTTTCCACCAGCGATTCGAGCGCGCGCGCGTCCTCGTCGTCGAAACGGCCTGGAAGGGGGCTGTCGAGATCGAGCACGCCCACGACACGCCCGGCGACCATCACGGGGACCACGACCTCGCTGCGCGAAACCGAGTCGCAGGCGATATGGCCCGGGAAAGCGTTCACGTCCGGCACCACGATGCTGCGACGCGCTTGCGCCGCACTGCCGCACACCCCCGCGCCGAGCTTGATGCGCACGCACGCAGGCTTGCCCTGGAAGGGGCCCAGCACGAGCTCGCCTTCCTTCATCCAGTAGAAGCCGGCCCAGTTGAGGTCCGGCAGCGTGTGGAAGATGAGGGCGGCCAGGTTGGCGGCGTTGGCGGTCAGGTCGCGTTCGCCTTCGAGGAGCGCGCGGGCCTGCTCGCCAAGCGCGGAATGGAGCTCTGCCTTCGTGCCGGAAGGCGGGCGTTTTACGGCGAACATTGGGGACTCCGCGGGGAGCCCCTAGCTTAGCAAAACCGACTCCCCCGCGGGCCCGCGCCCCGCGGGGACGTCTGGCGAGGCTCTCTCTGCGCGGGCGGTCAGCTGGCAGGCGCCTTCTTTTGCGAATCGTGCTTCTGCCGGGCGAGCTGGCGGTTCTTCTTCTGCTGCGCCTTGGCGGCCTTGGCGCGGTCCCTGGCCGAGGCGGAATTGGCGGGCCTGGCCTTGTCTTCCTTCACCTGCACCTGGGCGGCGGGACCGACGTCCGCTCGCGGGATGGCGGTCTGCGCCATGGCCGGCAGGGCCGCGGCGGCGAGGATGGCTGCGATGAGCTTGGGTGTCATTGTTGTTCCTCCTACGGGGCATCGTGCACACGCACGCCCGAATAACGGCACCCGATGCGGAGCGTTGACCTCGGCCCCGTATAATTTCCACTTTCGGCAGGTCCCTTCGCAATGACACGCCTGCAATCCCTCCTCTCCGCCATGCTCCTCCCCCTCGCCCTTTCCCTCGCCGCCCAGGCCTCCGAGCCGCTCACGTCTCCCGCGGCCGAGCGCAAGGCCAAGGTGATGACCAGATTCGGCGACCGCCGCGTCGACGACTACTTCTGGCTGCGCGAGAAGGACAATCCCGAGGTCACCGAGTACCTCAATGCGGAGAATCGCTACACGCAGGAGGCGATGAAGCCGCTCGAGGGCTTCCGCGAAAAGCTCTACAAGGAGATCCTGTCGCGCATCAAGGAGACCGACGAAAGCGTGCCCTACCGCAAGCGCGGCTTCTGGTACTACCAGCGCGAGGTCGAGGGCAAGCAGTACCCGATCTACTGCCGGCGCAAGGCGACGATGGAGGCGCCCGAGGAGGTGCTGCTCGACGTGAACGAGCTCGCCAAGGGCCACAAGTACACGGCGGTGGGCGCGATGGAGGTGAGTCCCGACGGCGCCCGGCTCGCATACACCGTGGACTTCACCGGCTTCCGCCAGTACGCGCTGCAGGTGAAGGACCTGGACACGGGCCGCCTGCTGCGCGAGTCCGCGGAGCGTGTCACCTCGATCGCGTGGGCCGCCGACAGCCGCACCCTCTTCCACGTCGAGGAGCACGAGACCACCAAGCGCAGCTACCGGCTGCACCGTCACGCGCTCGAGACGCCCCTGGAGCTGGTGTACGAGGAGCCCGACGAGCTCTACGACATCGGCGTGAACGACACCCGCAGCGAGTCCTTCCTGGTGCTGGCGATCACCGCCAAGGACACGTCCGAGATGCGCGTGCTGCGCGCCAACGATCCCCGGGGCGACTTCCGCACCATCGAAAAGCGCCGCAAGGGACACGAGTATTTCGTCGACCACCACGAGGCCGAGTTCTACATCCGCACCAACGACACCGGGCGCAACTTCCGCCTGGTGAAGGCACCGGTCGCCGATCCGCGGAAGAGGCACTGGCGCGAAGTGGTCGCGCACAGCCCGCTGGTGATGCTGGAGGAGGTCGACCTCTTCCGCGACTTCTGGGTGATGCTCGAGCGCGACAAGGGCTTGCTCAAGCTGCGCGTCACCGATTTCGCCTCGGGCAAGAGCCATTACATCGCCTTCGACGAGGAGGTGTATTCGGCCCACCCGAGCGTCAACGCAGAGTACGAGACCGGCAAGTTCCGCTTCGTCTACGAAAGCCTTGTCACGCCGCGCTCGTGGTACGACTACGACGTCGACGCCCGCGCGAGGAAGCTCCTCAAGCAGCAGCCGGTGCTGGGCGGCTACGACCCCGCCGAATACACCTCGGAGGCGCTCACCGCGGTCGCGAAGGACGGCACCCGCATCCCGATCTCCGTCGTGTACAGGAAGTCGCTGCGCGGCAACGACCCGCAGCCGATGCTGCTCTATGGCTACGGGTCCTACGGGATCCCGATGGATCCCGGCTTCCGCTCCTCGCGCGTCTCGCTCCTCGACCGCGGCATGATCTTCGCGATCGCGCACATCCGCGGCGGCGGCGACCGCGGCCGCACCTGGTACGACGACGGCAAGCTGCTGAAGAAGAAGAACACCTTCACCGATTTCGTCGCGGTCGCCGATTCGCTGGTACGGCGCAAGTACACCGCCCCCGATCGCCTCGTGATCCAGGGCGGCAGCGCCGGCGGGCTGCTGATGGGCGTGGTCACCAACATGCGACCTCACCTCTTCAAGGCGGTGGTCACCCAGGTGCCATTTGTGGACGTGATCAGCACCATGCTCGATGCGTCGCTGCCCCTCACGATCGGCGAGTACCTCGAGTGGGGCAATCCCAACGCGCAGCGGTACTACCGCTACATGCGCTCGTATTCGCCCTACGACAACCTGAAAAAGGGCGCCTATCCCGCGATCCTCGTCGAGACGTCGTTGAACGACAGCCAGGTGATGTATTGGGAGCCGGCCAAGTACGTGGCACGGCTGCGGACGATGAAGACCGACTCCAACCCGCTGCTCCTCAAGACGATCATGGAGGCGGGTCACGGCGGCGCATCCGGGCGCTACGACGCGCTGAAGGAGCTCGCGTTCACCTATAGCTTCATCCTCGACCAGGTCGGGCTTGCCCGCTAGCAGCAACCTGCAGCTGTTCACCGCGTGCGTCCTCATCTGGGGATCGACGTGGCTCGCGATCACATTCCAGCTGGGGCGGGTGGCGCCCGAGGCGAGCGTCTTCTACCGCTTCCTGCTCGCGTCGCTGATGATCTTCGCCTACTGCCGCGCGCGCGGCCTCGAGTTGCGCTGCTCGCCGCGCGAGCACGCGTGGACCGCGCTCTTCGGCATCCTGATGTTCGGGGTGAGCTACATCTTCGTCTACTACGCCGAGGAGCACGTGGTCTCGGGGCTGGTTGCGGTGGGCTATTCCGCGAGCCCGCTGCTCGGGATGCTCGGCATGCGAGTCTTCTTCGGTACGCCGATGACGTGGAAGCTCGCCGCCGGGTCCACGCTCGGCATCGCCGGTATCACGCTCGTCTTCATGCCGGAGTTCGCCAAGCTGCAGGGCGGCGGCGACACCGCCAAGGGCGCGGCCTTCACCGCGATGTCGGTGGTGCTTTCCGCGCTGGGAAGCATCGTGGCGCAGCGCAACCAGCGCGCCAAGCTGCCGCTATGGCAGTCGATGGCGTGGGGAATGCTCTACGGGGCGCTTTTTTCCCTCGTGGTCGCCATGGCGAGGGGCAACCCGCTCGCTTTCGAGGCCAGCTGGCCCTACGTCCTGTCGCTTCTCTACCTCACGATACTCGGATCGATCGTCGCCTTCGCGTGCTACCTCACGCTCCTCGAGCGCATCGGTGCGGCGCGCGCGGGTTACATCGGGGTGATGGTCCCGATCGTGGCGCTGGTGATCTCCGCCGCGTTCGAGGAGTTCCGCTGGCAGTTCCTCACCCTCGTCGGCATCGCCGTCTCGGTCGCCGGCAACGTCCTCGTCCTGCGGGGGAAGTGAAGCATTCCCGCCGCATAAGCGTGGCGCTCGCCCTGTCGCTCGCGGCGCACGTCTCGTTCTTCGCATTCGCGCCGCGCATGCGCTCGGGCGACGCACAGCTCGCGACGGCCTCGCAGCCATTCACCGTGCAGATCGCTCAGGCGCCCGCGAAGGCCCCGGAGGCCACGCCGGCACCGCCCGAACCCGAGCCCCAGGCCGCACCGCCGCGGCCGCGCGCGCCGGTGAGGCCTCCCAGCCGGCGCGAGCCGCGCATCGAGCCCGCGCCCATGGTGGTTCCACGGCGCGACGCTCCTCCCATGCAGCCGCCGGCACCGGCGCCGGCTCTGGACATGCTGGCGATGATCGAGGAGAGGCGCGAGAAGCGCCGCGCCGCGGAGGAGGCCCACCGCCGCTCGCCCGCAGCCGAGGCGCCCCAGGAGGATGCCGCCTCGCGCAACCTGAAGACGATCACCGGCCGCGAGGGCGTGAGCGGCGTCTTCCAGATCCTGAGGAAGAGCACGCGCACCGGGGAGTTCGCCTTCAACGGATGGCGCCCCGACGCCAGGGGCCGGTGGCGTGAGGTCTACGAGGTGGACGCGGGCCTGGGCGGCAACATCGAGCTCGCAATGGTGCGGCGGATGATCGAGTTGATCCGCACCCACTACACCGGCGACTTCAACTGGGAGTCCTATCGGCTGCAGCGCGTCGTGAGGCTCTCGGCGCGGCTCGAGGACAACGAGGGCCTCGAGGATTTCCTGATGCGCGAGTTCTTCGGCACGCCGACGGTGAACCCGCGGCGCTGACTACTCGGCCGGAACCGCCTCGGCCAGCTGGGTCGGTGTCCGCGCCGCGGCGGCGGGGCGTCGCGGCGAACGGACGCGATAGGGCGCGAGCTCTTCGGGCGACATCGCCTCCAATACCCTGCCGGCGTGCCGATAGCCGACGTTCACGACGTGGTCGAATGCCTGCCAGTCGAGAATGCCCACGCTCGGAAGGTGCAGCGTGAGCTCCAGGTCCGCCACGGCCTCGGCGCTTTGCTCGCGCGCGGCGCTCGACAGCATCGTCGCGTTCATCAGGATCGACATCAGGGAGGGCACGCGGTACTTGCGGCGCCGGCCGGTGAGCTTGTCCCAGGCGAGCGTCGCGGCGCCGGGGATCTCGTCGAATGGCGCCGCCTCGTTCATGTTGCGCGCGATGTTGACGCCGATGATCCTCGCGATGCCCGCGCGCGCCATCACGTCCGTCGGATAGTTGTTGAATGCGCCGCCGTCCACCATCAGGTCGCCCCCGATGGGCACGGGCGGCAGCAGCCCAGGGGTCGCGCAGCTCGCCCGAATGCTCCTCGCCAGCGGGCCGCGCGTGAGGACGACCTCGTAGGCCTTCGAGTAGTTGGAGGCGACGCAGTAGAACGATTTCCAGGTGTCCTCGATTCGGGCTTGCGCGCTCGCCAGGTGCTCGACGGCTTCCTCGAGAATGGCCTTGAGCTTGCGTCCCCGGATCAGCGCGGTGAACGGCATCAGGCTCACGTCGCCCGTGGGATTGCCCGCGAACGCCTCGCGCGCATAGGCGATCAGCTCGTCGGCGGGAACGTCGAGGGCGATGAGGGCGCCCATCACCGCGCCCATTCCGGTGCCGCCAACGGAATCGATCTGAACACCGTGCTCCTGCAGCGCCCTGTACACGCCGAGGTGGGCGAAGCAGCGCGCGCCGCCGCCGCAGAGCACAAGTCCCGTGGAGCTTGCGCCTTCGGTGCGGGCGAGCCGCGCGATGTCGCCCTCCAGCTCGGGACGCACATGGATGTGCCCGGTGATGCCGCCCGGCGCGCATCGCTGCAGCCAATCCGCGGTCCCCACCGGAACCCGCTTGTCCTTGTCGTGCAGGAGCACCAGGACCTGCTCCGCGGCGCTCTCGCCTTTCTGTCCGTCCGCGAGCCCGATCTTCGCCAGCGCGGACTCGGGCGATGCCGAAGCGTCGGTGAGCAGCAGGATGCGATCGGCAATGCGCAGGCACCGTTGGCTCCACTCGGATCCGAGGTCGGGATCCGGCACCAGCAGTATCGAGGCATGGCTCGATTCGAGCTCGTCGAGGGCCTGGGTGAGCTCGCGGTACGCGTCGCCCTGCGACTTGCCCGCATTGGCGATGCCGGGGCGTCCCAGGCGCGCATCGAGCGCGGCCGCGGTGAGCAGGATCGCGGAGCCTTCGGCCGAGATGCGGCTCACGAGCCGCTCGCCGAGCGCCGCCACGTCCACGCCCGGCGTGAACGGCAGCAAACACAGGTTCGTCGGCTTGCGCCGCTTCTGCCTGGGCGCGCTTGCATCCTTCTGGCGCGTGAGCACCAGCCGGGCCATGCTGAGGGCAAGCTGGGGATACGCCGCGACGAGCTTTTCCAGCTTCGGGCGCGAGATGCGCGCCAGGAACGAGTCGCGCAGCGCGACCACGGTCGCGTTGCGCGGCGCGCCGGTGATGAAGGACGCCTCGCCGATCGTCTGGCCGCGTGTGATCTCGCTCAACGCGCGCCGCCCCGGGCCTTCGCTCGGCGTCGAACGCGGGCGCCGCCGCTGGGGTCCGTCGCCGCCATAGGCGCGCAGCCGCCCGGTGAGGACGAAATACAGGTCGCGGTCGGTGCCGCCCTGGCGCACGACCACCTCGCCGCCGGCGACCTCGACCCAGTCGAGCATCGGCATCAGCATCGCCAGGATCTCTTCGTTCATCTGGCCGAAGAGTCCGCGCAGCGCTTCGGTGGTGAGCTTCACGTGGAAATCGGCGGGGGTCGTGGGCGTTGGGGTCATGGGGCGGCCTGTCGTTTGCGTTCCCCTCGCGGCGCCGCAGCGGGGTCGGCGGGGATCTCCGCCCCGGATCTGGCGAAAGGCAGCCAGCCGAGCGGGTCGTGGTCGAAGTCCAGCCAATCCGGCCTGAACTTGCGTGTGAACGGATACAGCAATGCCTGCGCGTTGATGGTCCAGTGCGCCGCGAGCGCTCCTACGATCGGGTGGCTCGACCACATGCCACGTTGCAGGCGTTCGTAGTTGGAATTGACCGTGACGCGATTCTCGGAGAGATAGATGAAGAGCGAGAGCGCGAGGATGCCGAGCGCGATGAGCCGGCGGCTGTGCCCCACGACGCGGGCGGCGAGCGCCGAATCCGACGCGCCCACGGTCTGGAATGCGCGCCGCTGGACGTACTCGGTGAGCGTGAACGCCATCTTGAAGACATGCACCACCGCGCCGACCATCGAGAAGAGCAGCGCCCAGATCGGCACCCAATAGGTCCGCGCCGCCTTCTCGCCGTCCTCGCCGGTCTCGAAGTGCTTCGGGTTCTCGAGGTTCTGGAGCGTGGCCTTCACGTTCTCCGCCTCGGTGTGCTTGTGAAGCTCGTGGGTGTACTCGGCGCGGCCCATGCCCACGCGGAAGCCGCACTCGTTGCAGGCCGCTGCCATGCGCAGCTGGCGAAGCTCGTCGTGCTCCCGCTCGGCGACGCGCGCCGGGTCGGTAAAGGCGCCGGCGCTCATCTGCCGCAGCTCGCGCTCGGCATCCTGGTACGCCGCCCACGCCGCCTCGCCGTTCTCGCGCTCCCAGTCGGTGTACATGAGCTCGCCCAAGACGCGCGCCTGGTCCGCGGCGAAGTGCGAGATGTCCATGCCCGCGGCGACGATCGGGAAGAGCGCGAGCGCGGCCTTGCCCTCGGCGCTGTCGGCGGTCTCGGGGGTGATCGGCAGCGTCGGGTGCGCGTAATGCCCGCCTTGCAAGCCCCGGCGGATCACGGTGAGCTTGGCCGCGCGCTGCCGCTCGAGGCCCAGGGCGCGCGTCATCCCCTCCTCCATGCCGGCCTGGCGCGTGAGCGCGGAGAGCATCGGCCCCAGGTAGGCGAGCACGATCGCGCCGATCACGAAGATCGCGCCCAGCCCGGCCAGGGTCGTGGGCACACCGCGGCGCCTATTCGCCATCGAGCGCGTGAGCCAGCTGCGCGCGAGGAGCCCTCCGGTCGCGAGCACGGCGGCGAGCGCGGCCAGGCCGAGCGCGATCTGCGCCCCTGCGCGATGGACATGGAACTCGATCACGGCGTCCTGGACCTGCCACATCACCACGATCGAGAGGCCGACGATGGCGAGGCTCACCACCAGGCGCACCGGCCATGCCCGTCCCCACTTTTCGCACTGCTGGAACCAGATCTTGAGGAACAGGAGCGCCAGGGCGAGCCCGGATATGAGTCGCCCCCAATGCTCGACCGCCTTGGTCTCGTCGATGGGCAGCGAGCTTCCCATCTTGTCCAGCAGGCTCACCCCGAACGAGAGCTCGAGCCACAGGTAGAGCGGCGTGAGCAGGATCATCAGCCGCAGGTGGTTGAAGCGGAAGCCGTCGGCGCGGTTGCCCGGAAGGGCGTTGTTCTGGCGCAGCAACGAGTGCGCGTCGGGCGCGGCGGCGAGCGCTGCCTCGCCGATCGTCGAGCGGCGCAGGCGCCGGCGCATCAGCACCGCCATGGCGGGCAGCCGGCGAATCGACGCGGCCAGGCTCGCGGTCGAGAAGAGCCACGCCAGGATGAGGCCGCACCCGAGCCTCAAGTTCCAACCGACAACCGCTGCTCTCAAGTGCGCCGCGTCCCCTGGGCCCGCGTTTCGCCGCGAGGCCTTCTTGTGGCGACGATTCTAACCGACGGGGCAGAGCGGGCTGGCCGTTGGCGGGCAACCAGCCTATTCGCGGGCCTTGGCCAGCGACTTGGCGGCATCCCTCCTCACCCGCCATTTGAGCGGCGGGAACCAGCCCAGGACGGCGCCCGCGGGGCCGAGGGCCTGCGAGGCCCAGCGCCAGAAGGAAAAGCTGTCGTGGTGGCGGACGATGAGGCCCTCGCGAAACGCGAACAGGGCAGCCACGCGATTGACGACGGGGCGCCCGGTCCGGCTGAAGGTATAGCGCGCGGTCCATTTCGCCCGGCCGCCGTCGCCGTCGGCCGAGGCCTCGTCGAGCGTCACCGCGAGATCCGAGGCGCGCGCGAGAAGCATGCGCCACATGTCCCCCGCCTCCGCGCCCCGCAGGCAGGGGAATACCGGGTCGGAGAAGAACACCTCCGCGTGGTAGCAGCGCGCCATGGCTTCGGCGTCGCGGCTCGCGAAGGCGGCGTAGAACTGGCGGATCAGGGCTTCGTTGGCGTGCATGGCGGCGGCTTTCGGCGGCGGGAATTGACAGGCGTCAAGGTGGGGCATTTTGGCGTGTTCCTATACTGGGTGCAAAACCACCCTCGAAAGATCCCATGCTCTCCGACATTGAAATCGCCCAGAAGGCGAAGATGAATCCCATTGCCGACGTGGCGAAGAAGCTCGGCATCCCCGACGAGGCGATGGAGGCCTACGGGCGCTACAAGGCCAAGGTCTCGCTCTCGTACTGCGAGTCGCTGCGCAAGAAGCCCGATGGCAAGCTGGTGCTGGTGACGGCGATCAGCCCCACGCCCGCGGGCGAGGGCAAGACCACCACCACCGTGGGCCTGGGCGACGCGCTGAACCACATCGGCAAGAAGGCGGTGATCTGCCTTCGCGAGCCGTCGCTGGGGCCGGTGTTCGGGATGAAGGGCGGTGCCGCCGGCGGCGGCTACGCCCAGGTGGTGCCGATGGAGGACATCAACCTCCACTTCACCGGCGACTTCAACGCGATCCAGCTCGCCAACAACCTGCTGGCGGCGATGATCGACAACCACATCAACCACGGCAACGAGCTCGGTTTCGACGTGCGCCGCATCGCGTGGAAGCGCGTGCTCGACATGAACGACCGGGCGCTGCGGAGTATCACGGTGGCGCTGGGCGGTCCCGCGAACGGCTTCCCGCGGGAGGACGGCTTCGACATCGTAGTCGCCTCCGAGGTGATGGCTATCTTCTGCCTGTCGATGTCGCTGAAGGACCTGAAGGAGCGCCTGGGCAAGATCGTGTGCGGGTACACCTTGGGCCAGAAGCCGATCCTCGCCCGCGACCTGAAGACCCACGGTGCGATGGCCGCGCTGCTGAAGGACGCGCTCGCGCCCAACCTGGTGCAGACGCTCGAGCACTCGCCGGCGTTCATCCACGGCGGGCCTTTCGCCAACATCGCCCACGGGTGCAACTCGGTGCTCGCCACCCAGACGGCATTGAAGCTCGGCGACTACGTGGTCACCGAGGCGGGTTTCGGCGCCGACCTGGGTGCCGAGAAATTCATCGACATCAAGTGCCGCAAGACGGGCCTCAAGCCCGCGGCGGTGGTGCTGGTCGCCACGATCCGCGCGCTCAAGTACCACGGCGGCGTCGAGGTGAAGGAGCTCGGCCGCGAGAACCTGGACGCGCTCGCCAAGGGCATCACCAACATCGAGCGCCACGTGAACAACATCCGCAACAACTACGGCCTGCCGTGCGTGGTGGCGATCAACCATCGCACCGAGGACACCGACGCCGAGGTGAAGATGCTGCAGGACAAGATGGCGCACCACGGCGCCAAGGTGATCCTCGCGCGCCACTGGGCCGAGGGCGGCAAGGGCGCCGTCGATGTCGCCAGGGAAGTGGTGCGCCTGTGTGAGGAGCCGAACAGCTTCAAGTTCGTCTACGAGGACTCGGCGACCCTCTGGGACAAGATGAAGGCGATCGCCACCCGGATCTACGGGGCCGCCGACATCACCGCGGATTCGAAAGTGCGCACCCAGATCAAGAAGCTGCAGGAGTCCGGTTACGGCCACTACCCGGTGTGCGTCGCGAAGACGCAGTACTCGTTTTCGACCGACCCGCAGCTGCGCGGGGCGCCCTCGGACCACGTGGTGAACATCCGCGAGGTGCGGCTCGCCGCCGGCGCGGAGTTCGTGGTGATGGTCTGCGGGGACATCATGACCATGCCCGGCCTGCCCAAGGTCCCCTCGGCCTGCGCCATCGACGTGACCGACGACGGCAAGATCACCGGCCTATTCTGAAATCTCCTGAGGGTCGTTTTCGCAGATAATGGGCCGCCATGGGAACCACGTGCGTCCAATGCGACTGCAAGGCAAGGTAGCGATCGTGACGGGCGTCGCCCATGCGGCGCTCTTCCTCGACTCCGACGAGGCGTCGTTCATCACCGGCGCGTGCCTGGAAGTCGACGGGGGACGCTGCGTATGAGCGTGTCGCGCCAGTCGATCGGCAAATACCAGATCCTCTCGGAGCTCGGCAAGGGCGCCACCGGCAAGGTCTACCTCGCCGACGATCCGTTCGCCAAGCGCAAGGTGGCGGTCAAGATCGCGTATCCGGACGCGCTGAACAGCGCCGAGGACAGCGCTTTTTACCGCAGCATGTTCCTGAACGAGGCATCGCTCGCCGGCAAGTTGAACCACCCGCACATCGTGCAGATCTACGACGCGGTGGTCGAGGAGAAGTCGAGCTACATCGTGATGGAGTACGTGGACGGGGGCACGCTGGAGAAGTTCTGCGCGCCCGAGGCGCTGCTCGAGCCGCGCGAGGTCGCCGAGATCGTCTTCAAGTGCGTGCGCGCGCTCGCCTTCGCGCAGACGCTCGGCCTCACCCACCGGGACCTGAAGCCCGGCAACATCCTCCACAAGGGCGGAACCGAGATCAAGATCGCGGACTTCGGCGCCGCGATCAACCGCATCTCCGACCGCACCATGATCGCCAATGTGGGCTCGCCCGCGTACATGGCGCCGGAGCTGGTGACGGGCGCGGCGCAGGCTTCGCACCTCACCGACATCTACGCGCTCGGCGTGGTGATGTATTACCTCCTCGCGGGCAAGCTGCCGTTCTCGGGCGCGAACACCATGAGCGTCATCTACCAGATCGTGAACACCGATCCGGACCGGCCGGGCAAGCATCGCGAGGGCATCGGCGAGGAGCTCCAGGTGATCGTCATGAAGGCGATTCGCAAGGACCCTGCAAAGCGCTACCAGACCTGGGACGAGTTCGGCATGGCGCTCGCCGAGACCTGGAAGAAGGACCAGAAGGCGGAGGAGAAGCGCGACCAGTCCGACACCGAGCGCTTCCAGCTCGCGCGCGGGCTCCTGTTCTTCAAGGATTTTCCCGAGAACGAGCTGTGGGAGGTCCTGAAGATCTCGAAGTGGGCCAAGTTCAAGCCGGACACCGCGCTCATCAGGGAGGGCGACCAAGGCGACTCGTTCTTCGTCCTCGCGGGCGGCTATGTGCGCGTCACGCGCGGCAAGCGCACGCTCTCCGTGCTCACGGCGGGCGACTGCTTCGGCGAGATGTCCTACCTCTCGCACGAGAAGGAAGACCAGAAGCGCTCGGCCACGGTGACCAGCACCTCGGACGCGGTCATCATGAAGATCCGCGCCGAGGACCTGCGTGCGGCGTCACTTTCCTGCCGGCGCCTCTTCGACGAGCGCTTCCTGAATACCCTGGTGTCGCGGCTAGAGACCGCCAACGAGCAGCTGGCGGTGATGTCCTGAGTTTCCTGCCCGCCTTCCTCGCCGCCGTGCTCACATGAGGTAGAAGGCAAAGAAGGTGGCGATCATGAGGAACGCGATAACCACCTTGAGGACCGCCGCGGCGAGCAACCCCAGCCACGTGCCGAGGCCCACCTTGCCCGCCTGCGCGAGCCGGCCGCGCGCCAGCAGCTCGCCCAGCACAGCGCCGGCGAAGGGCCCGAGGATCATGCCGGGGATGCCGAAGAGGAGCCCGACCAGCCCGCCCGCCGTGGCGCCGACGAGCGCCTGCGGGCTCGCTCCGACGCGCCTTGCGCCCATGGCGGAGGCGATGAAGTCGGCGGCGGCGGCCAGGAGCGCCAGCCCACCGATCAGCGAGAGCCCGATCCAGCCCACGCGCCCAAAGTGATCCGCCCACGCGGCGAGCAACAGTCCCGCGAAGACGAGGAGTGTGCCGGGCAGAACCGGAAGGACCGTGCCGACCACGCCGACGATCACGAGCACGGTGGCGACGGCGTAGTAAATCGCAGGGTCCATTTTTGCTATTGTAGTCAGTCGAATCACCCGAACGTTTCCATGAGCGCCATCCGGGAAAGCCTTCCCGCCGCCCGCCAGGCTCGCCGCTCCGAGATCGCCGCCCAGCTCGCCGCATGCCTCGCGCCGTCCTCGGTGCTGGTGGACCGCGAGGCGCTCAAGCCCTACGAGTGCGACGGGCTCTCCGCATATCGCCAGACGCCGCTCCTCGCCGTGCTGCCTGCCGACGAGCGCGAGGTCGCGGCGGTGATGCGCGTGGCGCGCGAAACGGGCACGCCGGTCGTCGCGCGCGGCTCGGGCACCGGGCTTTCGGGAGGCGCGCTGCCGCTCGCCGACGGCATCCTGCTGTCGCTCGCCAAGTTCAACCGCATCGTCGAGGTAAACGTCCTCGCACGGACCGCGCGAGTGCAGCCTGGCGTGACCAACCTGCGCATCTCGCAGCACGTGGTGCCGCACGGGCTCTATTACGCCCCCGATCCCTCGAGCCAGATCGCCTGCTCCATAGGCGGCAACGTCGCCGAGAATTCCGGCGGCGTGCATTGCCTCAAATACGGCCTCACGGTACACAACATCCTGCGGGTGCGCGCGATCACCATCGAGGGCGACCTGGTCGAGCTCGGCTCGGGCGCGCTGGATTCACCGGGGTACGACCTGCTCGCGCTCGCCACCGGCTCCGAAGGACTCCTTGCGATCACCCTCGAGGTCACGGTGAAGCTGCTCGCCAAGCCGGAGGCCGCGCAGGTGGTGATGGCGTCGTTCGGCGACGTGGAAAGCGCGGGCGAGGCGGTCGCCAGTGTGATCGGCGCGGGGATCGTGCCGGCGGGCCTCGAGATGATGGACAAGCTCGCGACGCGCGCGGTGGAGGACTTCGTTCACGCGGGCTACGACCTCGAGGCCGAGGCGATCCTGCTCGCCGAGTCCGACGGCACCCGCGAGGAAGTCGCCCACGAGGTCGCGAAGATGATCGAGGTGATGCGCGCCTCGGGAGCCACCGACATCCGCGTCTCGGCGAACGAGATGGAGCGCCTGCGCTTCTGGTCGGGGCGCAAGGCCGCGTTTCCGGCAGTCGGCCGGATCTCGCCTGACTATTACTGCATCGACGGCTCGATACCGCGCGGCGCGCTGGCACACGTTCTCGCGCGCACCGCGGAGTTTTCGGACCGGTACCGGTTGCGCTGCGCCAACGTCTTCCATGCGGGCGACGGCAACCTGCACCCGCTGATCCTCTACGACGCCAACATCCCGGGCGAGCTCGACCGCACCGAGCGCTTCGCCGCCGACCTCCTCGAGCTGTGCATCGCGGTGGGGGGCACCATTACGGGCGAGCACGGAGTCGGCATCGAAAAGATCAACCAGATGTGCACCCAGTTCCGGCCGGCCGAACTCGCGCAGTTCCACGCGGTGGAGGCGGCCTTCGATCCGGAAGGGTTGCTCAATCCCGGCAAGATGGTCCCCACGCTGCATCGCTGCGCGGAATACGGCGCGATGCGGGTGAAGGGTGGAATGATGCCGCATCCGGACATCCCGCGATTCTGATGAGCGACGTCGCCGCGCCCGATGCCCGCAGTGAGGTGCTCGCGCGCCTTCGTTCCATCCGTCCTGCGCTCCAGGTCATCGCCGACGACGAGGGACTCAAGCCCTTCGAGACCGACGCCTTCATCGCGCACCGCGAGGCGCCGATGCTCGCCGTGCTGCCGCACACCGAGGAGCAGGTCCGCGGGGTCGTCATCGCCTGCCGCGGCCTCGGTGTGCCGGTGGTTTCGCGCGGCGCAGGCACGGGAATCTCGGGCGGGGCGATCCCGCTGCGCGACGGCGTGCTCCTGGTGCTTTCGCGCATGCGCCAGGTGCTGTGCGTCGACGCGCTCGCGCGCCTCGCGATCGTCGAGCCTGGGGTGCGCAACCTGGCGGTTTCCGACGCCGCGCAGCCCTTCGGCCTTTTCTATGCTCCGGACCCCTCGAGCCAGTCGATCTGCTCCATCGGCGGCAATGTGGCGGAGAACTCGGGTGGCGTGCATTGCCTCAAGTACGGGCTCACGACGCACAACCTGCTCGAGGTGCGCGCCGTGGATGCCGACGGGGACGTGATCGTGGCCGGGGGCGCGGCGCTCGATGCACCGGGATACGACCTGCTCGCGCTGCTCACCGGCAGCGAGGGCAACCTGGGCGTGATCACGCGGGTCACCGTGCGCCTGCTTGCGTTGCCGGAGCGCACCGAGACGCTGCTCGCCGCCTTTGCCTCGGTTCGCCAGGCGGCCGAGGCGGTGGGCGAGATCATCGGCGCGGGGATCGTGCCGGCCGCGCTCGAGATGATGGACCGCATCGTGATCGAGGCATGCGAGCGCTTCATGGGGATGGGATTGCCGACCGACGCGGAGGCGCTGTTGCTGGCCGAAGTCGACGGCGGCACCGAGGAGGCGGGCGCGGAGCTGGAGGCGGTACGGGAAATCCTCGCGCGCTGCGGGGCGAGCGAGGTGCGCGTCGCGGCGAGCGAAGCCGAGCGCGAGCGCCTGTGGAGGACACGCAAGGGCGCGTTCACGGCGCTCGCGACCATCCTTCCCGACTACTACACCATCGACGGCACCATACCGCGCCGCTGCCTGCCCGGCGTGCTCGAGGAGATCAGGCGGCTCGCGGCCGAATACGGCCTCACGGTGGGCAACGTTTTCCATGCGGGCGACGGCAACATCCACCCGTGCATCTTCTATGACTCGTCGAAGCCGGGGGACCTCGAGCGCGCGGAGGAATTCGGCGGCCGCATCCTGGAGCACTGCGTTGCCGTTGGCGGCACCATCACCGGCGAGCACGGCGTCGGCATCGAGAAGCTGCGCCAGATGTGCGTGCAGTTTCGCGCACCCGAGATCGCCGCGTTCCACGCGGTGAAGGCCGCCTTCGATCCGGGCGGCATCCTCAATCCGGGCAAGGCGGTGCCGAGCCTCAAGCGATGCGCGGAGTGGGGCGGCATGCACGTGCACGGCGGCCGGCTTCCGCGGCCCGAGATCCCGCGCTTCTGACATGGCGAACGAATTCGTCCAGGAGCTTTGCGAGCGCGTGGCCGCGGCCGCGGCCGGCAAGCGGTCGCTGCGGATCCGCGGCGGCGGCAGCAAGGACTTCTATGGCGGCGCATCTGCCGGGGACATTCTCGACATGGGCGGCTATTCCGGCATCGTCGCCTACGAACCCAGGGAGCTGGTGCTCACCGTTCGCGCCGGCACGCCGCTCGAAGAGGTCGAGCGCGCGCTCGCGGCCGAGCGGCAGATGCTGCCCTTCGAGCCGCCGCACTTCGCCGCCGACGGCGCCTCGCGCGCCACCATCGGGGGTACCGTGGCGACCGGTCTTTCAGGGCCGCGCCGCCCCTACGCGGGCTCGGTGCGCGACTTCGTGCTCGGCACGCGGGTCGTGAACGGCAAGGCAGAGGACCTGTCCTTCGGCGGGCGGGTTATCAAGAACGTCGCCGGATACGATGTCTCGCGCCTGATGACGGGCGCGCTCGGCACCCTGGGCGTGATCACCGAGATCTCCTTCAAGGTGCTGCCGCAGCCGCGCGCCGAGGCCACGCTCGCCTTCGAGATGGACGGCGATGCCGCGATCCAGCAGGCCAACCGCTGGGCGGGGCAACCGTTGCCGCTTTCCGCGACCGCCTGGCAGGAAGGCGTGCTGCGCGTGCGCCTGTCCGGCGCCGAGACCGCGATCGACGCGGCGCGCAAGCGCCTGGGCGGCGAGGAGCTCGACGGGCGCGATTACTGGCGCGATCTTCGCGAACATCGGTTGCCGTTCTTTGCCGTGGGGAAGCCCCTGTGGAGGCTGTCGGTGCCCCAGACGGCGGCGACGTTTGAATTGCCATCGGTGCAGCTGATCGAGTGGGGCGGGGGGCTACGCTGGGTGAGCACCGACCTCGACGCCGATGCGATCCGCTCCACGGTGGAGAAGGTGGGCGGCCACGCGACGCTCTTTCGGGGCGGCGACAAGGCCGCCGGCGTCTTCCATCCGCTGCAGCCTGCGATCCTCAAGATCCACCGTCGCCTCAAGCTGGCTTTCGATCCCGCCGGGGTGCTGAATCCCGGTCGCATGTACGACTTCTAGCCATGTACAGGCTCTACCACTCCCCCGGTTCGTGCTCGCTCGTCATCGATACCCTGCTCGAAGAGCTCGGCGCCGAATACGAAACGCTCGAGGGCGTCGAGGCGTTCGCCCCCCCGACCTGATGCAGACCCGACTCGCCGACTGGATCCGCGACACGCCCGAGGGTGTGGAGGCCGACGCCATCCTGCGCAAGTGCGTGCATTGCGGCTTCTGCCTCGCCACCTGTCCCACCTACAACCTGCTGGGCGACGAGCTCGACAGCCCGCGCGGCCGTATCTACCTCATGAAGCAGATGCTCGAGGGCGCGCCGGTCACGGAGCGCACGCAGCTGCACCTCGACCGCTGTCTGACCTGCCGCGCGTGCGAGACCACTTGTCCTTCGGGGGTCGAGTACGGCAGGCTCGTGGACATCGGGCGCGCGATCGTGGAGAAGAAGGTGCCGCGCGGGCCCGTGGACCGGATGCGGCGCTGGTTCCTGTCTCGCGTGCTGCCATCGCGGCGCCTGTTCGGGACGGCGCTCGGGATCGGGCGGGCATTGCGCTTCCTGTTGCCGGTTCGCCTCGCGGCGAAGATCGCGCCGTCGCGTCCGTCGGGTGCGTGGCCGGCCGTGCGCCATGCGCGCCGCATGCTGGTGCTTGCCGGGTGCGTGCAGCCGTCGATGGCGCCGTCGATCAACGCGGCCACCGCGCGTGTCCTCGACCGGCTCGGCATCTCGCTGGTGGAGGCCGATGCGGCCGGCTGCTGCGGCGCAGTGACGCACCACCTCAATTACCAGGCGCAAGCGCTGGGCTACGTGAAGGCCAACATCGATGCGTGGTGGCCCCACGTGGAGGCCGGCGCCGAGGCGATCGTGGTCACCGCGAGCGGCTGCGCGACGATGGTGCGCGACTACGGCCACCTGCTGCGCGATGACCCGGCCTATGCGGCGAGGGCGGCGCGTATCACGGAGTTGGCGCGGGATGTCTCCGAGGTGATCGCCGCCGAGCGCGAAGGACTAGCTCGTCTGGCCCCGGGGCGCGCGGGGCGGGCGGTCGCGTTCCATGCTCCTTGCAGCCTGCAGCACGGGCTGAAGATCCGCGGCGTGGTGGAGGAAATACTGACGTCCGCGGGCTTCACCCTCACGCCGGTGCCTGACGCACACCTGTGCTGCGGGTCCGCCGGCGCCTATTCGATCCTCGAGCCCGTAATTTCGCGGGACCTGCTGCGCGACAAGGTGCGCGCGCTGGAGTCCGGCCATCCCGAACTGGTCGCCACCGCCAACATCGGCTGCCTCGCCCACATCCAGTCGGGCACCGCCCGCCCGGTACGCCATTGGATCGAGCTGCTGGATGAACCGGGGACAGACTCTTTTTCCGCCGGCCGCGAGAGCTGACTGTCGCGCGGAAAGGAGTCTGTCCCCGGTCTTCCTCAGCGGCGCTGGAAGACGATGAAGAGCTCGTGGCGGTCGCCCGGCCGCGAGCCGCGCCAGGTCTCGCGCCATTCGTCTTCCGGCAACGGCAGCCGCGAGGGGGTCGCCTGGACCAGGAGCGCCCGGCAGCGGCGCGCCATGGGGAATTCCTCGCGCACGGTTTTAAGCCCCGCGAAGTAGTCGAGCAGGGCGCGCTGGGCATCGCCGACGTTGCGCCGCGCGATACACGGCGTGTCCGGCGGCAACGCGTCCCTGATGCGCGCTGCTACCGCGCGATAGCTGCGCGCCTGATCCACCAGCGGCACTCCGAGTGTCATCACCAGCATCCACACCATCGTGATCCCCGCCGTCCAGTTGACGACCGCGCGGCGCGTCGAGCGCAGCGACCGCGCGACCACCGCCAGCCAGATGAGGGTGAGCAGGGCGGCCAGCGCGAAGGAAAGGAAGTCGAAGCGGTAGACGAACTCCGGCACTTCCTTTTGCAGCCACACGGCTGCGAATACCGGCCTGCCGGTGATGGCCGCGCCCCAGCCCAGCCAGATGAGAGTCGCGAGCAGGAAGAACGTGGTCATTCCGAACCAGTCGAGGGCGCTCGCCGCGCCGCGCGGCAGCGTCTCCACCTCGGCCACGCCGAGGAGCGCGAGGGGCAGCAGGAGCGGCATCGCATTCACCTCGACCGACTCGCCGAAGACGCTCAGCACGGCGAAGAACGCGACAAGCGCGGCCAGCGGGAGGACCACGTCGGGGCGTTCGGCGAGGGTCTTGCGGCAACGCCACAACGACCATGCGGCGAGCGGCCACGCGGGCCAGGCGTACCAGGGCAGGATCCTGAGGAAGTAGAAGAATCCCAAGGCCCCGCCCTCGCTCAAGCGCGACGATGTCGCGTGGTCGAGCCATAGGGGAAGCGAGGCCGGGGCGCAGAGCCAGAGCGCGACCGGCCACAGCGCGACCAAGGGCGCGGCGCAGACGAGCGCGGTGCCGACGGTGAGCAGGAATCCGCGGCCGCGCCACCTGCTACCGGCAAGGGGCAGCACCGCGGCGAGGGCCGCGAGCATCCCGAGCGGCAGGAACCCATCGCCGAGGAAGGCGATGCCCATGCCCGTACCGAGCGTGGCGCCGCCCGCGACCGGCCGCCGCAGCGCGAGCGCGAGACCGTAGATCCCGAGCGCGATCCCGGTGAGGCCGGCGAGGTCGGTCGTCATCTCGTGGGCGCGGATGAGGAGCCCTAGGCAGCCCAGGAACAGCAGGGCGCCGATGCGCACCGCGCGTTCTCCCATGAGCTCGAGGCAGGCGGCCGACAGCAGCCCGAGTGTCGCCGCCATGAAGAATCCTGCCGCGAGGCGCGCCGCGTCGTGCAGCGCGAGCACGCCGCCGAGCGCATTGGCGAACGCCGCCGCCACCCAGAAGAAGAGCGGCGCCTTGTCGAAGAAGGGCTCGCCGGCGATCTGGAACGCGAGCCAGTCGCCCGAGCGCAGCATCTCCACGACGGCGCCGAACGCGACCGCCTCGTCCACCTTCCACGGATCGTGGCCCACCAGGCCGGGCAGCAGCCACGCGAGGCAGACCACGACGAAGAGTGTCGTCTTCAGCGGTGTGCGCGTGCCGTCGTAGGCGATGCGGCTCGGAGTCAGGTCCCAGCTCATGGGGAATGGTACCGGCCAACAAAAAAGGCAGCCATGAGGCTGCCTTTCTGGCCGTTGCGGGCGGAGATTACTCGGCCGCCTTCGCGGCGCCCTTGCGGGCGTAGCGTTTCTTGAACTTGTCCACGCGGCCGGCGGTATCCACGATCTTCTGCTTGCCGGTGTAGAACGGATGGGACTCCGCCGAGATCTCGATCTTGTAGACCGGATACTCCTTGCCGTCCTTCCACTTGATGGTTTCGTTGGTCGCGACCGTGGAACGGGTCACGAAGCCGAAATCGCAGCTGGTGTCGAGGAACACGACCTCGCGGTAGTTGGGGTGGATGCCGTCTTTCATGATTGTCGCCTTGTGGGTGGGCGCGAACTCCATTTCAGCCCTGAGAACCGTCAATTATCCCGGAAAACCCCAATCAAAGCAAGGGGTTGTTACCGGACCTTGTATGCGGCCAGGTCCTTGAGCGGACAGGGCTTTTTTGCGCGAGGCAGCAAACCCGATACGAAAACTGGCCGGCTTATTGCCCGGGTGACGCTCTTGGGCACCGCTTGTCGCCCCCGCGTACGCGGGGGCCCAATGTGGCGCGCGAAATTGGGTCCCCGCCAGCGCGGGGACGACGACCTGCCCGCGCGCTACCCCTTTTTCATGGAATTGAAGAACTCGTCGTTGTTCTTGGTCGCCCGCAGCTTGTCCAGCAGGAATTCCGTGGCTTCCAGCTCGTCCATTCCGAATAGCAGCTTTCGCAGGATCCATACCTTGGGAAGGATCTCCGGGGCGATCAGGAGTTCCTCGCGACGGGTTCCGGAGCGGTTCACGTTGAGCGAGGGGTAGATGCGCTTCTCGGCCATGCGGCGATCCAAATGGATCTCCATGTTGCCGGTGCCCTTGAATTCCTCGTAGATCACGTCGTCCATGCGCGAGCCGGTATCGATGAGGGCGGTGGCGATGATCGTGAGCGAGCCGCCCTCCTCGATGTTGCGCGCCGCGCCGAAGAATCTCTTCGGCCGCTGCAGCGCGTTGGAGTCGACGCCGCCCGTGAGCACCTTGCCAGAGGCGGGCACGACGGTGTTGTAAGCGCGGGCAAGGCGGGTGATGGAATCCAGCAGGATCACCACGTCTTTCTTGTGCTCGACCAGGCGCTTGGCCTTCTCGATCACCATCTCGGCCACCTGCACGTGGCGCGTGGCGGGCTCGTCGAAGGTCGATGCCACGACCTCGCCGCGCACCGTGCGGCTCATCTCGGTGACTTCCTCCGGGCGCTCGTCGATGAGGAGCACGATGAGCACGGCCTCGGGATGGTTGGCAGTGATCGCGTGCGCCATGTGCTGCATGAGCACCGTCTTGCCGGCCTTGGGCGGGGAGACGATGAGCCCCCTCTGGCCCTTGCCGATCGGCGCCACGATGTCGAGCACGCGGCCCGTGAGGTTTTCCTCGGCCTTGATGTCGCGCTCGAGCTGCATCGGCTGGTCCGGATGCAGCGGCGTGAGGTTCTCGAACAGGATCTTGGTCTTGGCGTTCTCCGGAGGTTCGCCGTTGACCTTGTCGACCTTGACGAGGGCGAAGTAGCGCTCGCCGTCCTTGGGAGTGCGGATCTCCCCCTCGATCGAGTCGCCGGTGTGCAGGTTGAAGCGGCGGATCTGCGAGGGCGACACGTAGATGTCGTCCGGCCCCGCGAGATAGGAGGTGTCGGGCGAGCGCAGGAATCCGAAGCCGTCCTGGAGCACTTCGAGCGTGCCGTCGCCGAAGATCGCCTCGCCCTTCTTCGCCTGGTGCTTCAGCAGCGCGAAGATCAGCTCCTGCTTGCGCAGGCGGTTGGCGCCCTCGAGCTCGCTGGCGATTGCCATGTCGACGAGCTCCGAGACGTGTTTCAGCTTGAGTTCGGATAAGTACATGCCGCGGACCTGCCTGGATGTGTAGGTGTATGGACGGGCCCGGATGACCTCACGGGCCGGCGAAACGAACTGAGTTGGGGGTCAGCCTGGCTGCGCAGGGGTGCTGCGAGAACCAGCTAATGCTGTTCGAGCGAACAGCCAGGACGGATATCAGGGTAGCGTTTTCAAATATTGCTGTCAATGAACGCGGCGAGCTGCGTCTTCGAAAGAGCCCCGACCTTGGTCGCTTCCACGGCGCCATTCTTGAACAGCATCAGCGTCGGGATGCCGCGGATTCCGTACTTGGGCGGTGTGCCCTGGTTCTCGTCGATGTTGAGCTTCGCGACCTTGAGCCGCCCCTGGTATTCCGAGGCGATCTGGTCGAGGGCGGGCGCGATCATCTTGCAGGGCCCGCACCACTCCGCCCAATAGTCCACCAGGACCGGAGTCTGCGATTGCAGGACTTCGGACTCGAACGTGTCGTCGGTTATATGAACGATCTTCTCTGCCACTTGGCGCCTCGCTGGATGGGGTTTCTTGGATTCCGCCCGGGGATGGAGCGCTGGGGGCGATGAGGATGAGGTAATCGTAGACCAAAGCGGGGCGCGCTGGCAAAACGGCTAAAATGACGGTCCTTTTCCAGGCTGCGGGCGGCTTTTTCGAAAGGCATTTTCATGACGTATGTGGTCACCGAGTCCTGCGTGAAGTGCAAGTACACCGATTGCGTCGACGTCTGCCCGGTCGACTGCTTCCGCGAGGGCCCGAACATGCTGGTGATCGACCCCGACGAGTGCATCGATTGCACCCTGTGCGTGGCCGAATGCCCGGTGGAGGCGATCTTCGCCGAGGACGACGTCCCGGTGGCGCAGAAGGAATTCATCGCCCTCAACGCCGAGCTCTCCAAGATCTGGAAACCGCTCGTCGAGAGGAAGCCCGCGCCCCCCGACGCGGACGCGTGGAAGGATGTGAAGGAGAAGAGGCAGCTCATCGAGAAATAGCGGTAGAGTTCGGCATTGCCAGAGGCCGCGATCCGATGCGGCCCGGCGGAGGAGTCCCGATGCAGCAGCCCGACGTCGCCTCGGTGCTGGCGGTGCTCGACTCGTCGGGGAAAGCCCTGCCCGATCAGCTGCGCATCGCTCAGCAGCTGATCGAGGGGCTTCCGATCCCGGTGTTCTTCAAGGCGCGCGACGGCCGCTACCTCGGCATGAACCGCGCCTGGGAGCAGTTCTTCGGCGTCGAGCGCGGCACGATGGTCGGCGGCTCGGTGCGCGACCTCTACCGCGATTGGCCGATGATCGCCCAGCGCCACCAGGCGATGGACGAGGCGCTCTGGGCGCGGCCCGGCATCCAGTCCTACGAGATCCCGATCACCACCCGCGACGGGCGGGAGCGCCACACCCTCTACTACAAGGCGACCTTCGGACCTCCGGGCGACGAAGCCACCGGCCTCATCGGCACCATCGTCGATATCACCGACCGCAAGCACGCCGAGCAGCGCCAGGCGATCGAGCATGCGGTGGCGCGGCTCATGGCGAGCGAGCAGTCGCTGCACGAGGCGATCCGGGGGATCATCCAGGTGATGTGCGAGCGCCTCGACTGGGCCTGCGGCGCGCGCTGGAGCCTCGACGAGAGCGACGGCCGGCTGCACTGCATCGAGACCTGGAGCCTCACCGACAGCGCGATCCGCGAGTTCCTCGATGCGAGTGCACGTGCGACCTTCGTGCCGG
Organism: Usitatibacter sp.; assembly: GCA_039929025.1. Classification (GTDB taxonomy): domain Bacteria; phylum Pseudomonadota; class Gammaproteobacteria; order Burkholderiales; family Usitatibacteraceae; genus Usitatibacter. Next base: position 24,387 of record JBDSRZ010000102.1, on the reverse strand, counting down.
GCAGGAGCGGCCTCATCCGCGAGGTGCTCGCCACCGGCGCCTCGGTCTGGATCGCGGATGTGACCGCGAAGACCGACTTCCTGCGCGCTTCCCTCGCGCGCGCCGCGGGTCTCAAGGGGGCGGTAGCTCTGCCGGTGATCGTCGGCGACCGCGTGCTGGGCGCCATGGAGTTCTTCAGCCGCGAGGCGCGCCAGCGCGACGAATGGCTCCTCGACGTGACCATGGCGGTGGGCCAGCAGATCGGGCAGCTGATGCTGCGCCGCCAGGCCGAGAGCGCGATGCGCGAGAGCGAGGCGCGCTTCAGGAGCTTGACCGAACTGTCCTCCGATTGGTACTGGGAGCAGGACGAGGAGCTGCGCTTCACGGCGATGTCGGGGGGCGTGATCGGCGCGCTCGGCATCCCTTGGCAGGAATTCATCGGCAAGCGCCGCTGGGAGCTGAACCTGGTGGGCGTCCCGGCCGCTGCGCTCGCCGCGCACCAGGAGGCGCTCGCGCAGAGAAAGCCGTTCCGCGACTTCGAGTTCGGCCGCCGCGACGCCGACGGCAGCACCCACTGGGTGTCGGTGAGCGGGCAGCCGATCTTCGATGATCTGGGGCGCTTTCGCGGCTACCGCGGCGTGGGGCGCGACATCAGCCTCCGGCGCAACAGCGAGGCCGATCTGCGCATGGCCCACGACCTCCTCGAGGCGAAGGCGCGCGAGCTCACGCGCTCCAACGAGGAGTTGCAGCAGTTCGCCTACGTGGCATCCCACGACCTGCAGGAGCCGCTGCGGATGATTTCCAGCTACACCCAGCTCCTCGAGCGACGCCATGGCGCCAAGCTGGACGGCGACGCCAAGGACTTCATGAACTTCATCGTCGACGGCGCGGCGCGCATGAAGCAGCTGATCGAGGATCTGCTGGAATATTCGCGCGTGGGTACCCGCGGCCGGGACCTGCAGCCCGCGGACAGCTCCGTATCGCTCGCCAAGGCCCTCGCGAACCTGCGCGCCGCGGTCGATGAAAGCGGCGCGACGGTGACCCAGGGCGAGATGCCCCGCGTGATCGCGGATGCGAACCAGCTCACCCAGCTCCTCCAGAACCTGGTCGCCAACGCGATCAAGTTCCGCGGCACCGAGCCGCCCGCGATCCATGTCGAGGGCGAGACCCGCGGTGATGTCTGGGTGTTCTCGGTGAAGGACAACGGCATCGGGCTGGATACCCAGTATTCCGACCGTATCTTCATGATGTTCCAGCGGCTCCACAGCAAGGCCGACTATCCCGGCACCGGCATCGGGCTCGCGATCTGCAAGAAGATCGTCGAGCGGCACGGCGGGCGCATCTGGGTCGAATCCGAGCCCGGCCACGGCTGCACGTTCGGCTTCACCATCGCGCGCAAACCAGAGGACTGAAAGCCCATGATTCGCAACGCCGGAGAGCCCGTCGAAATCCTGCTGGTGGAGGACAACCCCGGCGATTACCGCCTCACCAAGGAGGCGCTCAAGGAAGGCAAGGTCCACAACAACCTGCACTGGGCGCAGGATGGCGTCGACGCGCTCGACTTCCTCAAGCGGCGCGGCAAGCACGCTTCGGCCCCGCGCCCCGACATCATCCTGCTCGACCTCAACCTGCCCAAGAAGGACGGGCGCGAGGTGCTCTCGGAGATCAAGGGCGACGAGGACCTGCGCAAGATCCCGGTGGTGATCCTTACCACGTCCAAGGCGGAGGAGGACGTGCTGAAGAGCTACGACCTGCATGCCAACTGCTACGTGACCAAGCCCGTCGACCTCGACAAGTTCATCGTGGTGGTGCAGTCGATCGACCGCTTCTGGCTCACCGTGGTCACCCTGCCCCCGGGAAAATGATGGCGGCGAATTGAAGCCCGAGATGTCCGGCCACGGCGTCCTCCTCATCGAGGACAACCCAGGGGACGCGCGCCTCATCGAGGAGATGCTCGCCGAGGATCCGGCGGCGCCGTTCCATCTGCACTGCGTGGATCGCCTGTCGCGCGGCCTCGAGGCGCTCTCGCAGAAGCAGACCGGGCTCGTGCTCCTCGATCTGTCGCTCCCGGACAGCCAGGGGCTGGACACTTTCTCGAAGGTATACGCGCACTCGCCGAAGGTGCCGATCATCGTGCTCTCGGGCAACGACGACCAGCAGCTCGCGCTCTACGCCGTGAAGGGCGGCGCGCAGGACTACCTCGTGAAGGGCAAGATCGACCGCGAGCTGCTGCTGCGCGCGATGCACTACTCGATCGAGAGGAAGCGCTACCAGGAGGAGCTCGAGCGCCAGGCGAACTTCGACGGGCTGACCGGGCTGCCCAACCGCCACCTGCTGCACGATCGCCTCCGCCAGGCGGTGTTCGCGCAGAGGAGCGTGCGCTCGATCGCCGTGGTGTTCATGGACCTCGACCATTTCAAGGTGATCAACGATTCGCTGGGCCACAACTTCGGCGACGAGGTCCTGCGCCACGTGGGGCGGCGCCTCGAGGCGGCGGTGCGCGATGGCGACACCGTGGCGCGCCTGGGCGGCGACGAATTCGTGCTGATCCTGAACGACCAGACGCGCGAGGACATGATCTTCCGCACCATGCGCCGCATCATCGGCAAGGTGGGCGAGCCGATGCAGGTGAGCGGGCGCGAGATACACGTCACCTGCAGCGCCGGCATCAGCCTGCATCCGCAGGACGGGCCGGACGTGCAGACCCTCCTCAAGAACGCGGACGCCGCCATGTACCGGGCGAAATCCCAGGGCCGCAACACTTTCCAGTTCTTCACCGCCGAGATGAACGAGCTCGCCAACGAGCGCCTGTCGATGGAGCAGAGCCTGCGGCGCGCGATCGAAAGAAAGGAGCTGCGCCTGCTCTACCAGCCGCGGGTGAACATGCGCACCGGCGTCGTCGACGGCTTCGAGGCGCTGGTTCGCTGGGAGCATCCCGAGCGCGGCCTCATCGTCCCCGACCGCTTCATCCCGCTCGCCGAAGAGACCGGGCTCATCGTGCCGATCGGCGAATGGGTGCTGCGCCATGCCTGCGCCCAGGGGGCCGAGTGGCGCCGCGCCGGATACCTGCCGACGGTGGTGTCGGTGAACCTCTCCGCGCGCCAGCTCTGGGCCGGCGGGCTCACACGGTTGGTGTCCGACGTCATCGCGGAGACCGGCATGGCCGAGCACCTCGAGCTCGAGCTCACCGAGAGCATGGTGATGCACGATGCGGAGAACGTGATTGCGACGCTGCAGTCGCTGCGCGCGATCGGCGTGCGCCTCTCGGTGGATGATTTCGGCACCGGCTACTCGAGCCTTTCGTACCTGCGCCGCCTGCCGCTGAACGCGCTCAAGATCGACGGCTCCTTCGTGCGCGACATCAACGCCACCGGCGGGCCGGACGACGGGCTCATCGCCAAGGCGATCATCTCGCTCGGCAACAGCCTGCATCTCAAGGTGGTCGCCGAGGGCGTCGAGACCCAGCCGCAGTGCGACTTCCTCAAGGCGCACGAGTGCGACGAGATGCAGGGCTACTTCTTCGGCCGCCCGATGCCGGCCGCGGAGTGCGAGAAGTTCCTCATCCGCTCGCGCCCGAAATAGTCTTCCCGGGCCGGACCGGGCGCCCGCCCATCAATCGTAGAGGCCCGAGCGCGCCTTCCCCCGGAAGATGCGGTACGAGAGGATCGTGTAGCCCGCGATGAAGGGAAGCACCAGGACGGAGCCGACCAGCAGCGCCTTGAGCCCTGAGGGGTGCGCGGCCGCATCCCAGATGGTGAGCCGGTCGATCACCACGTACGGAAAGATGCTGTAGGCGAGGCCCGCGAACGCGAGCGTGAAGATGGCGGCGGCGGCGAGGAAGGGATGCAAGTCGCGACCCATGGCGCCCGCCTTCATCGCGCCGGTCACCTTCCACAACCACGCGGCGGCCGCGAGTGTGGCCGCGGGAAGCAGCATGAGCGCCAGCGTGCGCGGGAAATCGAACCACTTGTCTCGCACTGTCGCGCTCACCAGCGGCGTGGCGAGGCTCACGAGGGCGAACCCCAGCCCTACCCACAGAAGGCCCCAGCGTGCCCATGCCGCCGACTTCAGCCGCAGCGCGCCCTCGGTCTTGTAGATGAGCCAGGTCGCGCCGAGCAGCACGTAGCCGCCGCAAAGGCTCGCGCCCACCATGACCGCGAAGAGCCAGTAGCCCAGGCCCGGCTCGAAGCCGGTGATGTAGCGCCCGAGCATCACGCCCTGGAAGAACGAGGCCGCGAATGACCCCGCCCAGAAAAGCCAGTTCCACAGCTCGCGGTGCCAGCCTTCGGCCTTGATGCGCAGCTCGAAAGCCACGCCGCGCAGCATCAATCCGATGAGCATCGCCACCACGGGAAGATAGAGCGCGCCCAGGACCACCCCATGCGCCACGGGGAAAGCGCACAGCAGGATGCCGATGCCCAGGACGAGCCAGGTCTCGTTCGCGTCCCAGAAGGGTCCGATGGAAGCGACCATGAGCGACTGCTCGGCGTCGGTCGCGGCCGGCATCAGCATGCCCACGCCCAGGTCGTAGCCGTCGAGCACCACGTAGGTGAGGACCGCGAGGCCCATGATGATCATGAAGACGAGCGGCAGGGCGTCCATTCACGCGGCCTTCGCGAGCGGGATCACGGCGCCCGCACCGGCGGCGGGCGACGGATCGGTTGCCGCACCCTTGCCCGCCAGGTGGGTGAGCACCACCATGTAGGCGATGAAGAGCGCGCTGTAGGTGAGGATGTAGCCCGTGAGGCTCGCGCCCAATTGCGCGCCGCTGATGTCGCCAACGGCGTCGCGCGTGCGCATCACGCCGTAGACCAGCCAGGGCTGGCGTCCCACCTCGGTCACGATCCAGCCGGCGAGCGTCGCGACCCATCCGGAGAAAGTCATCGCCGCGAAAGTCCAGAGCATCCAGCGCGGCGCCGCGTGCCCGCGCCGCGTGGCCCACGCGCCGCACCACGAGACGAGCAGCATCAGGACGCCGATGCCGACCATCGCGCGAAAACCGAAGAAGAGCGGGGCCACCGCCGGACGATCGGCGCCGAACTCGTTCAGCCCCTTCACCTCGCCGTGCGGGTCGTGCTTGAGGATCAGGCTCGCGCCGTAGGGGAGCTCCACCGCGTAGTCGTTGCGCTTGAGCTCCTCGTTGGGGATCGCGAAGAGCACCAGCGGCGCGCCGCGCTCGGTGTCCCACAGCGCCTCCACCGCGGCGATCTTGGCCGGCTGGTGCTTGAGCGTGTTGAGCCCGTGCAGGTCGCCGACCACGATCTGCACGGGTATCAGCGCAGCGGCCGCCACCAGGCCCGCGCGCAACGTCTTCGCCGCACCGGTGTCGAGCGGAGCGCGCAGCAGGCGCCACGCCGAGAGCCCCGCGACCACGAAGGACGCGGTGAGTCCGGAGGCGAACAGCATGTGGGCAAGGCGATAGGGGAAGGAGGGGTTGAAGATCACCGCCATCCAGTCGTGCGCGATCCACTGCCCGTCCTGCAGCACGTGCCCCGTGGGCGTCTGCATCCAGGAGTTGAGCGCCAGGATCCAGAAGGCCGAGACGGTGGTGCCGAAGGCGACCAGCGCGGTGGCGCCGATGTGCGCCCAGTCGGGCACGCGATTCATCCCGAAGAGCATCACGCCCAGGAACGTTGCCTCGAGGAAGAAGGCGGTGAGCACCTCGTAGGCGAGGAGCGGGCCGGCGATGGCGCCGACGGTGGTCATGTAGCGCGGCCAGTTGGTGCCGAACTGGAACGACATCACCACGCCGGATACGACGCCCATGGCAAAGGTGAGCGCGAAGACCTTCACCCACAGCTTGTAGGTCGCGAGCCAGGCCGGATCGCGGGTGCGCTGGTACTGGATGCGGAAGCCGAGCAGGAACCAGGCAAGCGCGATCGTCAGCGTCGGGAAGAGGATGTGGAACCCGATATTGATGCCGAACTGCGTACGCGCCAGGAGCAGGGCGTCTTCCATGCGGGCATTCTAGCTAGAATTGCGGATGCCTGACGGTACGCAACGCGGCAAGCTCAAGATCTTCTTCGGCGCCTTTCCCGGCGCCGGGAAGACCGGCGCCATGCTCGGCGCGGCGCGGCGCATGAAGGAGGCCGGGCGCGACGTGGTGATCGGCGTGCTCGACCTGCACGGCAAGGACGAGGACCAGGCGCTCGCGGAAGGCTTCGAGCGGCTCCCCCAGGCCGCATACGACCTCTCGCTCGACGCCGCGCTCGCCCGCGCTCCCGAAGTGCTCCTCGTCGACGATCTCGCGCACACCAACCCGCCGGCCTCCCGCCACCCGAAGCGCTGGAACGACGTCGACGAAATCCTCGCCGGCGGCATCGACGTCTACACGACGATGAGCGTCCAGCACCTCGCGAGCCTGAACGACGTGGTCGCCGAGATCACCGGCATTCCCGAGGCCGAGACGGTGCCGGACACGTTCTTCGACACCGCCGACGAGACCATCATGGTCGACATGTCCGCCGACGAGCTGCTCGCGCGGCTGAAGGAAGGGCGCATCCCGGTCGGGCACGTGAACCAGGGGCCCGAGGGCACCTTCTTCCGCAAGGGAAGCCTGCTCGCGCTGCGCGAGATCGCGCTGCGTCGCGTGGCCGACGTGGTCGAAGACGAAGTGCAGCGCTACCGCGCCGACAAGGCGATCAAGGAAACGTGGAAGACGCACGGGCGCATGCTGGTGTGCATCGGCCCCGACCAGGGCGCCGAGCACGTGGTGCGCAGCGCCGCGCGCCTCGCCGGGCAGCTGGACGAGGACTGGACCGCCGTCTACGTGGAGACCTCGCGGCTCCAGCGCCTGAACGCGGCGGAGCGTGGACGCATCCTCGCGGTGGTGAGCCTCGCCGAGCAGCTGGGCGCGCGCACCGCGATCCTCACCGGCAATGACGTTCCCGACGCCATCGTCGAATACGCGCGCGACCACAACATCTCTACGGTGGTGCTGGGCCGCCCCACCTCGGCGTCGATGCCGTTCCAGGTGCTGGTGATCGAGGCGATCTCGAAGGCGGCCCCGGATCTCGACCTGGTGGAGATCGGGCACGGCGAAGCCGGCACCGCGGTGCCCGCGCCCGCGATCCTCGCGCAGGCCCCGAGTCCGCGCCGGATCGAGAAGCGCCTGCGCTACCTGTGGAGTGCGCTCGTCTGCCTCGGCATCACGCTCCTCATGGTCGTCGCCGCCGGCAACTTCGACCTCGCCAACATCGCGATGCTCTACATGCTCGTGGTGGCCCTGGTGGGCGCGCAGTGGGGCCGCGGGCCTTCGATCGTGGCCGCCCTCCTCAACGTGCTCGCGTTCGACTTCTTCTTCGTGCCGCCGAAGGTCGCGTTCCTCCCCTCGGACATCCAGCACTACCTGACGTACGCGGTGATGCTGGCGGTGAGCGTGGTGATCGGGCAGATGGCGAGCGGCCTGCGCTACCAGGCGCGCGTCGCCGCGCACCGGGAGCGGCGTGCGCGCCTGCTCTACGAATTCGCGCGCGACCTCGCCCAGCTGCAGACGACCTCCGCCGTGATCGAGCTCACCGAGGATTTCATGGGGCACCAGTTCCGAGCGCGCGTGACCGTGCTGGTGCCCGATGCCACCGGGATGCTCGTCTCGCCCACCGCGCACGGGATGAACAACCCGTTCGACAGCACCACCGCGCAGTGGGCCTTCGACCAGTCGCGCCAGGCGGGCGCGAGCACCGATACGCTCGCCGGCAACGAGCACATCTTCCTGCCGCTCAAGTCGCCTACGCGGACCTGGGGCGTGCTGGCGGTGCGCCCGGAGCGCGCGCGCGACCTGATGATCCCGGAGCAGCGCCACCAGTTCGAGATCTTCGCGGCGCTCGTGGCCACCGCGCTCGAGCGCGTGCACTACCTGGACGTCGCGCGCGACGCGCTCATGAAGGCGCGCATCGCGGGCGGCGACCTCAGACTCTGCCTCGAGCGCCGCCCGGTGCGCGAGATGATCGAGGCGACCCTGAAGTCGCTCGGGCCGGTTCTCGCCAAGCATCCGGTGACCCTGGACGTCCCCACGGACCTGCCGCTGGTGAGCGCCGACCCCAACCTCATGGAGCGCGTCTTCACCAGCCTCGCGGGCAATGTCGCCAAGCACACGCCCGCGGGGACTCCGATCGCCATCGTCGCGCGGGTCGTGGGAAACCAGCTCGAAGTGCGCTTCGAGGACACCGGCCCCGGCCTTCCCGAGGGCCGCGAGGAAGAGGTGTTCGAGTCGTTCCAGCGCGGCGAGAACCAGCCCCCGCGCAAGGGAGCGGGCCTGGGCCTCGCGATCAGCCGCGCGATCGTCGAGGCGCATGGCGGCGTGATCCGCGCCGCAAGGCGCGAGGGCGAAGGAGCGTGCCTCGTGATCCACCTGCCGCTCGGCCGGCCATCGTAGGGAAGGGTCAATGCAAAAGACGTTGCGCGACGACCGGCAGGGCGACCTCTTCGGGACGCCCGCCGAGGCCGGTCCAGCGCCCCGCGTCCCGGGCCGCGGACCGATCGGGCACGAAGCGCTGCTCGCCAGGCTCGCGCACGGCCACGGCGAGGGCCTCACGGTGCTCACGCCAAGCCTCCGTCTGGCGCAATCGCTCGAATCCGATGTGGACGCGCTCCATGTCGCCGCCGGGCGTGCCCATTGGGAGGCGCCGGACATCATCGCCTTCGCCCCCTTCGTCCGGCGGTGCTACGACGAAGCTCTTTACGGTCCCGCGGGCGCGCACCTCCCCTCGCTCCTCTCCGATCCGGCCTGCCTGCTGCTGTGGGAGGAGGCGATCCGCGCAAGCCGCTGGCGTGAAGCGCTCCTGTCCATTCCCGCCACGGCAGCGCTCGCCGCCGAGGCGTGGACCCTGGCGCACGCGTGGCGGATCGAAGGCGCCCTGCGGGCGGAGCCCTGCAGCGAGGACGCGGAGGCCTTTGCGCTGTGGGCCGAGCACTATGCGCGGCGGATCGAGCGTCAGGCGATGACCGATTCGGCGCGGCTGCCGGGGATCGTCGCGGCACGGGTCGCCCAGGGCTCCATCGCGCGGCCCGCCATCCTCGTCACCTACGCTTTCGATCGCATCACGCCGCAGCAGTCGGATTTCCTCGATGCCTGGGAGCGCGCGGGTGTGGAGGTGCTGCGCTGCGATCCGCCATGCTTCGCCGGTGGCGTGAGCCGCATCGAGCTGGAGGCGCCGCGCGCGGAGCTGGAGCATGCGGCGCGCTGGGCGCGCTCCCGACTGGAGGCCGCGGGCAACGCGCGTGCCCCGCGCATTGCCGTCGTCGTTCCCGACCTCGCGAAGCGCCGCCGGGAGGTGGCCCGCGTGTTCGGACGCGTGCTGGGCCCCGTGGATCCGCACCTAGGGCAGGCGGGCGCCGCGCTATTCAACATCTCGCTCGGCGAGCCCCTCTCGAGCTACCCGCTGGTCGATGCGGCGCTCGCCCTGATCGAGGTCGCTTCGGGCCAGGTCGACTACGAGCGCGCGAGCCGCTTCATCCGCTCGCCCTTCATCGAGGCCGCGGAGACCGAGCAAGCCGAGCGAGCGCGCCTGGATGCGGCGCTGCGCCGCATCGCTCCGGCCGCGCTCACCCTCATGCGCCTGCGCCAGCTGGTGTCTCATGCGGGGCGCCGGCTGGCAGCGCCGGACTGCGCTCGCCTCGCCTCGGTGCTTGATCGCTTGATCGAAGCGCAGCGCGAAGGCGGGCGCGCGGGCGCCAGCGATTGGGCGCGGCGCTTCACGGCGATCCTCGATGCCGCCGGCTTTCCCGGCGAGCGCACGCTCGATTCCACCGAATACCAGGCTCTCGGCAAATGGCGCGAGGTGGTGGGCAATCTCGCCGCACTGAATCCGGTCGCCGGCGAATGGACCGCCAGCGAGGCGCGTTCGCGCCTGCAGCGCCTCTGTGCCGATACGGTCTTCCAGCCGCGCTCGGGCAATGCGCCGGTGCAGGTGCTGGGCCTGCTCGAATCGGTGGGGCTTGCGTTCGACCACCTGTGGGTAAGCGGCCTTACCGAAGCGTCGTGGCCGATCGCCGCGCGCCCGCATCCGCTGATCGCTCCCGCGCTTCAGCGCCGCGCCGGCATCCCGCAGGCGAGCCCTGAAGAGGCTTTCAAGGTGGACCAGGCGATCACGCGCGCGTGGCGCGAGGCGGCTCCCGAAGTGGTGTTCAGTAGCCCGCGCGCCGATGGCGACCGCGAGCTCCTCGCCAGCCCGCTAGTCGCGGACATCGCGCCGGTGTCCGCCGAAGAGATAGGCATCGGCGAGTACGCGCTCCTTCGCGACCTTCTTTTCCGCGCCGGCCGCGGCGCGATCACCACGCAGCACGACTACATCGGTCCGGCGGTCGGGGACGTCGCCGCGAAGGGTGGCACGCGCATCCTCGTCGACCAGGCCGCGTGCCCGTTCCGCGCCTTCGCGCACTTCCGCCTCGATGCGCGCAGCCTCGATCATCCCGAGCCGGGACTGGATGCGATGGATCGCGGCACGCTGCTGCACGCGATGATGGCGCAGCTCTGGGAGACATTGAAGGACAGCGCGACGCTCAGAGCCACCGATGCAGAGACGCTTGCGCGCATGATCGACGAGGCCGCCGCCCACGCGATCGAACGGGTGCGCGACGACAGGCCCGGACGCCTCGAAGGCCGGTTCGCCGAGCTCGAGCGCGAGCGCCTCGCCGGCATCGCGCGCGAGTGGCTGGCGATCGAGGCGGGGCGGCCCGCTTTCCGCGTCACGATGCGCGAGGAGTCGATGCGACTCACGGCGGGCAACCTGATGATCGAAGGGCGCATCGATCGCGTCGACCATCTCGACAGCGGCGGACTCGCGGTCATCGACTACAAGACCGGCCGCGTGAATGTCGCCGACTGGATGGGCGAGCGCCCCGACGATGCCCAGCTCCCGCTCTACGCCCTCGCCGCCGGCGGCGGAGCGCAAGAGGTGCGAGCCGTCGCGTTCGCGCGCCTCAAGACGGGGGACCGCGGCTTTGTCGGCGTGGCGCGCGACGCCGCGGCGATCCCCGGCGTGCAGTCGGTGGACAGGCTCCGCGGAGCGGTGAAGCATTCGTGGGACGAGCTGATCGCGCAATGGCGCCGCGAGGTCGATCTCCTCGGAGACAACTTCGCCGCGGGCGACGCGCGCGTCGACCCCAAGGCGCTGCTGTCCACGTGCCGCTGGTGCGACCTCAAGCCGCTTTGCCGCGTGCACGAGCGCCTCACGCCGCTGGACGAGGGTGACGAGGACGAGAACCCCGAGGACGAGAGCTGATGGCCCAAGACGTCGCCGACGCCGGCGAGCGCGAAGCCGCCCTCGATCCCACGCGTTCCTTCATCGTCCAGGCGCCGGCGGGCTCGGGCAAGACGGGCCTGCTGATCCAGCGCTACCTGCGCCTCCTCGCGACCGTCTCGAAGCCGGAGGAGATCCTCGCGATCACCTTCACGCGCAAGGCCGCGGCGGAGATGCGCAGGCGCGTGCTGCAGGCGCTGGAGCGCGCCCGCGAGGCGGCCTCCCCCGCGAGCCTCAACGACCGCATCACTTGGCGCCTCGCGCAGGAAGCGCTCCACCAGGACGCGGCCGAGGGATGGGGACTGCTGCACAACGCCGCCCGCCTACGCATCCAGACGATCGATTCGCTGTCGGCTTCCCTTGGCCGGCAGATGCCGGTGGTCTCGGGGCTCGGCACCACGCCCGCGATCGTCGAGGATGCGCGCGGCCTCTTCCGCGAAGCCGCGGAGCGCACGCTTGCGAACCTCGCCGCGGGCGGCGGCGACGCGGACGCGGTCGCCGCGCTCCTCGAGCATCTCGACGGCGACTGGACGATGTTGCGCACGCTGCTCGAGGTGATGCTCGCACGCCGCGACCAATGGCTGCCGCGCGTGAATGGCTTCGCGGCCGATGGGCAGGCGCGCGCGTCGCTGGAGGAGGCGTTTCGCGCGGAGCGGGCGCGGGTGCTGCGGCGACTGCTGGCCGCCATGCCGCCGCGCGAGGAGGCCGAGCTTGCGGCGCTGGCGCGATTCGCCGCCGCCAACCTGCGGCACACCCACTCGGCAGCCTCGATCACGCGGCTCATCGATCTGCCCGGACTTCCGTCCGTGGACGAAGCAGATGCCGAGGCATGGCGTGCGCTCGCCGACCTCCTGCTCACCGCGGACAAGAAAGACATCAAGTTCCGCGCCAAGGTCGACAAGAACACCGGCTTTCCGGCGGACAAGGGCCCGCCGGCGCAGCTGAAGCAGCGCATGACGGATCTGCTGAACCGCCTCAGCAAGGTCGCGGGGCTGTGCGAAGCGCTCCACGCCGTGCGCTGGATGCCGCCCGCCACGTTCACCGAAGCGCAATGGACAGTGGTCGGCGCGGTGGTCGCGATCCTGCCGCGCGCCCACCGGGAGCTGCAGCGCGTATTCGCCGAGCGCGGGGAAATCGACTTCACCGGCATCGCGCGCGCCGCGTTGCAGGCGCTCGGATCCGAGGACGAGCCCACCGACCTGCTGCTCGCGCTCGACGTGCGCCTTCGCCACGTGCTCGTGGACGAGTTCCAGGACACCTCCCACGCTCAGTGGGAGCTCTTCAAGCGCCTCACCGCCGGCTGGGAGCCTGGGGACGGCCGCACGGTGTTTCTCGTGGGCGATCCGATGCAGTCGATCTATCGCTTCCGCGAGGCCGACGTGGCCCTTTTCCTCCACGCGTGGCGTGAGGGAATGCCGCAGGTGCCGCTCACTGCGCTCGCCCTGGCGACCAACTTCCGTTCGCAGGCGGGGCTGGTCGCGTGGGTCAATCGGCACTTCGAGCACATCCTCTCGGCCGGCGACGCGGACGCGGGTGCGGTGACCTATTCGGCGTCCAGCGCCCACCATCCGGAAGCGCCGGGCCCGGCGGTGAAATGGGAGCCGTTCCTCGGCACCGACGCGGCGCTCGCACGCGATCAGGAGGCGGCACGCGTGGTGCAGATCGTGCGCGAAGCCCTTGCCGCGGATGCGGCGCACACGATCGCGATCCTGGTGCGCAACCGCTCCAACCTCGACCGCATCGTGCCGGCGCTCGGAAAGGCAGGCATCCGCTTCCGCGCCGTGGACATCGAGCCGCTGGGCGGCAAGCAGGTGATCCAGGACCTGCTGGCCATCACCCGGGCGCTCTCGCACCCCGCCGACCGCATCGCGTGGCTGGGAGTGCTGCGCGCGCCGTGGTGCGGGCTCGCGCTCGCCGACCTGCATGCGCTCACGGGCGGCCAACTGCAGCGCGACGGCGCCAGGGCCACCGTCTGGCAGCTGATGCACGAGGGCGAGCGGCTCGCGGCGATTTCCGCCGACGGCCGCGCGCGGCTGGAGCGCGTGCGCGACGTCCTCGCGCGCTTCATGGCCAATCGCCTGCGCGGGTCGCTGCGCGAGCGTGTCGAGTCCGCGTGGCTCGCGTTGGGCGGCCCGGCTTGCGCGCAGGGCGAGTCGGACCTGGACGACGCCGAGACCTTCTTCGACCAACTGGACAGGCTCGAGGAGGCGGGCGAGCTGCCGGATCCGAGCGTGCTGGAAGAGCAGCTGGAAAGGCTCTACGCGGCACCGGACACCGGCGATGAGGCGCGCGTGCAGCTGATGACCATCCACAAGGCCAAGGGCCTCGAGTTCGGCACCGTGATCGTGCCCGGAATGGACCGGGTTCCCCGCATTTCCGACTACCCGCTGTGCCTGTGGAAGGTGCGTGCCGACGGGCGCATGCTGCTGGCGCCAATCCGCCCCGCGGGCCTGGTCGACGAGCCGGCGTACGACTATCTTCGCGCGCTGGAACGCGAGGCGGCGCGGCACGAGCTCGAACGGCTGCTCTATGTCGCGGTCACCCGCGCCGGGAGCCGTCTCCACCTCATGGGCTACGCCCGCCTCGAAGTGAAGAACGCAACCGAGACGATCCGCCGGCCCCCGAGCACCACGTTGCTGGGAAAGGCGTGGGAAGCGGCGTCCGCGGACTTCAACGCGGCGATCCCGCTCTTCAGGGACCGCATTGGCGAGAAGGCCGCGCAACCCGCGATCCAGACCAAGCTGCGGCGCCTCGACGCCGGCCGGCTCGCCGTGAGCGTGCCGCAACCCGCGTTCCGCATGCCCGATGCGCCGGTCGAGGCGCAGCGCGGCATCGAGTTCTCCTGGGTGGGCGAGACGGCGCGGCACGTGGGCACCATCGCGCACGGCTGGCTGCAGCGCATCGCGACCGAGGGACTCGACCGTTGGGATGCGGCGCGTGTCGAGGGGCTGCGCGCCCGCGTTTCGGCGGAGCTTTCGCGGCGCGGCGTGCCGCCGGGGGAGCTCGATCGGGCCGCGCGCCGCGTCGTGGACGCGCTCGTCCGGGCGCTCGGCGACACCCGCGGACGCTGGGTCCTGGGCAACCATGCCGACGCGCGCTCCGAGTACCGGATTCGCGTCGCGGGGCCGGAGGGAATCCGCCTGCTGGTGATCGACCGCATCTTCACCGAGGGCGGGCGGCGCTGGATCGTCGACTACAAGACGTCCGCGCACCAGGGCAGCGACCTGGAGGGCTTCCTCGATACCGAGCAGGCGCGCTATGCCGCGCAGATGGCGAAGTACGTTCCGGCGCTCGCCGGCATGCCGGGCAGCATGGGTCTTTACTTTCCTGCGATCGGCGGCTGGCGCGAGTGGGAGGCCTGAGGGCACCTCACGGCTCGACGCCAAGCTCCGTGCAGAGTCGCGCCACCGTCTTGCGCAGCACGGCGACCTCGCCCTGCAACCGGTCGACGTCCGCGCGCATCGCCGCGACCTGGCTCATGGTGAGGTTCTCGCCTGCGCCGCGCGCCGGCGCGGATAGCGCGGACAAATCGGGCTCTCCCGAGACGAGATGCACCCACCGCGTTTCGCGCGCTCCGGGCTGTTTCGCGAGCTCGCGCGCGAAACCCTTCTCCGCCAGCTCGTCGAGGAATCCCTCCACCGCGAGGATGTCGCCGAACCTGTGCAGGCGGTCGCTGTTGATGCGCAGCTCGCCCGCCGTCTGCGGGCCGCGCAGGAAGAGCACCGTGAGGAGCGCCACCGACTGCGGCGGCAGGGCGAGCCCTTTGCCCATGTTCTGCGCATAGCGCATCACCCGCCCGCCGCTCGACTCCATCGCGAGCGACAGCGATTTCAGCCGGTCGAGCGCGGCCTGCACCTCCGCCTCGCTGGCCTCGATCACCGGATCGCGGCTGGTCTTCTGGTTGCAGCCGGACAGCAGCGCGTTCAGCGTGAGCGGATAGCTGTCGGGAACGGTGTGCTGCTTCTCGACCAGTACGCCGAGGACGCGCGCTTCGAGGAGGGAGAGCGTTGGAAACGTGGACATGCACGTACCGGGCGGAGAAAAACCCATGCTACGCGAAGGCGGCGCCACGCCGCTGCTGCGCTAGAACTTCACGTGACCCAGCAGGCCGATGACCCCGATGGCGATGAGGTAGATCGCGACGATGAAGTTGAGGAGCCGCGGCATCACAAGGATCAGGATGCCGGCGATGAGGGCGATGATCGGGCCGATGGTGAGCGAGAGGTTCATGGTGTTCTCCGGGAATGGGCGGGCCCAGCTTCGACACGGGGGATCCGTCGCCGTTCGGCGACCGAAGGTTTTCTATCGCCGCGTCCGCCGTTCCGGTCGACCGGGTGGTCAATTTCCCAGCCAGTGGCGCAGCAAAGCGGCGACGGCGGCAGGCTTCTCGAGCGGCGCCATGTGCCCGCACTCCTCGATGATCTCGAGGCGCGCGCCGGGAATGCCCTCGGCCAGCTCGCGGAGCCACTCGAGCGGCATGATCGCGTCCTGCCTGGCCGCGATCACCAGCGTCGGGCAGGCGATGTCCTTCAGGAAGGGCCGGCTGTCGACCCGTCCGATGTTCGCCTGCTGCTGGCGCGCGAAACCTTCCTTGCCCACGGCGAGCGCCATGCCGCCGATGGTCCCGGTGAGCTCGGGCGACATACCCGCCCATCGAGTGTCCTGCCAGGTTGAGGCCGCCCTCGGGCGCCTGCTCGAGAGCGTGGACCGCCATCTGCGCGATCGAATCGGCGCGGGTGAGGTCGGCCACGGTGCAGGCGGCGGCATCGCCGAGCGACTCGAGCACGCCGCCGAACGCATCGGCGTCCTCGAGCAAGCCGGGAAGGATGAAGAGCTTCATGACCAACGAAAGACGCCGCGCCGCGCCGCAGGTTCAATGCGCAGGCACGGGACGCGTAGGATGGGATGCTGAATCACACGCCGAGGCGAGCCCCATGACCGCAGTGAAGGTGGAGAAGGCTGAAATGGCCGAAATGGTCGACAAGACCGAGAAACTCTTCAAGATGGGGCTGCGCGAGGTGGCCGCGCAGATCTACGTCGACCTGGTGGTGCGCGCCGTCTCCGTGAGCGAGACCGGCGTGAAGATGTCGGCGGATCCGGTGAACCTTGCCAAGCTCAGCTTCAAGCTGGCGCAGGCCTTCGAAACCGTTCAGGACGACCTGAACGCCGAGAACATGCCCAAGAACCCGGACTTCAAGCTGGGTGCCGATGACGTTGCCGCCTGGCTGAAGTGAGGGACGCGGGGTAGCAGGAACTCACGCAGCGGCGCGACGTGCTCCGGCGACATGAGCCCCGGGGCGTGCCCGCATCCCGGCAGCTCGACCAACTCCGCCTCGGGCCTGATGGCGAGCATCGCATCGGCCACGGAGCGCGGGAAGATGTTCGAGTCCTCGCCGCGCAGCAGCAATACCGGGCAGCGCACGCGGTACCACGCGTCCCAGAAGTGCAGTCCCGGCGAGAACGGAATCGGGCGGGCGATGCGCGCGATCTGCGGATCGAAGTGCAGGCGGTAGCCCGTCGGTGTGCGCCGCGAGCCGTGGATCGCCATCTGCTTCCATTGCGCGTCGCCGATCTCACCCCATTCGCGGTGGGTATGCCGCAGGTGCGCCTCCACCTCGGCGAGCGTTGCGAACCTGTCCGGCGCCTCGAGGTTGCGCGCGATCGCCGAGAGCGCCTCGGCGGGCACATAGGCGCCGATGTCGTTCATCACCAGCCGCTGGATCGGGCTCCCGGGCTGCGCCGCGAGCAGCATGCCCAGCAGGCCGCCCATGGACGTGCCGATCCACTCCACCTCGTCCACCTCGAGGCGGATGAGGAGCGTGCGCATGTCGGCGAGGAACTGCGGAAAGTTGTACTCGAGCGGGTTGGGAAGCCACGCGCTTTCGCCGCGGCCCGCCACGTCGGGACAGATGACGCGTGCGTCGCGCGACATCTCGCGGGCCACGTAGTCGAAGTCACGCGCGTTGCCGCTATAGCCGTGCGCGCAGATGATCGTCCGCGCCTGCTTCTGCCGCCCCCACTGCAGCGCGTGCAGGTCGTGGAAGCCCGAGACGCCGAGGCCGCGGTAGGCGATGTGCCTGGGACGCGACTGGCGCCTTGGCGGCCCCGCCGGCGAAGCCGGGCGCTCCGGAGGAGTGGAGGCAGAGGGCTCGTCCTGCGGTTCGAGTCAGTAGCGCGGGACCGACCTCTTCAGGAACGTGTCGGCCTCGATGGAGCGGCGGTCGCGCTCTGCCTCGACGTTGCGGGCAGCGATGGCGCCGAGGCGCTTGAACCCGCCGATCACGCCTTGCACTGCGGCAATGATGCCTTGGCTGAGGTACACCGCGCGCTCTATCCGTGCATCGCGGATGTGGCCCTCGATGGACGCGAAATCTGGATATTTATCCTTGAAATTCATTAATTTCTCCTTATGGAAGGCCGCGGACGGGAAGCCTCTCAGGCATTGAATCCGACTGCTACAGGACAATATAGGTATGATGTTGCAGTGCAACAACAGATATGTTCTACAGCAATGCATGAGGAAAGTTGAGGCATGGCCAAGCCGCTCGGGCGCCTTCCGCCGCTGAATTCCCTGCGGGCCTTCGAGGCCGCGGCGCGCCATCGCAGCTTCAAGAATGCGGCGCGCGAGCTGCACGTCACCCCGGGAGCGGTAAGCCACCAGGTGAAGGGCCTCGAGGAGCGCCTTGGCGCGCAACTCTTCCGCCGGCTCACGCGCGCGCTTGAGCTCACGCCGCAAGCGCTCGCGATGCTCCCGCTGGTGCAGGAAGGGCTGGAGCGGCTTTCGGATGCGGTCGACAAGGTGCGGGCGCGCGAGGACGACTGCGTACTCACCGTGATCGCCCCACCCAACTTCGCCGCGCGCTGGCTGGTTCCGCGCCTCGCGCGCTTCACCGTCGCGCACCCGAACCTCGAGCTGCACCTGGCGAGCCGGCCGTCGATGATCGACGGCCGCGACGAGGACGGCATGCCGGCGCAGCCCAGCGAGGCTCGGGAGGATGCGCCGCTGGCGATGATCCGCTTCGGCGACGGGCGTTATCCCGGGACGCGCGTGGACGAGGTCTTCTCCGCGACCTACGTGCCGGTCTGCAGCCCGCGCCTGCTGAAAGGTGAGCACGCCCTGCGCAGTCCCGGGGACCTGCGCTACCACACGCTCCTGCACGACGACACCGTGATCGAGGAGGACGCGCGGCCGAGTTGGGCGGACTGGCTCGAATCGGTGGGCCTCGAGGACATCGACGCCACCCGAGGACCGCACTTCAGCGACGCCTCGCTCGCCTTCGAGGCCGCGCTCGAGGGAATGGGTGTCGCGCTGGCGATGAAGCCGCTGGTGAGGAGCGAGATCGAGGCCGGGCGCCTCGCGGTTCCGTTCGATATCGCGGCGCCCGCGAGCTATGCGTACTATCTCGTCACGCCGGAGGCCGCGTCGGGCGAGGGCGCGCTCGGAGAATTTCGCGAGTGGCTGCTCGCCGAGGCGGCGACCGAAAAGCGCTCGATCGGCGCCGACTAGAGCCAGCCGGACTTGCGGAAGCGGGTCCAGAGGAAGGTGTCGATCCCCACCATGATCGCGAGCGCCAGGGGATAGCCCCACTCCATCTTCAGCTCCGGCATGTGCTGGAAGTTCATGCCGTAGATGCCGGCGATCAGCGTCGGCACCGCGACCAGCGCGGCGTACGCGGCGAGGCGCTTGGTGACCTCGCCCGTGCCCATGTTGATCATTGCCAGGTTCACCGACATCGCCGTGATCACCATGTCGCGCAGGCCGTCGAGCTGCTGGCTCACGCGCAAAAGATGGTCGTAGATGTCGCGGAAGTAGTCCTGGACTCCCACGCAGATCGAGGGCACGCGCCCGCCGTAGAGCTTGTGCACCACCTCGATCAGCGGCTCGACCGCGTGGCGCATCACCATCAGCTTGTGCTTGAGGGCGTAGAGGTCCTGGATGTTGGCGCGCGCGCTCTTCTCGTCGGCGAAGATGCGCTCCTCGATCGCCTCCAGCTGCACCTCGAGCGCGTCGACCAGGGGAAAGTAGCGGTCGACCACGTTGTCCATGAGCGCGTAGAAGACGAAGCCGGAGCCCACGCTGAGTAGCTCGGGCTCGGACTCCGAGCGGTCGCGCACCGCCTGGAAGCCCGGCTCGGTGCGGTGGCGCACGGAAAGCACATAGTTCTTTCCCACGAAGAGGTCCACCTCGCCCACCTCCATCTCGTCGCCCTTCAGCTGCGGCACCTTGAGGACGGTGAAGATCGAGTCACCGTACTCCTCGACCTTCGGCCGCTGGTGCCCGGCCATCGCGTCCTCGACGGCGAGCTCGTGGAGCCCGAACTCCTCCTGCATCCCGAGGAGCTCGTCGGGCTCGGGATCCTTGATCGCGACCCACACGAAGCAGCCGGGGCGCCGCAGGTACTCGCTGATGTCGGTCTTGGCGATGTCGGCGAGCTTGCGGCCCTGCTCGTAGGCGACGCAGTTAATGATCATAGGTGGCCTCGGCCTCCATCGTCATCGCACCCCCGGCGTCGCGGCCAGCCGTTTCGTGCGCACCTCCTCGCACCCGATCCAGGTGAAAAGATCCTCGAGCGTTTCCATTTCCGCCCAGCCTACTACTCCTGCCAGCTTCCGCCGAGCGCGCGAATGAGCGCCACGGCGGAGGCGAGACGCCGCCCGAGGAGCTGCACGGTCTGGCGCTCTTCATTCAGCTGCGTGGCCTGCACCTGCACCACGTTGAGATAGCTCACGGTTCCGGCCTTGTACTGGTTGACGGTGAGGACCACGCTCTCGCGGGCAAGGCGCGCCGCGTCCTGCTGGATCACGCCTTCCTCCGCGAGCCATCGAACCGACGCCAGGCCGTCCTCGACCTCCTGGAACGCCTTCAGCACCGTCTGCCGGTAGTTGGCCTCGGTCTCGTCGTACTGGGCGCGCGCGATGTCGACGCCCGCGGAGCGTGCGCCGAAGTCGAGAATTGTCCCGGCGAGGCCAAGCCCGAGGGACCAGACGCGGCTGGGCGCCGAGACCAGCGTCGAGAGGGCGTCGGAGGCGAAGCCGGCGCTGCCGCTCAAGGTAAACGACGGGAAGTAGGCGGACTGCGCCACGCCGACGCGGGCGTTGGCCGCCGCCATTCGCCGCTCGGCCGCCGCGACGTCGGGCCGGCGCTCGATGAGCGTCGACGGGACGCCCGGCGGAATGTCGGGGATGCGCAGCTGGAACTTCGCCGGCTCGATCGAGAACGAGGCCGGCGGCTTGCCCACGAGCACCGCGATTGCGTGCTCGAGCTGTGCGCGCGAGACCTTGAGATCGAGCGCCTGCGCTTCGGTGCTCTTCAACTGCGCCTCGGACTGGACGACGTCGACGCGCGCCGCCACACCGGCGTTGTAGCGGTTCTGCGTCACCTTGCGCGAGGTCTCGAAGGCCTTCAGCGTGTCGTCGAAGAGCTCGCGCTGCACGTCGGCCACGCGCAGCTGGAAGTAGTCGAGGGCGACTTCCGACTGCATCGACAGGCGCACCGCCTCGAGATCCGCGGCGCTCGCCTCGGCGCCGGCGCTGCTCGCCTCGACCAGGCGCCGCACGCGGCCCCAGAGGTCGACTTCCCAACGCGCATCGATGCCGATGTCGAAGTTGCTGTTGGTGCCGGCTGCGCCGCGCCGATTGCGCGACGCTCCCCCGCTCGCCCCGAGCGTGGGGAAGAGGCCCGCGCGCGCGGACTGCACCGCCGCGCGCGCCTGGGTATGGCGCGCTTGGGCCGCGCGCAGCGTCTGGTTGGAAACGGCGACCTGCTCGACAAGGCCATTCAGCACCGGGTCGTTGAAGACCTGCCACCACTTGCCCTTCGGCACGTGGTCCCCCGGCTTCGCGACCACCCAGTCGCCCGCGGCTTCCTTGAACGCCGCCGGCGTTTCTACCGTGGGTTTCTGGTAGGCCGGTCCCGCCGCGCATGCGGAGAGAACCAGGGCGAGGAACGCGGATGAACACGGATGAAAAGGATGAACACGGATAAACCCCACCAGGTTCCTCGTGATCAAGCCAATGATGTCGCGATACTCATGCATGAATTTGCCCTTGTCCGCGCATCAATCCGCGTGAGCGGCGCTTCCCGAGGGCCGCCGCGAGAATCGGCTCCGCGTCCAATGCCGTGCGCGGTCGAGATAGAGGTAGACAACGGGAGTGGTGTAAAGGGTGAGCAGCTGGCTGAGGAGGAGGCCGCCCACGATCGAGATCCCCAGCGGCCGGCGAAGCTCCGCGCCGTCGCCGGTGCCGATTGCCAGCGGGATCGCCCCCAGCAGCGCGGCCATGGTGGTCATCATGATCGGCCTGAAGCGCAGCACGCACGCCTCGAAGATCGCGTCCCGAGGGCTGGCATCGTGGTCGCGCTCCGCCTGCAGCGCGAAGTCGATCATCATGATCGCGTTCTTCTTCACGATGCCGATCAGCAGGATCACCCCGATCAGCGCGATGATCGAGAACTCGGTCTTGAAGAGGAGGAGTGCGAGCAGCGCCCCCACGCCGGCCGAGGGCAGCGTGGACAGGATCGTGATCGGATGGATGGTGCTCTCGTAGAGCATGCCCAGCACGATGTACACGGTGAGGAGCGCCGCGAGGATCAGGTACGGCTGGTTGTCCAGGCCCTGCTGGAAGAGCTTGGCGGTTCCCTCGAACGAGGCGTAGATGTTGGTGGGCGCGCCGATGCGAGCGAGCGAGTCGCGGATCGCCTGCGCCGCTTCCGACATCGCCACACCCGGCGCCAGGTTGAACGAAATGGTGGTCGCGGCGAACTGCCCCTGGTGATTCACCGAAAGCGGTGCGAGCGTCGGCTCGTAGCGGGCGATGGCCGCGAGCGGCACCTGCCCCTTGGTGGGCGAGAGCACGAAGATCGAGTCGAGCGTCGCCGGGCCCTGGGTGTATTCCGGCGCGGCTTCCATGATGACGCGGTACTGGTTGCGGTCCTGGTAGATGGTGGAAGCCACCGACTGGCCGAAGGCCAGGTTCAACGTGCTGTCGATGGCCCGCATCGTGATGCCCAGGCGCGCCGCCGTGGCGCGGTCGATGACGAGCGACATCTGCAGGCCGCGATTCTGCTGGTCGGAGTTGACATCGGTGATCTCCGGAGCCGCGCGCAGCTCGCGCTCGAGGCGCTGCGCCCAGTTGCGCAGCTCCGTCACGTCCTCGCCGCGCAGCGTGAACTGTTGCGAGGCATCGGATTGCCGTCCGCCGCCGCGCAGGTCCTGGATCGGGTTGAGGAAGACGTTGGCGCCCGGCTCCTTGCCCAGGGCCGCGCGCATGCGCGTGAGCACCGTGTCGATCGGCTCGCGGCCCTCCTTGAGCGGCTTCAGCGCGATGAACATCTGCGCCGTGTTGCGCTGCCCACCGCCTGTGAATGCAGTCACGCTCTCCACCGCGGGATCGGCCCGCACCAGGTTCGCGAAGGCGACGAGCTTGTCACGCATGGCCTGGAAGGAGATCGACTGGTCGGCGCGGACGAAGCCGATGAGGCGCCCGGTGTCCTGTTGCGGGAAGAAGCCCTTGGGCACATAGCCGTACAGGAACACGGTGAGGCCGATGGTGGTGATGAAGATGAGGAGCATCGGGAACGGAAACTCGAGTACGAAGGCGAGGCTGCGCTTGTATCTCCCCCGCATGCGCTCGAATGCCGCCTCGCTCCAGCGCGCGAGCCTGCCCTGCTCGCGCTCCTTCTCGGGGCGCAGGAGCAGCGAGCACATCATCGGCGTGGTGGTGAGCGAGACCAGGAGCGAGATGCCGATCGCCACCGACAGCGTAACGGCGAACTCGCGGAAGAGCCGCCCGATGATGCCGCCCATGAAGAGGATCGGGATGAACACCGCCACCAGCGACACGCTCATCGACACCACCGTGAAGGCAACCTCGCGCGCGCCGACCAGCGCCGCCTCGTAGGGCGACAGGCCCTTCTCGATGTGGCGCTGCACGTTCTCCAGCACCACGATGGCATCGTCCACCACGAAGCCGGTAGCGATGGTGAGGGCCATGAGCGAGAGGTTGTTCAGGCTGTAGCCCAGCAGGTACATGGCTGCCAGCGTGCCGATGAGCGAGATCGGCACGGCGATCGCCGGGATGAGGGTCGCGCGGCCGCTCCTCAGGAAGAGGAACACCACCAGGATCACCAGCGACACCGAGATGAGGAGCGCGCGCTCCACCTCGCGCAGCGAGGCGCGGATGGTGGAGGTGCGCTCCATCATCAGCTCCAGGTTCACGCTCTGCGGGATGGAGGCGCGGAACTCCGGCAGCAGCGCCGTGACCCGGTCGACCACCTCGATGATGTTCGCGTTCGGCTGGCGGTTGATGATCAGCATGATCGCGGGCCTGCCGTTGGCCACGCCGAAGTTGCGCACGTCCTGCACGCTGTCCTCGACCCGGCCGAGGTCCTGAAGGCGCACCGCCGAGCCGTTGCGGTAGGCGACGATCACCGGCATGTACTCGGCCGCGGTCTTCATCTGGTCGTTGGCGAGGATCTGCCAGTAGCGCTCGGTGTCGTCCAGGAAGCCCTTGGGGCGGTTCACGTTGTTGGCGGTGATGGCGGTGCGCACCTCCTCGAAGGTGACGCCGAGCTTGTTGAGCACCGTCGGATTCAACTCCACCCGCACTGCCGGCAGCGAGCCCCCGCCGACCGTCACTTGTCCCACGCCCGCGACTTGCGAGATGCGCTGCGCGAGCACCGTGGATGCGATGTCGTACATCTGACCGCGCGAGTACACGTCGGAGGTCATGGCGAGGATCATCACCGGCGCGTCGGCCGGGTTCACCTTGCGGTAGGCCGGATTGTTGGGCAGGCTCGAGGGCAGCTGGCTCCGCGCCGCTTGGATCGCCGCCTGCACCTCCCGCGCCGCGCCGTTGATATCGCGGGAGATCTCGAACTGGAGCGTCACGCGCGCGCTGCCCAGTGAGGAGCTGGAAGTCATCTCGGTCACGCCCGCGATGCGCCCGAGCGCCCGCTCGAGCGGTGTGGCCACCGTCGCCGCCATCACTTCCGGGCTCGCGCCGGGGAGCGAGGCGCTTACCGATACCGTCGGGAAGTCCACTTGCGGCAATGGCGAGACCGGCAAGAGGCCGAACGAGACGATCCCCGCGAGCGCCACCCCGATGGTCAGCAACGTGGTTGCGACCGGGCGGCGTACAAAGGGCTCGATGATGTTCATGCGGGAGTCAT
>JBDSRZ010000101.1:0-3772 GCA_039929025.1 Usitatibacter sp. | reverse complement strand
AAGGTAACGCTCAAGCCGCTGAGAGGCGGCGGCGAACAGAAAACCCTCGGGCTCGGCGAAGCGCTGGCCCATATCCACTGAGAGAAGACCATGGCGGGCGAATACGATTTCGAAGAGCAGGAACGGCTGGCGGAACTGAAGGCGTGGTGGGAGGACAACCGCTGGTTTGTCCTGGGCGCGATCGCCGCGGCGCTGCTGGCCATTGGCGGCTGGCGCGGCTGGCAGTATTGGAACGCGCGCCAGGCCGACGACGCGGCGGCGATGTTCACGCCGGTGGCCGAGGCCGCCAAGTCCAAGGATGCGAAGAAGATCGCGGACGCGGCAAAGCCCCTCATCGACAAGCACCCCGGCTCGTTTCCGGCGTCGGAGGCGGCGCTGCTCGCGGCCAAGGCCGCGTTCGACGCCGGCAATCTCGCCGAGGCGCGCAGGCACCTCGAATGGGTGGTCGACAAGGGCGTCGAGGAGCACCGCGCCGTGGCGCGCATGCGCCTTGCGGCCGTGCTGCTCGAGGACAAGAAGTACGAGGAGGCCCTCAAGGTGCTCGACGCGAACAAGGACGAGGCGTTCGTGGCGTCTGCCGCGGACATGCGCGGCGACATCATGCTCGCGCAGGGCCGCGTCGACGAGGCTCGTGCCGCGTACAAGCTCGCCTCCGAGAAGGCAGAGCCGCGCAATCCGGTGAAGGGCATCGCCGACACGAAGCTGAACGCCCTCGGAGGGCCGCAATGAAGCTCCTCAACCTCGTGCTCGCCGCGGCGCTGCTCGCTCCGGCGGCCTGCACCACCTGGAACCCGCTGATCGCCGTGGGGATCATGAACGAGCCGGCGCACAAGCCGACGCCGCTCGCGGCGTTCAAGCCCGCGGTCACGCCGCGCGCGACGTGGACCGCGCAGGTCGGAAAGGGCGGGGGCTTCAGCTTCCGGCCCGATTCAGAGGGCGGCCGCATCTACGCCGCTGCGGCCGACGGCTCGGTCACCATCCTCGACGAGGCGACCGGCCGCGTCGCGCGCAAGGTCGAGACCAAGAAGCCCTTTTCCGGCGGCCTCGAGGTGGGCGAGGGCAAGATCCTCGCCGGCACCTCGAAGGGCGAGGTCGTGGCCCTCGATACCGACGGCAAGCTCATCTGGACCACCAGCGTCGCGGGCGAGATCATCGCCCCGCCTTCGGTCGCCTCGAAGACCGTGCTGGTACGCACCGCCGATGGCCGCGTGTTCGGCCTGTCCGCGGAAGACGGCAAGCGCCGCTGGGTGTTCCAGCGTCCGACGCCGGCGCTGCTGCTGCGCACCGAGGCGGGAGTGCAGGCGATCGGCCGCGACGTGCTCGCGGGCTTCCCCAACGGCAAGCTGGTCGCCCTCGACGTCGAGGACGGCAAGCTCACCTGGGAGGTGAGCGTGACCCAGCCGCGCGGCACCACCGAGCTGGAACGCATCTCCGACATCGCGGGGCTGCCGGTGATCGATGGCGGCACCGTGTGCGCCGCGGCGTACCAGTCGAAGGTGTCCTGCATCGACATCCAGTCGCGCAACCTCCTCTGGTCGCGGGACCTCTCCAGCTCGCGCGCCCTGGTGACTGACGCGCGCTACCTCTACGTGGTGGACGACAGCGGCGCGATCCACGCCCTCGACAAGACTTCGGGAGCGAGCGTCTGGAAGCAGGACAAGCTCCTCTACCGCAGGCTCACTTCGCCCGTGGTCTTCGACGGGATGCTGGTGGTGGGCGATGCCTTCGGTTACCTGCATGTGCTTTCGCCGGAAGACGGCGCGTTGATCGGGCGGCTCGCGACCGACGGCTCGCCGATCCGCTGGATCGTGCCGGCTACCGGCGGGCTCGCGCTGCAGACGGAGAAAGGCAGCGTCGCAATGGTGAAATTCTGAAACCGGGGACGGACCCAGAACCAGGCAACGGCGAGCACCTGGGTCCGTCCCCGTGAAGCCCACCGTCGTCTTGGTCGGCCGGCCCAACGTCGGCAAGTCGACGCTCTTCAACCGCCTCACACGCTCGCGCGACGCGCTGGTGGCAGACCTGCCCGGCCTCACGCGCGATCGCCATTACGGGCAGGGAAGGCTGGGCGAGAAGGCCTTCATCGTGGTCGATACCGGCGGCTTTGAGCCCGTGAACGCCGAGGGCGTGTACGCCGAGATGGCGCGCCAGGCGCGCGAGGCGATCGCGGAGGCCGACGTGATCATCTTCGTGACCGACGGGCGCGCCGGCCTCACGCCGCAGGACAAGCGCATCGCGCAGCAGCTGCGCGAGGCCAACGCGGGCGTTTACCTCGCGGTCAACAAGACCGAGGGCATGCGCCAGGAGATGGTGACAGCCGAGTTCCACGAGCTCGCCCTGGGAGATCCCTATGCGATCTCGGCCGAGCACGGCGAGGGCGTGCGCGACCTGATCGAGCTCGCGCTCGGCAAGTTTCCTCCGGACGAGAAGGAAGAGGAAATCCCCGACCACCCGCGCGTCGCGATCGTCGGCCGCCCCAACGTCGGCAAGTCGACGCTGGTGAACCGGCTGCTGGGCGAGGAGCGCGTGATCGCATTCGACCAGCCGGGCACCACGCGCGACGCGATCGAGGTCGAGATGAACATGGACGGCAGGCGCTACACGCTGGTGGACACCGCGGGCATCCGCCGCAAGGGCAAGGTGTTCGAGGCGGTGGAAAAGTTCTCCGTGGTGAAAACCCTCCAGGCGATCGAACGCGCGCACGTGGTGATCCTCGTGGTCGACGCCGAGGCGAACATCGCCGAGCAGGACGCCCATATCGGCGGCTACATCCTCGAGGCGGGACGCGCGCTGGTGGTCGCGGTGAACAAGTGGGACGCGATCGAGAGCGAAAAGAGGAAGGACGTGGCGAGCGATCTCGAGAGGAAACTCCAGTTCCTCGACTTCGCCGAGTTCCACAACATCTCGGCCCGTCACGGAACCGGCATCAAGCAGACACTCGCTTCGGTCGACGTCGCGTTCCAGGCCGCGATGGCCAAGCTTTCGACCCCGAAGCTCACCCGTGCGCTGCAGGCGGCGCTTGAGCAGCAACAGCCGCCGATGTCCGGGCGATTCCGTCCCAAGATGCGTTACGCCCACCAGGGAGGCTCCAACCCGCCCATCGTGGTGATTCACGGCTCCGGCCTGGACGGCGTCAAGGCGACCTACAAACGCTACCTCGAGGGGCACTTCCAGAAGGTCTTCAAGCTCAAGGGCACGCCGCTCCGGGTCGAGCTGCGCTCCAGCGTCAATCCCTTCGAGGGCAAGCGCAAACCCTTGACGGAAAAGCAGGATTCGCAGCGGCGCCGGCGCAAGATCATTTCCAAGCGGCGTTACGGCTAGGCAATGTCGGAACTCATTACCGGACGGGCTGTCCTTCCTCCTCCGATGGCATAATCGATGCTGCTGCCATCGTCCGATGCCGCACCCGAATGGCCCGGCACAGACCGGGAAACCCGTAGAGAGAAAAGGGAAACAACAATGAGCAACAAGGGCCAACTGCTACAGGACCCGTTCCTCAACACGTTGCGCAAGGAGCATGTCCCGGTTTCGATCTACCTCGTGAACGGCATCAAGCTCCAGGGGCAGATCGAGTCGTTCGACCAGTACGTGGTGCTCCTGAAGAACACCGTGACGCAGATGGTGTACAAGCACGCGATCTCCACGGTGGTCCCGGCCCGGCCGGTGTCCGTCCCGCTTGAGCACTCCCAGGACTCCTGAGCGCCCCCGCGCGATCCTGGTGAGTCTCGATATCGGCAAGGCCCAGCCGCTGGACCGGGCCGAGGAGGCGACG
>JBDSRZ010000100.1:0-15408 GCA_039929025.1 Usitatibacter sp. | reverse complement strand
GTGCGCGAGCTGCGCGAGTCTCTGCGCAGGAGCGGCGGCGAGCTGATTGTCCTGCACGACCAGGCGAGGGATGCGATCCCGGCGCTGGCCCAGCGCCTCGAGGTCGATGCGGTCTTCTGCAACGGCGATTACGAGCCCGATGCCACGGCGCGCGATGCCGCGGTCGAGGCGGCCCTGCTGACCCGGGGCCGGCGCTTGCACCGTGCCAAGGACCAGGCGCTCTTCGAGAAAGACGAGGTGCTCACCCGGGCGGGGCGGCCGTTCACGGTGTTCACCCCGTACCGGAATGCCTGGCTCAAGCTGATGGAGCCCTTCTACGTGGAGGCCTATGCGGTCGCGAAGCACGCACGGGCGCTCGCGCCGCCGCCTTTCCCCGTGGAGGTCCCCTCGCTCGAGGCGCTCGGCTTCGCGCGCACCAACCTCGCCAGTTTCCCGGTGGGCACGGGCATGAAGGGCGCGGCGCGGCTGCTCGCGGATTTCGCGCGGCGAATCGACGGCTACGCGGTGGCGCGCGACTTCCCCGCGGTCCGCGGCGTGTCGTACCTCGGCGTGCACAACCGCTTCGGCACCGTCTCGATCCGCAAGCTCGCCAGGCTCGCCCTCGGGCGCGAGGGCGAGGGCGCCCGCGTATGGCTCTCGGAGCTCGCATGGCGCGACTTCTACTTCCAGGTGCTCTGGCATCACCCGCGCGCGGCGCGCGAATCCTTTCATGCCGAGTTCGCGCGCATCACCTGGCCCAACGATGAGCGCCTGTTCGCCGCCTGGCAGCAGGGCGCCACCGGCTATCCGCTGGTGGACGCAGGCATGCGCCAACTCGCGCAGACGGGCTACATGCACAACCGGCTGCGCATGGTGACGGCGTCCTTCCTCTGCAAGGACCTGCTGGTGGACTGGCGCTGGGGCGAGCGCCACTTCGCCGCGCACCTGAACGACTTCGATCTCGCCGCCAACAACGGCGGCTGGCAATGGTCGGCGTCCACCGGCTGCGATGCGCAGCCGTACTTCCGCATCTTCAACCCGGTCGCGCAGTCGCTCAAGTTCGATCCCGCGGGGCGCTTCATCCGCCGCTACGTGCCCGAGCTCGCCAACGTGCCGGGCAGGTTCGTTCACCAGCCGTGGACGCTCGCGCCCCTCGAGCAACACGCCGCGGGTTGCGTCATCGGGCGCGACTATCCCGCGCCCATCGTGGACCACGCGCGGCAGCGCGAAAAGGCGCTCGCTCTCTACGGTCGCGCCCGCAACGACTAGCGTCGCGAGCAGCGCCCCGGAGCGCGTTACTCTGCGATCACCTGGTCGGCGCGCGTGAAGGTCCAGGTACGCGTGATGTGCAGGATGTCGGTGTCCGACTTGATGTTGGCAGGAAAGCGCTCGAAGGGCGAGGCGAGGCGCACGATGCGGATCGCCGCCTGGTCGAGCACCTTGTGCCCCGAGGAGCGGTTCACCTCGACCGACTCCACCTCGCCGTCGGCCTTGATCGCGACGGTGAGCTGCAGCCGCCCGTAGAGCCTGCGCGCCTTCGCCTCCTCGGGATAGTTGAGATTGCCGACGCGTTCGATCTTCAAGCGCCAGCTGTCCACGTACTGCGCGAAGCGGTATTCGGAGGCGCGCGCGCCGACGAACTGGCGTTTGGGCCGCTCCTGGTAGGCCTGGTGGTCGCGGCGAATCTGCGCTTCCAGGCGTGCGATCTCCAGGCTCTTGTCGACGAGGTCGCGCGCCTCGGCGTCGGCCTTTGCGCTCGCCTGGGGGACGACCTCCATGGGCGCCACCTGCGCCTTGGACCTCATCCGCGTCATCAGCTCCTTCGCCTCGGCTTCGAGCGCCTTCATGCGGTTTTCGGCGGCCTTGAGCTCACGGCTCGGGTCGCGGTCGTCCACCGCCGGCATCGGGCTCGAGGCGCGCAGCTTCTGGTCGGTGTTGCCGCCCCCATCCAGGTTCGCCTGGGCGAGGGCATCGGCCCTGTCGGGCTTGCGGGCGCTCTTCGCGTTCACCAGCACCACGTCCATCACGTTGTGAGGCGCGTCGAACCTCGGGATCAGGGGCAGGCTGAAGCCGAGGCCGACAATCACGAACAGGTGGAAGGCGAACGAGGCGACCACCGCCACCTGCATCGAGGCGACGAGTCCGAAACGTTCGAGCAGGAAGTCTGAAAAGGAGACGAAAGGGTCGGGGGAAGGCTGCCTCAACTGCATCGGCAGCTACCGCTTTCGTTCAGGGCTCGCCATGAGCGGGGATTGTAGAGGACTTGCCCGCGTAACGGGCCAGAACGTGAGCCTCCCAGAGGTCTATGTCTCCGAAGGCCACGCGCACTCGCTCTCCGGGCGCGGCCGCGGGCAGCCCGATGGCGCGCACCACGAGGGGGAGCCCCTGCACGCGCACCAGTTCGTCGCGGATCACGATCGCTTCGGCGATCTCGATCGCCTCCTGCACCAGGTACTTGAGGCACCAGAAGCGCTCGAGGAGGCGTTGGTGCTCCGCATAGGCTTCGTAGGCGGCCTCGAAGTCGCGCGCGGCGGCGGCGAGCTCGTCCTTCGAATAGGCAGGCTCGGCGCCGGACAGCAGCGCAACCAGCTGGCGCTGGTTGGCGAGGTCCGTGAAGCGGCGCAGCGGCGAGCTGGTCCACGCGTAATGCGACACCCCCAGCCACTCGTGCGCGCCGGGCGCCACTTCCATGCGCGTCTTGGCGCCCTTCTGGTTGCGATAGATGGCGTCGTAGCCGCGATCGGCGAGCAGCCTTCCCCACGTCGAGTTGACGTGGATCATCAGCTCGGCCACCAGCATGTCCACGGGTGTGCCGCGGCGGCGCGGCTCGATCGCGACGCGGCCGTCGGCCACGCGGAAGTTGTAGTCGAGGCGGTCGGTCTTCTCCTCGCCGGCTCCGCGCGCCGCCTTGAGGAACCTGGCGAGCTTCCACAGCGTGATGAGCTCCTCGCCGTGCTCGCCCTCGACGCGGCCGGACGCGACCGTCTCCTCGTTCAGGCGCAGGTCGAGCTCCGCCAGGCGCAGGTTGTCGGCGATGGCGATGCGCTCGAGGCGCGAGTCGCTGCCTTTCACCTCCATGCTGGTGGAATCGACGGTGAGGTAGAGGGACGCCACGGGCACCGTCGTTCCCGCCGCGAGTGTGGCGCGCGCCACCGCCTCGCCGGGCAGCATGGTGATCTTGCCTCCGGGGAAGTAGACCGTGGACAAGCGCTCGCGGGCGATCGCCTCGAGCGGATCGCCGCGACCGAAGGCGAGCGCCGGCGCGGCGATGTGCACTCCGACGATCCAGTCGCCGCCGGCATCGCGGCGCAGCGAAAAGGCATCGTCGATCTCGGTGGTCTCCGCGTCATCGATCGAGAAGGCCGCGGCCGGCGCGAGCGGCAACTCCGGGAGCGCCAGCAGCTCTCCGGTGGCGGCGGGAAAGCCGATGCCTTTCGAGAAGAACTCGAACGCGAAGCGGCGCAGGAAATAGTCCTCCGGGCCCGCGAGCACGCCCGCCCCTGCGAGGAGCCGCGGGGGTGAGAGGCCCGCCGCCGTGGCCGCCTGGTCGAGGGCGCGCCATTCGAGCGAGAGCTTGTCCGGCTTGAAGAGGAGCGTGTCGAGCTTCTCCGCGAGCGGCGCGGGCACGCGCTTCGCGCCGAGCTCCGCCGCCCACTCGTCCACCTGCGTCTGCTGGCGGCGCTTCTTCTCGACGCCGGCGAGCGCGGCCTGGAGATTTCCCTCGGGGGCCGCCTGATAGCGCCCCTTGCCGCGCTTGTAGAAATGGATCGGGTTGGCGTGCAGCGCGATCGCCACCGCGGTCGCCTCGTGCGGCGTGGGCGTGCGGCCGAAGTATTCGCGCGCGAGCTCCTCGAAGCCGAACTCGGTCGCCCCGCACACTTCCCACAGGAACTGGGGATCGAGCGGTGCCGCCAGGTCCTGTGCCAGCGACATGAAAGCACCGAGAGGCTGTCCGTCGAAGCGCAGCAGGACCGAACTCCCCTTCACCTTGGAGCGCTTGCCGTGCGCCGCCTCGACCTGGAAGGACGCACCCGCCTCCGAAAGGATGGTGCCGACGCGGAAGGCGCCGTCTTCCTCGAACAGGACCTGTTTCATGTTGCTCCCTCTCCCTTCAGGGCGAGGACCGGGGAGAGGGTATCAGTGGCGGCCCAATCCACGATTTCAGGGACATGCTCGGGGAAGGAGACCAGAGTATGGTCGCCCCCGCGCACCACCTCCTGCACCGCGCCGGCGTAGAGCTTCACCGCCTCGCGATAGTCGAGCACCTCGTCGCCGGTCTCGACGAAGAGCCAGTAGCGCCCGGGCCTGGTGATGCGGTGCGGGTCGAGCGCGTCCAGCTCCTCGACGTGCACCCTCGTTAGCTCGAACGATTCGCCGGTATGGAGGTTCCTCTGCGCGCCGAGGTAGCGCGTGAAATGGCGCTGCGGATGCACGGCGGGATTGAGGAGCGCCGCGCGGCAGCCGAGGCGCTCGGCGATCACCGTGGCATAGAAGCCGCCAAGGGAGCTGCCGACCAGCGTCAAGTCCGCGCGAGCAATGCCGAGGCAGGCGGACTCGACCTCCTCGATGGCGCGCTTCGGGCGATGGTGCATTTCCGGGACGATGTAGTCCACGCCCGTGACGCACTGGCGCAGGTAGTCGCCCAGCATCACCGCCTTCTTCGACTGCGGCGAGCTGATGAACCCATGCAGGTAGACAATCGTCCTCACCGCCAGCTACCGCCGGATCGGATCAAAGGCTCACGCTTCCCCGTCCCAGCTCGATCACGTCGCCGCCGACGTGGATCGCGCCGTGGGTCACGTCGAGGTAGAGCGTCGAGGGCCGCGCCACGGCCGCGCCTTGGGAGACCGCGCGTTTCACGTCCGCCTGCGGGCGCACCACCGTGAACCAGCCGCCGAGGTTGGCGCACGCCGAGCCGGTGGCCGGGTCCTCGAGGATCGCGGCGCCGCTGGGGAAGAAGAAGCGGCATTCGACCGTGCCCGCGGCGTCGCCCGCATCGTGGAAGACGTAAGCCATGCTCTGGCCGTCCTCGCTCTTCAGCCGCTTGAAGGCATCGGCGCGCGGTGCGGCACGGCGCACGGCGTCGGGGTTCGCCAGAGGCACCACCAGCTGCTCCTTGCCGGCGTTCACCCACAGGGGCCATTCGGCCACATCGCCGGGCTCAAGGCCGAGGATC
Organism: Usitatibacter sp.; assembly: GCA_039929025.1. Classification (GTDB taxonomy): domain Bacteria; phylum Pseudomonadota; class Gammaproteobacteria; order Burkholderiales; family Usitatibacteraceae; genus Usitatibacter. The sequence goes on along the minus strand of JBDSRZ010000100.1, from coordinate 10,253 downwards.
TCCTCCAGCTCGCCGCGCGCCATCTCGAATGCGCGGCTCTTCGGCGCATTCGCCTGCAGCGTCCAGCGGTCGCCGCGCGCGCTCACCGGGATCACGCCCGCCTTCATCTCCAGCGCCACCGAATCGCCGCCGCCGCGCAACGAGCGCACCACGTGCGCGGTGCCGAGCGTCGGATGGCCCGCGAACGGCATCTCGTAGGAGGGCGTGAAGATGCGAACGCGCGCCGTCGCCTTCGACGAAGGCAGGATGAAGGTGGTCTCGGAGAGGTTGAACTGGCGCGCAAGCGCCTGCATCGTGCGCTCGTCCACGCCCTCGCCGCGCTCGAAGACGGCAAGCGGGTTGCCCGAGAGGGTCGCGCCCCCCCGGGTGAAGACATTCACGATCCGGTAGTCGAGTCGCTTCGTCATGTCATCGCTCGTGCTGCTCGTTCTTCATGCGCTCGCCCGCACCGGGCGCGCTCGCAGGCGCGCCAGGAGCTTCTCGTGCACACCGCCGAAGCCGCCGTTGGACATCACCAGCACGTGGTCTCCCGGCGCAAGCGCGCGCGCGAGCGCTTCGACCATCGCCGCGAGGTCCTGGTGCGTGGAGGCGCGACCGCCCAGGGGCGCGAGTGCCCGCGCCGGATCCCACCCCAGGCCCCTGGCGTAGCAGAACACCAGGTCCGCACCCGCCAGGCTGCGCGCCATGCGGTCCTGCATGGTGCCGAGCTTCATGGTGTTGGAGCGCGGCTCGAATACCGCCACCACGCGCCCGCCGCGCGCACGCGCGCGCAGCCCGGCAATGGTGGTTTCGAACGCCGTCGGATGATGGGCGAAGTCGTCGTACACCGCGATGCCGTCGACGGTGCCGCGCAATTCCATGCGGCGCTTCACGCCGCGGAAGCGCGCGAGCGAGTCGATCGCTACCCTGGCGGGAACTCCCGCATGACGCGCGGCAGCAATGGCGGCGAGCCCGTTCTGGCGGTTGTGCTCACCCATCAGCTCCCAGCGGACCGTGCCCTGCTTCACGCCCTCCAGCATCACGTCGAACGAATCGTCGCCATGCAATTCGCCAATGCTCCACGGCTGCCCGGCGCCGAAGCGCTCCACCGGTGTCCAGGTGCCGCGCTCCAGCACGCGAGCGAGCGAGGCCTGGGTGCCGTTCACGACCAGCAGGCCCTGCGCCGGTACGATGCGAACCAGGTGATGGAACTGCGTCTCGATGGCGGCGAGGTCCGGGAAGATGTCGGCGTGGTCGTGCTCGAGGTTCGCGAGCACCGCGGTGCGGGGACGGTACCAGACGAACTTGGAGCGCTTGTCGAAGAAGGCGGTGTCGTACTCGTCGGCCTCGATCACGAAGAAGGAGGACGCGGTGGCGCGCGCGGTCATGCCGAAGTTGCGCGCCACGCCGCCGATGAGGAAACCGGGATCCATCCCCGAGTCCTCGAGGATCCACGCGACCATGGATGCGGTGGTGCTCTTGCCGTGGGTACCCGCCACCGCGAGCACCCACTTGTCCACCAAAAGGTGCTCGGAGAGCCATTGCGGTCCCGAGTAGTAGGCGAGCCCGCGGTCGAGGATCGCCTCCACCACCGGCATCCCGCGCGTCATCGCGTTGCCGACCACGTAGAGGTCGGCCCTGAAGACGTCCAGCTGCTGCGCGTCGTAGCCCTCGTGAAGCTCGATGCCGATAGTGCGCAGCTGCTCGCTCATCGGCGGATACACCTGCGCGTCGCAGCCGGTGACGCGGTGGCCCGCCTCGCGGGCGATCTTGGCGAGGCCCCCCATGAAAGTGCCGCAAATGCCGAGGATGTGGAGGTGCATGGCTGGCGGAAGATGGAGCTTTGCGGCGGCTGTTCAGCCCCGGTCCGGCGTTGAGCGGCGACTTTCGGGCCCTGCTTCCGGCGTTGAGCGGCGCCGGTGTGCCACGGTTACGGCGTTGAGCGGCGCCCTGTGTCCGCTCCAACGCCGCAATCGAAGCCACTGTCAAATTCTACGTTAAACTGACCCTCCCGCCCCGCATACGTACGGCAGCCGGCACCATGGTCCCGCACCTCACCACTTCCCTCACCGGTCCGCTGCATGAGTTCGAGCGGGTGATCCTCGGCGAACGCCCGGAGATCGAGCGCTGGTTCCGCACCCAGTGGCTCGAGCACGAGGTGCCGTTCTCCACCTCCGTAGACTTGCGCAACAGCGGCTTCAAGCTGGCGCCGGTGGACACCAACCTGTTCCCGGGTGGCTTCAACAACCTGAATCCCGACTTCATGCCACTTTGCGTGCATGCGGCGATGTCCGCGGTGCAGAAGATCTGTCCCGACTCGCGCGGCTTCATGCTGGTACCCGAGAACCACACTCGCAATCTCAATTACCTGCAAAACGTCGCGACGTTGAAACGCATCCTTGAGGGCGCGGGCCTCACGGTGCGGATCGGCAGCCTCATCGCCGAGCTCGAGGCTCCGACCGTGGTCGAGACCGCGGCGGGCGACAAGCTCACCCTGGAGCCGATCCGGCGCAAGGGCAACCGCGTCGGCCTCGAGGGCTTCGATCCCTGCGCGGTGCTGCTCAACAACGACCTGTCCGCCGGCATTCCCGCGATCCTCTCCGGCATCGAGCAGCCGGTGGTGCCCTCGCTCATGGCGGGGTGGTCCACGCGGCGCAAGTCGCACCATTTCCACGCCTACGACCGCGTGGCCGAGAGCTTCGCCGCGCTGGTCGGCATCGATCCCTGGGTCATCAATCCCGCCTTCAGCCAGTGCGGCAAAGTGAACTTCGCCGAGAAGGAAGGCGAGGAGTGCCTTGCGGCGAACGTCGATTTCGTGCTCGGGGAGATCCGCGAGAAGTACGCGCAGTACGGCATCACCGAGCAGCCGTTCGTGATCGTGAAGGCCGACGCCGGCACCTACGGCATGGGCATCATGACGGTCAAGAGCGTGGACGAGGTGAGGAACCTGAACCGCAAGACGCGCAACAAGATGAGCACCATCAAGGACAGCCAGCCGGTCCACGAGGTGATCATCCAGGAGGGCGTGTACACCTTCGAGCAGGTGAACGGCGCCGTCGCCGAGCCGGTGATCTACATGATCGACCAGTTCGTGGTCGGCGGCTTCTATCGCGTGCACACCGACCGCGGCGTCGACGAGAACCTGAATTCGCCCGGCGCCAAGTTCGTGCCGCTCGCCTTCGAGACCGATTGCCAGTCGCCCGACTGCGGCGGGCAGCCCGGCGATCCGCCGAACCGCTTCTATACGTATGGCGTCATCGCGCGGCTGGCGATGCTCGCCGCCGCCTACGAGGTCGAGGAGCTGATCGCGCAGTCCGCCGCCGCCCTGGAGGTGAAGGCGGCGAACGCATGAAGCTCGCTTTCGTCGCTGACCCGCTCGAAAGCCTCAAGGCCTACAAGGATTCCAGCGTCGCGATGATGCGCGAGGCCGCGCGCCGCGGCCACGAGGTGAGTGCCTTCGAGGCGCGCTCGATGTTCGTGCATTCGGGCTCGGTGCGTTGCCGGGCGCAGTCGCTCGCGATCCACGACGACAACGACCGCTGGTACACCGCGGCCGAGCCTGAAGACCAGCGTGTCGCGGACCACGAGCGCGTCTTCATGCGCAAGGACCCGCCCTTCGACCAGGAGTACTACTACGCGACCCTCCTCCTGGAGCGCGCCGCGGCCGAGGGCACACGGGTGGTGAACGATCCGCGGTCGTTGCGCGACTGGAACGAAAAGCTCGCCATCCTGCGCTTCCCGCAGTTCGCCCCTCCCACGCTCGTAGCCTCCGAGATGGCGCGCATCCACGCCTTCATCGACGAGCATCGCGACGTGATCGTGAAGAAGCTGGATGGCATGGGCGGCACGATGATCTTCCGCGTGAGCTCCACGGACTTGAACCGCAACGTGATCGTCGAGGCGATCACCGACATGGGCGCACGCTCGGTGATGGCGCAGCGCTTCATCCCCGAGATCGACAAGGGCGACAAGCGCGTGCTGGTGATCGCGGGCAAGCCTTTCTCCCATTGCCTCGCGAGAATCCCCAGGGCCGGCGAGACGCGCGGCAACCTGGCCGCCGGCGGGCGGGGTGTCGCGCAGCCCATTTCCGCGCGCGACCGCGAGATCGGCGAGGTGGTGGGCGCGGAGCTGGTGAAGGCAGGCATCGTCTTTGCCGGCCTGGACATCATCGGCGACTGGCTCACGGAAGTGAACGTGACCAGCCCGACCTGCATCGTCGAGATCGCCGAGCAGACCGGCAACAACGCGGCGCGCGACCTGATGGACGCGGTCGAGGCCTAGCTAGCGCCGGAAGGTTGGCTGAGCTAGAAGATCGTGATGCGGTCGAAATCCGCGCCGCGCTCGAGGATCTCGTAGACGGTCGATTCCTTCGCGGCGTCGGTCCAGATGTCGATGCCGCGGCCGCGGTGCGCGAGCCCGCCGGGCACCACGAAACTCATCGGCACGTGGAGCTTGGCGAGTTCCGGCAGCCGGAATCCCTCGCTCCATTTCGCGTTGGCACGGTTGCGGGCGTCGCCCGCGCGTACCGCGACCGGCTCGGGCTTGCCCGGAAAGAGCGTGACCGTGACCACGATGCGCCCGTCGGTCTCCTGCACCAGCGCGCTCACCATGCCGAGGAAGAAAGACCCGCTGTCCCCCACGCGCATCGCCACCACCTTGCCGATGGTGACGCCGCGCGAGGCGGTCGAGGGACGCTGCAAGCGCCAGGCGCCGAGCATCTCGTCGATGACGCTCCAGTTCTCCACGGTGAACTTGTGCTCGGTCATCATCATGCTCTGGGTGCGCTCGGTCACGCGTCCGAACACCTCGATGTCCTGCTTCTCGCGCGAGGAAAGCTCCCGCTTCTTGTCGGGCTGCTCGAAGATCTTGCCGCCCGTCACATAGAAGTGGATGTCACCCAGGCCGAAGACCATGCCGGCGGTCTTCTCGTCGGGCACGCGCGCGGCGGGACGGGGCGGGGCGCCGTCGCACCACAGTTTGTGCAGGCGCTGCATCACCTGGAGGGGATCGACCTCGGTGGCCTGCGTCGGAAGCCCGAGCGTCGAGACGTCCTCCTCGCCCTTCAGCGCATGGATCCGCTTGCGAAGGCTCATCGAAACGGGCGACGTGTCGAGGATACGGCGATTGGCGCCCGCCTCGACCTGCGCCGGTGGCCGCGCGCCGATGTCGCGCTCGAGGTCCACGGCGAGCGCGTGCGTGGACCTCTCGGGCGCCTGCATGGCCACCTTCACCTTGCGGGTCCATTGCCGCAGCAGCGCCTCGGTGAAGTCGATCTCGTTGGCGCCGAGTTCCGAGAGATAGGCCGCCTGCAGCATCACCACCTGGGCATAGGCCTCCTCTACGCTCGAGGCCGAGTCCTCGCTTTCGAGGGAATCCTTGACGCGCTCGCCGCAAAGCCCCGCCTGCTCGGCATCGCGATACTGCTTGTGCAGCCGCAGCCACAGCACCGGGTCGAAGCGGCGGTAGACGATGGCGTGGAAGAGCATCTGCGCGCCGAGGTAGCGAATCACGCGCTGCGCGATCAGCGCCGCGTGCTTGGCGAGGTCGGCGTCGGTGCGCGCGGCATCGGCGACCGCGCGGTAGCCGGCCTCCATCTCCTCGAGGAGCGCGCGGCCGGTGCGCCACGCATCGGTGTCGTTGGTGGACAGCGGCAGCGACTTGCCGAAATAGCGCGCGCGCTGCTCGCCCTGCAGGTAGGCGATCTTGTCGCGCATCGTCTCCAGGCATTTCAGGCGCTCGAGCCCCGCCATGCCCGAGGCGCTGAGGCCCCGCAGCCCCTCGTGCAGCAGCGTCTGCGCCTGCGGGATATTGGTGAGCGGCAGCGCTCCCAGCCACTCCTTGCAGCCGCGCGCGTCGTCGAAGGGAAGGCCGCCTTCGCGCGTTCCGGGAGGTGTGGAGGACATGGCCTACGTACCCAGGCGGGCGATCACGGCCGCCGCGATGGTGCCGGCGCGCGCCACGCGCTCGGCAGGGACCAAGGCCTCGCGCCGCGGCGCCGCCCAGATCGGCGTGGGGAAGTGGCGATCGTCGCGAAAGCGCGGCACCACGTGCCAGTGCACGTGGGGCGTCATGTTGCCGAGGCTCGCGATGTTCATCTTGTCAGGCTGCATAGTCTCACGCACCGCCGACTCGACCGCGAAGACCACCGCCATCAATCCGTCGCGCTCGGGGAGCGTCAGGTCCGTCATCTCGGTCGCGTGGCGCCTGAGAATCACGCGGCAGAAGCCTGGGTAGTCCGGCTCGTCCACCCGCACCACGCGGCACAGGTCATTCTGCCAAAGCACCGGCCCGCCGGGAGCGCCGCAGAATTCGCAGTCCATCAGAAGGGTTGCCGGGTGATCGGCTTGGTGCCGGAGACCCCGTCGATCGTATAGCTCATGACGGCGTTGTTCACATCGTTGAAAGTGAAGGTGACGCTGCCCACCGCATTCGCCGCGAACGCCGCCGGATTGTAGGTCGTCCCCAGCCAGGCCGAGCTCGCGGTCCTGTAGGCCGTGCCGCGATAAACGTTTGCTGCCACCCACTCGCCTCCCGGCACCACGTACCAGACGGTACGGCCCTCCGGGTCGTAGGTGTACCAGACGGCGAAGATCGTGCGGTACTGCTGATTGATCGCCACCCCCCAGCCATTCTGCGAGATGCCGCCCCACCAGAGATCGGAATAGGTCGCGACCGGTGTCATGTCCCGCGGCCCGAAAGCCTGGCGCTGGATCGACTTGGTGCCGGTGATGCCGTTGATCGTATAGGTGAGGGTGGCGGTGTTGAGACTGTCGAAGGTGAGGCTCGCCGACCCCAGCGAGGGGCCCACCACGACGCGCGCGGCGTCGTAGTTGCCGAACCAGCTGCCGCTGGGCGCGTAGAGGGCGCCGGTGTAGGTCGTGAAAGACGCATTCCAGGCCCCGTCGGGAAGCACCGTCCAGATGGGACGGCCCTGCAGATCGTAGATGTACATCGCAGCGAAGATCCTGGAGCCGTGCTGCGAGATGCTCATCCCCCAGCCGTTCTCCTGGCTTCCCGCCCACCAGAGATCCTGGTAGTTGTTCGGGCCGCCGGAGGCGACCGCGATCCTGAACATGCCGCGGCCGTAGGTCGCGGCACCCAAGGTGTTGTCGTCGATCCAGAAAAGCTCGCGCACGCGGATATTCGCGGGCCCCTCGTTGGTCGTGGACCACGTGGCGCCGCCGTTCTCGGTGGTGAAGACACCGACCGAGGTCGCCACGTAGAGCCACTGCGCGTTCCGGGCATGGCGCTTCACGTCGAAGATCGGTGCGTCCGGCAGGTTGCCGGTGATCGAGGCCCAGGTGGCCCCACCGTCGAGCGTCTGCCAGAGGTTGGACGGATTGAAGCCAGTCACCGCGACGATCACGCGCGCGGGATTGTCGCGATCGACCATGATGCGCATCACGCGCCGGGCCGGAATGCTGCCCTGCCCGAGGCGCGTCCAGGTGGGCGAGGCCGCAAGGCCGTCCGCCGTGCGGTAGATCTCGCCATTGTTGTGCCCGGCCCAGATTACGTTGCCGTTGCCTTCCTGCACCGCGATGGCATTGATGAAGTTGTCGGTCGCGGCCGACGGCTGTTTGATCACGCGCCACGTGGGCGCGGTGACGAGGCGCAGGTTATCGGTGACCCAGAGGGAATTGGCACCCGCGAGCATGCGCGAGGAGTTGTTGGGATCGAGGATGAACGGCGCGATGAAATTGGCCTTCTGTGTCGTGCCGGTGCCGCACTGCGAGGTTCCGCTCTCGGGCTTGTACGCCTCGCTGATGCCGTTGCATATGTACGTCGCGAATCCTCCGCCGTTGGTGCTGCGGAAGATGGCGAGGTAGTAAATCTCGCCGTACATCAGCTGGTCGTTGGCCGGATCGACCGCGACGAAGCCGCCGTCGGCGCCGCGCCAGGCGTTCCACAGGTTCTGGTTCAGCACCAGCGAGCCGTTGTCCTGCGTGCCGCCGATCACCCTCCCACCGGCGGCCGCGCGCCCCGCACCGCTGTAGAACTGAGTGACAGCGAGGCCTTTGTTCATGTTCGTCCAGCCCAGGCCGAGGGGGCTCACCGAGCGGATGTTGGCGGCGCGATAGATGCCGCCGTCGTTGCCGTTGAGAAGGAGCGGCCTCCCGGGACCGAAGTCCGGCGGCGACACCAGCGCGTGATGGTCGGCATGCGGCGACTCGGGGGTGAGCGTCCAGTCGCTTACCTTGCTGAAGGTCACGCCGGCGTCGAGGGACTGATAGATATCGAGGCCCGCGACGATCACGTGGTTCGCGTCGGTGGGATCGACCCAGATCGCGTTGTCATAGTCGCCCTGTGCGGCGAGGTGCGCCGGCGTCGCGGTCCGGGTCCAGGTAGCGCCGCTGTCGGTGGATCGCCAGACCTCGCCGCGATCGTGGTTGAACGAGGCGTATGCGGTGCCCGGCTGCGAGCGCGCGAAGGCGATCTCGGCGCGGTGGGTGTCACCGTCAGAAGGCAGCAGCGGCGCACTGCGGGTCCAGGTGACGCCGGCGTCGCGCGAGTATGCGATGGTGCCGTCGTCGAGGCCGGCGAGCGCGTTCGCCGGGTCCGAGGGCTCGAAGGCGACGTCGAGTGCCTTCATGCTCGCGGCCCTGGTCCAGGTGGCGCCCGCGTCGGTGGATCGGTAGATGGCGCCGCTCACACTGTTGTTGCTGGTGGTGCCGGCGAGCAGCACCGAGGGCTGCGTGGGATGGACCGCGATGCGATTCACGAAGCGCCAGTCGGCGTTGAGGTCGAAATTGGTTTGCGGCATCAGCGCCCAGGTGGCGCCGCCGTCGACCGACTTGAACGCGCCCACGCCCACCAAGCCCGCGCTCCCCTCGCCCGTACCCAGGTACACCACGCGCGCGTCCACGGGATTGAAGGCGATGGTGGAGATCGACAGGTTCGGCAGGAAGTCATGGTTGGCGCGCCACGAAGCTCCCGTGTCCTCGGATATCCAGAGGCCCCCCGAGGCGGTGCCGGCGAGGATGCGCGAAGTGTTGGAAGGGTCGAAGGCGATGGCGCGCACCCGCCCGGCCACGTTGCCGGGCCCGATCGACTGCCATTGCGCGGGCTGGATGCCCGCCGACTTCGCGACCTGGTCGGAGCTCACCCGCTCGATCTCGTGGCGCTGCCCATGGGCGCGAAAGATCTGGGCCGCCGAGGGCGGTCCGTTCTCGTTCGATTCGGTGTCGAGCTGGTACTGGCGATTCATCAGGGCCATGGCGCGCCGGCCCTGCTCCCTGTCGGGGATGCGGAACTTGCTGCCCAGGTCCATGTTCGGCGCGGCAACTGCGCCAATCGGGGTGGGCGCGAATGCCTCCGCGGTGGGCGCGGGATCGCGAACGGATGCGCAGCCCGCGAGGAAAAGCGCCAGGAAACCCGCGAGGGGGCGAAGCGACGAGGCCATGGGCACGATTCCCGAAGGATGGATGCGAACCGACAATTTTGGCACGCGCGACAAGGTGCCGCGCCGGGCCGGTGGGACTACAGGAGAACGCGCTCGATGCCGCCGCGGTTGGCGCGGGCGACGAATTCGGGCATCCAGTTCTCGCCGAGGATGTGGCGCGCCATCTCGACCACGATGTAATCGGCGGTCGTGCCGGAATCGTCGTCGTAGCGCGACAATCCCTGCAGGCACGAAGGACAGGCGGTGAGGATCTTCACCGGGAGATCGGCTCCCGCGCGAGCGAGCTCCGCCCCCTTGCGCATCTCTTCTTCCTTGCGGAAGCGGACCTGGGTCGCGACGTCCGGGCGGGTGGCGGCGAAGGTGCCGGACTCGCCGCAGCAGCGATCGTTGGTGGCGATGTCGGTGCGGCCCATGAGCTGGTTCACGACCTTCCCGGGCGCGTAGGTCTTCATCGGCGTGTGGCAGGGGTCGTGGTACATGTAACGCACGCCCTGCAGGCCGTCGAGCTTCAGGCCCTTCTCCATCAGGTACTCGTGGATGTCGAGCAGCCGGCAGCCGGGAAAGATCTTCTCGAATTCGTACTTCTGCAGCTGGTCCATGCAGGTGCCGCACGAGACCACCACCGTCTTGATGTCGAGGTAGTTGAGCGTGTTGGCGACGCGATGGAAGAGCACGCGGTTCTGGATGGTGATCTTCTCGCCCTGGTCGGCGCGACCGGCCGAGGTCTGCGGGTAACCGCAGCAGAGATAGCCCGGCGGCAGCACGCACTGGCTGCCCACGTGATAGAGCAGGGCCTGGGTCGCGAGGCCCACCTGGCCGAAGAGGCGCTCGCTGCCGCAGCCGGGGAAATAGAACACCGCGTCGGATTCCTCGC
>JBDSRZ010000099.1:0-7842 GCA_039929025.1 Usitatibacter sp. | reverse complement strand
GTTGCCGCCGAATCAATCTGAAGTGTCCGCCTTCTTGCGCAGGTCGAGCGTGATGGGAATGCTCGGGTTGCGCGCCTCTTTCGTGACCGTCATCGGGCCGGCGGTGTGGCCCATCGCCTGGAAGCGCGCGACGCGCCTGGCTTCGGCCTCGAGCGCGTTCACCGGGAAGGTCGCGTAGTTCCTGCCGCCGGGGTGGGCGACGTGATAGGTGCAGCCGCCCACGGAGCGCCCGTTCCACAGGTCCACCAGGTCGAACACCAGCGGCGCCTGGACGCCGATCGTGGGATGCAGCGCCGATGGCGGATTCCAGGCGCGGTAGCGCACGCCCGCGACGAACTCGCCCGGGCGCCCCGTGGCCGTGAGCGGCACTGGCCGCCCGTTGCACGTGATCGCGTAGCGGGTCTCGTTCAAGCGCGTGGCCTTCACCTGCAGGCGTTCGACCGACGAGTCGACGTAACGCGAGGTGCCGGTCTGCGCCGCCTGCTCGCCCAGCACGTGCCACGGCTCGATCGCCTGGCGCAGCTCCAGCTCCATGCCCTCGTAGGCGACGGTGCCGTAACGCGGAAAGCGGAACTCGAAGAAGGGCGCGAACCATTCGAAGCGGAAGGCATAGCCCGCGGCGTTGAGATCGTCGACGACATCGCGCATGTCCTGTGCGACGAAGTGCGGCAGCATGAACTCGTCGTGCAGCCGCGTGCCCCAATGCACCAGCTTCTCGCGGCAGGGGCGTGTCCAGAAACGCGCGACCAGGGCGCGCAGCAGCAGCACCTGCGTGAGGCTCATGCGCGCGTGCGGCGGCATCTCGAAGGCGCGGAACTCGAGGATGCCGAGCCTGCCGGTCGCAGTCCCGGGCGCGTACAGCTTGTCGATGGAGAACTCGGCGCGGTGCGTGTTACCGGTGAGGTCGACCAGGAAGTTGCGCAGGATGCGGTCCACCAGCCACGGCTTCGGGTTCGCCGCGCCGGGCTTGAAGCTCACTTCCAGCTGCTCGAAGGCGATCTGCAGCTCGTAAAGTGTGTCGCTGCGCGCCTCGTCGACGCGCGGGCTCTGGCTGGTGGGGCCGATGAACATCCCGGAGAAGAGATACGAGAGCGCCGGATGGTTCTGCCAGTAGGTGACGAGGCTCCTCAGCAGGTCGGGGCGCCGCAGCAGCGGGCTTTCGGCGGCGGTAGGCCCGCCGAGCGTCACGTGGTTGCCGCCGCCGGTGCCGGTGTGGCGCCCGTCGAGCATGAATTTCTCGGTGGCAAGCCGCGTGAGGCGGGCCTCCTCGTACAGGATCTCGGTGCGCTCCTTCAGTTCGTCCCAATCCGCCGACGGATGGATGTTCACCTCGATCACGCCGGGATCGGGGGTCACCGCGAAGCGCCCGAGGCGCGGATCGTCGGGCGGGGCGTAGCCTTCGAGCCTCACGCTCCATTCGAGCGCCTGCGACACCGACTCGATGGTCTTCACCAACGTGATGAAGTCCTCGAGCAGCTCCGTCGGCGGCAGGAAGATGTAGAGGTGGCCGTTGCGCGGCTGGACGGTGAGGGCGGTCTTCACCACCTCGCGCGCGCCGCCCGGGGAGGCCTTGCGTCCCTTGCCGTGCTTCGCGGCCTGCGCCGCGCGCGAGGGCTTCCTCTTGCCCAGGGGATCGCGGCGGTCGAAGGGGTCCTGCGGGATGAAAGGCTCCTCGTCCTCGGGAAGCGTCTCGGGCAGGGAAGCGAGCGGGAGGCGGTAGCCCATCGGCGAGTCGCCCTCCATCAGGAACACCTTCCCGCGCCGCAACGGCCACGAAGTGCTGTTCCAGCGCGTGGGCGCCGTCGGCTTGCCTCGCGCCACGGCCTTCAGCGGCAGCACGTAGCCCACCGGGTTGCCGAGGCCCGCGGAGATGCGATCCGAGAGCCTCCTGCGCGCCGAATCGGAGGCGGTGTCGAGCGCGGTGATGTCGACGTTGAGCGGCAGGTTGGATTCGTCGCGCAGGATCCGCCACGGGTCCTCGTACGCCGCGATTACCAGGTCGGGAGAGAGGCCGAGGGCCTGCGCGAGCTCGCTCGCGAAGCGGCCGGCCTCGACGGGTGTGGCCTTCGCATCGCGCTCAGGCTGGTCCCAGAGCGTCTCCCCGTCGCGTCGCCAGAAGACCGAGAGCGCCCAACGCGGCAGTGGCTCCCCGGGATACCACTTGCCCTGGCCGAAATGCAGCAGCCCGCCCGGGGCGAAGCGTTCGCGCAGGCGGTAGACAAGCTGGGTCGCGAGCTCGAGCTTCTTCTCCGAAAGCGCGGTGTAGTTCCACTCCGCGCCCTCCATGTCGTCGATGGACACGAAGGTGGGCTCGCCGCCCACCGTGAGGCGGACGTCGTTTTCCTCGAGCTCACGATCGACCTGGCGGCCGAGCGTGTCGATGGCGCCCCATTGGCCCTCGGTGAAGGGGGCGGTCACGCGCGGGTCCTCATGAATGCGCGTGACCGTCATCATGAAGTCGAGGGTGCTGCTGCAGACCTCGGTCATGCCGGACACCGCCGCCGCGCTGGTGGGCAGCGCCGCGCTCGCGAGCGGGATGTGGCCCTCGCCCGCGAGGAGCCCCGAGGTCGCGTCGAGGCCGATCCATCCGGCGCCGGGAATGTACGCCTCGGCCCACGCATGCAGGTCGGTAAAGTCGCGCTCCGGTCCCGACGGGCCGTCGAGGGACTTCTGGTCGGCCGCGAGCTGGATCAGGTAACCCGAGGCGAAGCGCGCCGCGATGCCGAGGTAGCGCAGGATCTGCACCAGCAGCCAGGCCGAATCGCGGCACGAGCCCTGGGCGCGCTCGAGCGTCTCGTCGGGCGACTGGATCCCCTGCTCCATGCGCACCAGGTAGTCCACCTGTGCGCGCACCATGTGGTTCACCGCGATCAGCAAGTCGATGGTCGAGATCGAGGTGCCCAGGTACCTCGTGCGCACCCGGTTCACGAACTCCATCAGCAGCGGCGTCTGGGGCGCCAACTCGAGGTAGGGGGCCAGCTCGCGGAAGTTTTCGCTGGTGTAGACGAACGGAAAACGCTCGGCCGAAGGGTCGACGAAGAAGTCGAACGGGTTGATCACCGTCATGTCGGCGACCAGGTCGACGGTGATCTCGAGCTCGCGCGTCTTTTCCGGGAAGACTACGCGCGCTACCCAGTTGCCGTACGGGTCCTGCTGCCAGTTGAGGAAATGCTTGGCGGGCTTGACCTTGAGCGAGTAGCTCTCGATCGGCGTGCGGCAATGCGCCGCCGGCCGCAGCCTCACCTCGTGCGGCGAGAGCGTGATCGGCCGGTCGTAGGTGTAGTGCGTGCGGTGGTGGAGCGCGACCTTGATTGTCACTGGCGTGAGTTAAGCCTTTGGAACACGGATGAAACGGATCAAAGCGGATGAACGCGGATACTTCCTGTTCATTTCATGGGAGTTGATGGATCAGCGGGCGCGAAGACTCAAAAGATCCTTTTTATCCGCTTTGATCCGTTTCATCCGTGTTCCAGTGGCCTTGGTTATTCCAGCCAATCCGGGTCGGGAAGCTCCGAGAACACGCGCCGAAGGCCGCCGCCCCAGCGAGAGCGCAGCATGGTGAAGTAGGGATCGCCCTCGCGAATGCGTTGCTGCATCCCCACGCGCAGGCTGTCGCGCGGGTACCAGATCAGGTCGATGGGCAGGCCCACGGAGATGTTGGACTTCATCGTCGAGTCGAAGGAGATCAGCACGCATTTGGCGGCCTCCTTCTGCGGCGTGGCCATCGAGATCACGCGGTCGAGGATGGGCTTGCCGTACTTCGACTCCCCCAGCTGGAAGTAGGGAGTGTCGTCGGTCGCCTCGATGAAGTTGCCCTGCGCGTAGATATGGAAGAGACGCGGGGCCTCGCCCTTGATCTGGCCGCCCACCAGCAGGCTCGAGCCCGCCTCGATCGAGGATTGCGCGAGGAAGGCCGCGTCGCGCCGGTGCATCTCGCGCAGCGAATCGCCGACGATCGCCGCGGCGTCGTACATCGAGCTCACGTTCCAGATGTTCTCCTCGCCCTCCGGGAGCTTCAAGTGGCGGTCGAGGATGTTGATCACGCCCTGGGTCATGGCAAGGTTGCCGGAGGCGAGCGTCACGATCACGCGGTCGTCCTTCTTCTCATAGACGCGCATCTTGGTGAACGTGGCGATGTGGTCCACGCCCGCGTTGGTGCGCGTGTCGGAGGCGAAGATCATTCCCGAGTCGAGGCGGAGGGCTACGCAATAGGTCATTGGGGACGGACCCTGGTTCTGGAATTTGCCCGGTTCAGGGTCCATCCCCGGTTCGGGAATGGCCCTGGCCTTTGAGTTTACTCGACCACGCTGGCGGAAAAGAAGCTCTTCTGGATGTCTTGCGAGAGGTCGTGCATCGAATCGAGGAAATCGGTCAGGTATTCGTGCAGCCCGGCGGCGAAGATGTCGGAGATGCGTCCGTACTGGAGGCCCGCCAGGATCTGGCCCGCGCGGCTCAGCGTCTCGCCGGACTGCGCATTCTGAACGTGGCCGAGAGTATCGAACACCTGGCGCAGGCAGAACATGAGGCTGCGGGGGATGTCGTCGCGCAGCACCAGCAACTCCGCGAGCCTGAGGGGCGTGATCACGTCGCGGTAGACCTTGCGATAGGCCTCGAACGCGGAGACCGAGCGCAGCACCGCCGACCACTGATAGTAATCCACCGCGCCGCCCACGTCCTTCACGCTCGGCAGCAGCACGTGGTACTTGACGTCGAGGATGCGGGCGGTCGAGTCCGCGCGTTCCATGTGCGTGCCGAGCCGCGCGAATTCGTAGGCGTCGTCGCGGTGCATGGTGCCGAAGGTCACGCCGCGGAAGAGGTGGCTCCTTTCCTTCACCCAGTCGAAGAAGTTGGAGATGCCGCGCGCCTGCATCGTGTCCTCGTCCATCTGCTGCATCTCGAGCCAGGTGGCGTTCAGCACCTCCCACATCTCGGAGGTGATCGTGCCGCGCACGGCGCGGGCGTTCTCCCGCGCGTGTTTCGCGCAGGCGTAGATCGACGACGGATTGTCGGGATCGAGCGCCATGAAATGCAGCACCTCGCGGGCGCAGACGTGGTCGTGGCGGCCCGAGAAGGGGAAAAGCGTGCCGGTGATGCTGAGCGGGGCCAGCCACTCCTGGTCCTGGAGCGAGGCCTCCTTGACCAGCAACGACATTCGCCAGGTGACGTCGAGCACGCGGGCGGTGTTCTCCGCGCGCTCGACGTAGCGGCTCATCCAATAGAGGCTGGAAGCGACTCTCGAGAGCATCAGTCGACCACCCAAGTGTCCTTCACGCCGCCACCCTGGGAAGAGTTCACCACCAGCGAGCCCTCGCGCAGCGCCACGCGCGTGAGCCCGCCGGGCACGAAATTGATGTCCGAGCCGGTGAGGACATAGGGACGCAGGTCCACGTGCCGGTCGCAGATGTCCATTCCGGAGAACGTGGGCACGCAGGACAGGGACAGCGTGGGTTGCGCGATATAGCGCTCGGGGGAGTCGAGGACCCGCTCGCGGTAGCGCGCACGCTCCTCGCGGCTCGCCGTGGGACCCACCAGCATGCCGTAGCCCCCGGAGCCCTGGGACTCCTTGACCACCAGCTCGTCCAGGTGCGCGAGCACGTAGGCGAGGTGCTCGGGATCCTTGAGCGTGTAGGTCGGCACGTTGTTGAGGAGCGGCTCCTCGCCGAGGTAGAAGCGGATCATCTCGGGCACGAAGGGGTACATCGACTTGTCGTCGGCCACCCCGGTGCCTATGGCATTGGCGAGCGTGACGCGCCCGGCGCGGTAGGCCGCGAGGAGCCCCGGGACGCCGAGCATGGAATCGGGCCGGAAGGCGAGGGGATCGAGGAAGTCGTCGTCGATGCGGCGGTAGATGACGTCCACCTTCTGCGGACCCTGGGTGGTGCGCATGAACACCGTGTTGTTGAGCACGAAGAGGTCCTGGCCCTCGACCAGCTCGATGCCCATCTGCTGCGCGAGGAACGCGTGCTCGAAATAGGCGCTGTTGTAGTGGCCGGGCGTGAGCAGCACGATGGTCGGCGTATCGGAGGCGTTGCGCGCCACGGCGCGCAATGTCTCGAGCAGCAGGTCGGGATAGTGGTCCACGGGCCGGATCGACTGCTGCGCGAAGAGCTCCGGGAAGAGCCGCATCATCATCTTGCGGTTCTCGAGCATGTACGAGACGCCGGAGGGCGTGCGCAGGTTGTCCTCGAGGACGTAGTATTCGCCATCGGAGTGCTTCACGATGTCCACCCCCGCCACGTGCGCGTACACGCCGCCGGGCACATCGACGCCGACCATCTCGCGGCGGAACTGGGCATTGCCGTTGATCTGCGAGGCGGGGATCTTGCCCGCCTTGACGATCTCCTGCGAGTGGTAGATGTCGTGCAGGAAGCGGTTCAGCGCCTGCACTCGCTGGCGCATGCCGCGCGCGAGCTTCTCCCACTCCTTGCCGGGAATCACATGCGGGATGATGTCGAAGGGGATCAGGCGCTCGGTGCCGGAAGCCTCGCCGTAGACCGCGAACGTGATGCCGACGCGGTGGAAGAGGAGGTCGGCGGCATGCCGGTTCTGCGCGATGCGCGCCGGCGGGGTTTCGGCGAGCCACTGCGCGAACGCCTCGTAATGAGGGCGCACGGTGCGGTCGGCCGTGTACATCTCGTTGTAAAGCTCGGGGAACATCTTTCTTCTTCGTCGCCCCGGGCGCCGCAACCGCGGCATTGGCCCGGGGCCCAACTGGGTGCCAGCCTACGCTGGTACGACAACGTGCAATCGGTGTGCCAGAGCGAATATAGAACAAAAAAGAAAACCGATGAGCATTCGTCGCGAAGAATGCGGAATTTTCGGCAAATGCATGGGTATAGAATCGATTCGTCACACCCGTACCCCACGCCTCGTGCTCAGCTCTTCCGCCGCCAACGACCTGGTCCCCTTCGAGGGCGAGTTGCGCTCGACCTTCGGGGCGGCGCTCGCGGAGGCACCCGCGCGGGCGCTGCACTTCGCTCGCGGCGCGGCGAGCGCCTCGGGCCGCAACGACGCCTTCGATCGCGCGCTCGCCGTGGCCCGCCTGCTGCTGCTGCAGGGCGCCGATCCCGACACCCTCGCGGCCGCCCTCATCAGCCAGTCGATTCCCGAGCGCGAGCTGGACATGGAAGCGGTGCTCGCCGCCTTCGGGCCGGAGCTCGCCTCGCTGCTGCGCGGGCTCACGCGCGCCGGCAGGATCGAGGCGTTCACCGCGTCGGGGGCCGATCTCGAACAGCTGCGCAAGATGCTGCTCGCCATGGCCGAGGACGTGCGCGTGGTGCTGATCAAGCTGGCCGAGCGGGTGATCTACCTGCGCGCCATGACCCGGTCCGAAGAAGCGGTGCAGCGCGCCGCGGGGCGGCAGACCCTCGAGCTCTTCGCGCCGCTCGCCAACCGGCTCGGCGTCTCGGAGATGAAATGGGAGCTCGAGGATTTCTCCTTCCGCTATACCGAGCCCGAGCTCTACCGCAAGATCGCCCACCTGCTGGACG
Source organism: Usitatibacter sp. (assembly GCA_039929025.1). GTDB lineage: Bacteria > Pseudomonadota > Gammaproteobacteria > Burkholderiales > Usitatibacteraceae > Usitatibacter. Next base: position 352 of record JBDSRZ010000099.1, on the reverse strand, counting down.
AGAAGAGGAACGACCGCGAGGCCTACATCCAGCGCGTCATCGCGCAGCTGGACGGGGAGCTTCGTGCCGCGGGCGTCGAGGGCGCGATCCAGGGCCGGCCGAAGCACATTTACTCCATCTGGCGGAAGATGCGCGGCAAGAACGTGCCGTTCGACAGGCTCTACGACATCCGTGCAGTGCGCGTGGTGGTGAAGAACATCCGCGAGTGCTACACCGCGCTCGGCATCGTGCACGACCTGTGGAAGCCGGTGGAGGGCGAGTTCGACGACTACATCGCCAATCCGAAGTCGAACGAATACCGCTCGCTGCACACCGCCGTGGTCGGCCCCGAGGGCCGCACCCTCGAGGTGCA
>JBDSRZ010000098.1:0-3000 GCA_039929025.1 Usitatibacter sp. | reverse complement strand
ACCAGATGCCCGGCGCCGCGAGCCACGAGAGCGGCGCGCCCGCATCCCGCAGGAGCCCGAAGTTGAACGGCGACAACCACCCGCCCATGAAGATGAGCGCCGAGACCGTCGAGATCAGGATCATGTTGGCGTACTCGGCGAGGAAGAACACCGCGAACATCATTCCCGAATACTCGACGTGGAAGCCCGCCACGATCTCGCTCTCGCCCTCGGCCACGTCGAACGGATGGCGGTTGGTCTCGGCCAGGCCCGCGATGTAGTGGATGATGAAGAGGGGAAAGAGCGGAATCCAGAACCATTCGAGGAAGCCGTAGTTGCCGTCCTGGCGCGCGACGATCTCCGAAAGGCGCATGCTCTGCCCCGCCATGAGGCCGCCCACGAGCGCGAAGCCCATCGCGATCTCGTAGGAAACCATCTGCGCCGAAGCGCGCAGCGCGCCGAGGAACGCGTATTTCGAGTTCGACGCCCAGCCGGCGATGATCACCCCGTAGATGCCCATCGAGGTCATCGCCAGCATGGCGAGTATCGCCGCGTCCACGTCGGCGATCACCCAGTCGGGCGTGAAGGGGACGATCGACCAGGCGGCGAGCGCGGGCGCCACGGAGATGATCGGCGCCAGCAGGAACAGCGCCTTGTTAGCCCCGGACGGAATCATCTGCTCCTTCATCAGCAGCTTGATCGCGTCGGCGATGGGCTGGAGGATGCCCTTGTAGCCCACGCGGTTCGGGCCCTTGCGCACCTGCATCCAGCCGATCACCCAGCGCTCGACCAGCTGGTAATAGAGCACCGTGAGGAGCACCGGGACCAGCACCATCACGATCATCGCGAGCGTGCTGCCGAGGGCATAGGCAGGCGGACCCCACTCCGGGCCGAAGGCCCAGTTGGCGGCGCCCTGGCCGTATCCGCGCACCTGGCCGAAGATGTCGTTCATGCGACTTGCGCCTGCGCCACCTTCTCGATCGCCGCCGCGCCCTCGCCCAGCGCCGCGGTTTCCGCGATGCCGCGTGCGATGCGAACGCAGCCTTGCGGCACCGCGGGATCGAGCCCGACCGCCAACCGCGCCTCGCCTGCTCCAGCGCGCACGCGCGCCGTGTCGCCTGCGGCGAGCCCCAGGGACGATGCGGTGGCGGCACTCATGCGCAGCGTGCGCGCGCGCTTCATGTCGGCGGTGCGCTGCAGCGGCGCCGAGCGGCGCACGACTGGATCGGTCGCGTAGATGGCGAACTCCGCGATGCACTCCACCGAGGTCGAGAAAGCCTGCACCTGCCACTCGAAAGGTTCGATGTCGTTGCCCAGGCCGGCGCTCGCCCACGCGGCGATGTCGGGCGCGATCTGCGCCTGGACTTCCTGCAGCGTCTCGGCGTGGAATCCCGGTGCGCCCAGCAGCGCGCCCAGCATCCGCAACACCTTCCAGCCCGGGCGTGCCTCGCCCTGGGGCTTGCAGACCGCGTTGAACGATTGCGCTCGGCCTTCCATGCTCACGAACGTGCCGCCAGTTTCGGTGAAGGGCGTGATCGGAAGCATCACGTGCGCGGCGTCGGTGGTCGCGTCGCGGTATGCGGCCAGGACCACCGAGAACTCGGATTGCGCGATCGCCTCGAGCGCCGCGGGACCGGAGTCGACGCCAGCCTCGACGCCCGCGACGAGGTAGCCGGCGAGCGGCTTCGCGAGCATCGCGCGCGCATCCAGGCCGCCCTTCGGCACTGCGCCGGCAAGGTGCGCGCCGACGGCGTTCGCGCCATCGGGAAGCACCCCCACGGTCGCCCCGGTGATGCGGCCGATCTCCTGCGCGATCGCCAGGAGCACGGCGTAATCGGGATGCTGCTGCGCGTAGTGGCCGAGGATCACGGCACTGCGCTTGCCCACCAGCGAGGCGGCCAGGGTCTTCTCGTCCTCGGTGATCGCGCGCTTGAGGTCCCCGCGCACCGACTTGCCGGTGGCCTGGGCGACCGCAGCGGCGATCGCGGCGAGACTGGCCGCGAGGGCGCTCGGGCGCGCGATGACGCGATGGGCGACGGGCATCAGCAGCTCGTCGTCGGCCACGTGAAGCACGCTGACCGCCATACCCTTTTTGGCCGCGTTGCGCACGCGCGCCGCGAGCAGCGGCTGCTCCTTGCGAAGGGTCGAACCGACGAAAAGCACGCTCTCCAGCCGGGTGAGCTCCGCGATAGGCAGGCCGAGCCACGGCGCCCTGGTGGCGCGCGCGCGGAAATCCGACTGCCGGATGCGATGATCGATGTTCTCGCTGCCGAGCGAGCGCCCCAGCTTCGCAGCCAGGTGCAGCTCTTCCAGCGTGAGGTGGGGCGCCAACAGCACGCCGAGCGATTCGCCGCCGTGGCGGGCGGCGACGTCGCGCAGGCCCTGGGCCGCGGCGTCCAGCGCCTCGGGCCAGTCGACATCGACCCAGGCGCCGGCGCGTTTCACCATCGGGCGCAGCAGCCGCTCTTCCGAGTGGAGGCCTTCGTAGGCGAAACGGTCGCGGTCCGAGATCCAGCACTCGTTCACGTCGTCGTTCTCGATCGGCAGCACGCGCATCACGCGCTCGCCCTTGGTCTGCACCAGGAGGCTCGAGCCCAGGGAATCGTGGCCGCTCACCGAGCGGCGGCGGGAGAGCTCCCAGTTGCGCGCGCGGTAGCGGAAGGGCTTCGAGGTGAGCGCGCCCACCGGGCAGAGGTCGATCATGTTTCCGGAGAGCTCGGAGTCGACCGTGCGGCCGACGAAGGAGAGGATCTCCGCGTGCTCGCCGCGCCCGGCCATGCCGAGCTCCATCACCCCGGCCACTTCCTGGCCGAAGCGCACGCAGCGCGTGCAGTGGATGCAGCGCGTCATGTCGGTGGCGATGAGCGGGCCGAGGTTCTTGTTCACCACGACCCGCTTGGCCTCGTCGTAGCGCGAGGAGGACGCGCCGTAGCCGACGGCGAGGTCCTGCAGCTGGCACTCGCCACCCTGGTCGCAGATCGGGCAATCGAGCGGGTGGTTGATGAGCAGGAACTCCATCAC
>JBDSRZ010000097.1:0-8499 GCA_039929025.1 Usitatibacter sp. | reverse complement strand
CGCGCAGGCGCTGTATAGCGGGCAGGCCCTGTTCGCCCGCAACGACAAAGTGCGCTCCGCGCTGCAACAAGCGGCGGCCGAGGAGCGCGATCACCTCGCGTGGTGCCGCACGCGCCTACGTGAACTCGATGCCAGGCCCAGTTTGCTCGATCCAGGGTGGTACGCGGCCTCCTTCGCGCTCGGAGTCGTTTCCGGCATGGCGGGCGACCGCTGGAGCATGGGTTTCCTGGCGGAGACGGAGGCCCAAGTTGAGCGCCACCTGGAGGGGCACCTCGAGAAGTTGCCCCGCGACGACCTTCGCAGCCGCGCGGTGATCCTGCAGATGCGCGACGACGAGCATCGCCATGGCGAATCGGGGCGGGCGTTGGGGGCCGCCGAGCTGCCCTATCCGGTCAAGCTGGCGATGCGCGCTGCGTCGAGGGTCATGACACGCAGCGCCTACTGGGTCTGACCTTCACGCCTCGCGGATCTCGTAGTCCCACTCGATCTGCGCCGTCTTTGCGAGCATCGCCGTCGCCGAGCAGTATTTTTCCTTCGATAGCCTGATCGCGCGCTCGACTTGCGCCTTGGCAAGTCCCTTGCCCGTTACCACGTAGCGGAAACGGAGGCGGGTGAAGACCTTGGGATCTTCCTCTGCGCGATCGGCCTCGAGATCGATCGTGCATCCCGTGACCGCCTGCCGCGCCTTCCTCAGGATATGCACGACGTCGATGGCGCTGCAGGCGCCGGTGCCCATCAGCAGCAGTTCCATCGGCCGGGCTCCCAGATTGCGGCCTCCAACCTCCGGAGAAGCATCGACAACCACGGCGTGGCCGCTGCCGCTTTCTGCGACGAAGGTCATTGCGTCGACCAACTGTACCCGCGCTTTCATCAGCCTTCCTTCGCGGGCTTGTCGAGCCACGCCGTCGTGAGGCTCCAGGCGATCGCGAGCAGGGCCGGGCCCACGAAGAGCCCGATGAAACCGAATGCGATCGCGCCGCCGAAGACCCCCAGCACCACCAGCAGCATCGAAAGGTTTCCGGCGCGGCTCATCAGGATCGGCTTGATGAAGTTGTCCACGGAGCTGATCACCGCGGCGCCGTACACCACCATGAAGATGGCCCAGCCGGTCTGGTCGGTGGAGTAAAGCCACGCCGCGGCGCCGCCCCAGACGAGGACCGGCCCCATGGGGACGAGGGAGAGGATGAAGGTGAGCGCAGCCAACAGCAGCGCTCCCGGCACCCCCGCGATCAGGAACCCGAGCAGCGCCACGGCGGCCTGGGCGAATGCGGTACCGATGAGGCCGTAAACCACCCCTTTGACCGCGGCCTGCGCCGTGCGCACCAGCACCGCGCCGTAGTCTGGCCCGGCCAGGCGGGCCATGCCTTCCCGGAGAAGCTCGCGAACGCGTTCGCCGTCGCGATAGAAGAAGAACGCCACGAAGAGGGCGATGAGAATCTGGATCAGCCCCTCGGCCACGGCACCGCCCAGCGCGACCAGCATGGACTTTGCAGGATCCGCTAGGCGCTTACCCAGAGCCACCAACTCCTCCCGGCTCTGCAGCAGGAGGTGCCAGTAGTCGTCGAGCAAAGTGCCCACCAGAGGCAGGTCGCGGATGAACCAGGGAAGCTCGAGATTCGCCCGCTGGCCCAGGAAGCCGCGCACCGCCTCCACCATGGTCGCGGAGTAGACGATGAGGCTCTGCGCCACCAGGGCCACCGGGGCTGCCAGCGCAACCACCATGACGAGCACGATGACGAGTGCCGCCAGGGTACTGCGACCCTGCCACCGGTCGCGCAGACCGGCATAAGCGGGCCAGGTGGACAGGACGAGGACGCCCGCGAAGAGAATTGCGCCAATGAAGGGGCGGAGCACCAGCATGCACCCGAAAATGAGCAGGGCGACCGCGGCGGGGCGGGCGTACTGCTCGAAACGGCTGGATTCCATGGCGCTCCGGGGACGGGGGACCTCCGGATTCTAGCGGACCCGGAGTTTGACACAAAGTTATGATTTACCTATAATTTCGGGTTCGAAGTACCCAAACAAAGCGGCCAAAGTATCGGGGCACAGGGCTCCGGCACCCAGGGTTGCATATCCAAAAGGATCACCATGAAGACCTTCTCGGCCAAGCCGGAAGAGGTCCGCAGGGACTGGTTCGTCGTCGACGCCACGGACAAGGTCCTGGGCCGTCTCGCGGCGGAAGTCTCGCGGCGCCTGCGCGGCAAGCACAAGCCCGAGTTCACCCCTCACGTCGACACGGGCGATTACATCGTGATCGTCAACGTCGAGAAGATTCGCGTCACCGGCGCCAAGGCCCAGGACAAGAAGTACTACCGCCACTCGACCTACCCCGGCGGCATCTACGAGACCAACTTCACCAAGCTTCAGCAGCGCCACCCCGACCGCATCCTCAAGCTCGCGGTGAAGGGCATGCTGCCGAAGGGCCGGCTGGGCTACGCGATGATCAAGAAGCTCAAGATCTATGCGGGCGCCCAACATCCCCATGCGGCGCAGATGCCCAAAGCCCTCGAGATCTAAGGAGCCACCATGATCGGCAAATACAATTACGGTACGGGCCGCCGCAAGAACGCGGTGGCGCGGGTCTTCATGAAGCCCGGCAAGGGCAACATCGTCGTCAACGACAAGCCCGTCGACGTGTTCTTCTCGCGCGAAACCGGGCGCATGATCGTGCGTCAGCCGTTGGAGCTCACCAACCACGCCCAGACGTTCGACATCATGGTGAACGTGTTCGGCGGTGGGGAATCGGGGCAGGCGGGCGCGGTGCGCCATGGCATCACGCGCGCGCTGATCGAATACGATCCCACGCTGAAGCCGACGCTGTCCAAGGCGGGCCTCGTCACCCGCGATGCGCGCGAGGTCGAGCGCAAGAAGGTCGGCCTGCACAAGGCGCGACGCCGCAAGCAGTTCTCGAAGCGCTAAGGCGGAAGAAACGCTGTTCGCAATCTGGGTGACGGCGATCACCTCGCGTCGGATCGCGGTCGTTCGCTGATGCGCGGGATCGGTCGCCGGCTGCGCAGCAATTTCGGCATCGGGTCGTCGCGAATGGCGATCCGGTCCCAGATGGCGTGGTATTGGCGTTGGCTCCTCACGCTGCTGCTGATGGTCGCCGTCGGCGGCGTGGTCTGGTGGCTGGTGCAGAACAGCTATCGGATCACGGGTTTCAGCCAGGAGGAGGCCCGCCAGCAGCTGGGCACGCTGAGCGCCGAGAACGAGAAAATGAAGCAGCAGCTCGAGGCCGCGCGGGGGATTCTCGTCGAACGCGACCGGCAGCTGCAAATCGAGAAAGCGGCGCAATCGGACCTCGCGCGCACCTTCGCGCAGCTGCAGGAGGAGAACGCTTCGCTCCAGGAGGATCTGGGATTCCTGCGGCGCCTCATGTCGTCGGGGGCCACCCCGGAGGGAATCGGCGTCTCGGACCTGAAGGTTGAACGCGACGGCGTGAAGAACGAATACCGCTACCGGATGCTGCTGATCCAGGGCGGGCAGCGAAAGCAGGACTTCAAGGGGCGGGTGCAGATCGCGGCGCGCATCGTGGTCGGCGGGGTTGCCTCGACGCTCAATTTGCCGGAGTCCGACCCCGGTGAATCGGGCGCCTTCGAGTTCCGCTTCTACCACAAGGTGGAAGGCCGTTTCGCCCTCCCGGAAGGGGCGGTCCTCAAAAGCGCGGACGTACGCGTTCTTGCGGTTCCGGGGGGACAGGTTAAACTGTCTCGAACGATCAATATGTCCTAGGGAGGTCATATGTTCGGCAAGACCAACAAGCCCGGCCCCATCGACAGTCTCATCGGGGCGGGCTCGACGATCGAAGGCAACATCAGCTTCACCGGCGGCCTTCGGATCGACGGCCATGTGAAGGGTAACGTGCGCGCCGCGGAATCCAAGCCCGGAACGCTGGTGATCTCGGAGCTCGCCAAGGTCGAGGGCGAGATCGACGTCGCCCATGTAGTGATCAACGGTACGGTTGCGGGCCCGGTGCGTGGATCGGAGTACGTAGAACTCCTTCCAAAGGCCCGTGTCACAGGAAATGTCTCGTATAAATCGATCGAGATTCACGTCGGTGCCATCGTGATGGGGCAGCTGGGGTACGAATCCCCCCAGAAGAGCGACAAGGTCATCGAGTTGAAGCCCGCCACGGGCAACGACTGAATCCGGTCCAATTGGAGAATCTTCATGAATGACATGGCCACGGTAATGCCGGATCCGCTCGTCTTCACCGAGAGCGCGGCCAACAAGGTGAAAGCCCTCATCGAGGAAGAAGGCAACAACGAGCTCAAGCTGCGCGTCTTCGTGACGGGCGGCGGTTGCTCGGGTCTGCAGTACGGCTTCACGTTCGACGAAGTCGCGAACGAAGACGACACCGTGATGCAGAAGAACGGCGTGAGCCTCCTCATCGACCCGATGAGCTACCAGTACCTTACCGGTGCCGAGATCGACTACACGGAAGGCCTCGAGGGCGCGCAGTTCGTGATCAAGAACCCGAACGCGACCTCCACCTGCGGCTGCGGATCGTCCTTCTCCGCCTGAGGCGAAACCGCCTGAAATGAAGAAGGGGAGCCCAGGCTCCCCTTCTTCATTTCAGGCGGGATAGATGGCGCCCAGCACTCGCGGGGCGACCGCGCCGGTGACCGATCTCATGTCGACGGGCTCGCGTTTAACGCATTTCATCGCGAGCCATGCGAAGGCCAGCGGCTCCACCCACCCGCTCGGGACGCCGAGCGCATCGGTCGCCTCGACACAACGCGGCGCGGCCGCCCCCCGGATGCGAGCAACGAGGTGCGCATTGCGCGCGCCGCCCCCGGCCAGGAAGATCTCGTCGGTCGAGGGGCAGAAACGATCGATCGCGCGCACGATCGACACCGCGGTGAACGCGGCCAATGTCGCCTGCACGTCGGCCGGTCCATGCTTCGCCGTCACGAAGCCCTCGAGCCAGGCCATGCCGAAGAGCTCGCGTCCGGTGCTTTTGGGTGGCGCAAGGGCAAGGAAGGGCTCGGTCAGGAGTTCCTCCAGCAGGCTCGCGTCCACACTGCCTGTCGAAGCCCATCTGCCGTCCTCGTCGAAACTCGCCGCTTCGTGGCGCAAGGTCCACGCATCCATCAGCACATTGCCGGGGCCGCAATCAAAACCGAGGATTTGCCCGGTCCCCGGCAACCAGGTCACGTTGGCCATCCCGCCGATGTTCACGATGGCGCGCGCCACGCCGTGCTTCCTGAAGATCGCCTCGTGAAAGGCCGGGACGAGTGGGGCGCCTTGCCCGCCCGCGGCGACATCGCGGCTGCGAAAGTCCGCCACCACCTCGATGCGCGTGAGCTCCGCAAGGCGCGCCGCGTCGTTCAGCTGGATGGTGAAGCCGCGTTCGGGACGATGCCGGACCGTCTGGCCATGGCAGCCAATTGCGCGAATCTCGTCGGGCCGGACGCCCGCCGAAGACAGGGCCCGCTCCACGGCGGTCGCATAGACTTGCGCAAGGTCCACGGAAACCGAGCCTGCGAGATCGAGCGAGTCGCGGCCCGGCGCGCAGAGGTCGAGAATGCGTTCGCGCATGTCGTGCTCGAACGGTACGGACACAAACGAACGGGTAAGTGGGGCGCCCCGGGAGAAGTCGACCAGCACGGCATCGACCCCATCGACGCTGGTGCCCGACATCACTCCGACATAGAGGCCGTCATCGCGCACGCTACTCGAAGCGTGCGGAGGGGGATCCTGCAATACGATCGATGGTCGTCCGTGCCCGCGACGCCACCTCGCTGAATTGTGGGCGCAGCCTGGGGGGGACCGGCTCCGCCTTGGGTAGCGCCACCTTCATCGGATCCTGATGGATGCCGGCGGACTTGAACTCGTAGTGCAGGTGCGGGCCCGTCGCATAGCCGGTGGCGCCGACGAATCCGATCGGCTCGCCCTGGCGAACACGCGAGCCGGCGCGCAAGTCCCTGGCGAACCCCGAGAGGTGGGCGTAGAGCGTGGTGGTGCCGCCTCCGTGGCGAATCTCCACCGCATTCCCATAGCCACCCCTTGGCCCGGCGGAAACGACGTGGCCATCCGCCGAAGCGATGACGCGGGTGCCCCGTGGCGCAACGAAGTCGACGCCGGTATGAGCGCGCCAGTTCTTGAAGATCGGATGGAACCTGCCGCCGAAGCCTGAGCTTACGCGCGAGAACTCCACCGGAGATCGGAGAAAGGCCTTGGCGCGGTTGGTGCCGTCGAGGGAGTAATAGCCGTCGGTGCCCTCGTCGTCGCGGAAGAGGACTGCCTGGTAGGCGTGGCCCTCGTTGACGAATTCCGCCGCGATGATTCGGCCGGGCGCAACCAGCTCGCCGGAATCGTAGAGCATCTCGTAGACCACGGCGAAGCGGTCGCCCTTGCGCAAGTCGACGTGGAAATCGATGTCGGTGGCGAAGACACGCGCAACCTGCATCGCGATCGCGTCCGGGATGCCGGCGGCATCCGTGGCCGCGAAGAGCGAGCTTCGGATGGTTGCGGTCTTGTAGAAAACGCGCGGCGCCTGCGTGACCGCACGGCTGCGCGAGGCGAACCCTTCCGCGGTGCGCGTGTACTCGAGTAGTGCGGATGGGCTGAGGTAATAGCGAAGCGCGAGCAACTCGCCTTCGGATCCGGTCTCTGCCTGCAGCATGCGGCCCGGCACCAGCTGGCGGAATAGTGTCCTGCCGATGGCATCCCCGCGAAGGAAGTCCAGGGCCGTGGGGTCGCGCACCCCCAAACGCTCGAGCAGCGCCGCTACGGTGTCGCCGCGCAGGACCCGCTCCTGGGCCGTAAATCGCTCAGGCGCGCCCGGGGTGGCCACGGGCTCGGGCAGAGCGAGCGCCTCGCGGACGAGGGTCGCACGCGTCTGCGTGACAGACGAATCCGGCGCGATGCCGAATGCAGTGAGTACCGCGAGCGGAGGCAGCAGCAGCAGGAGCGTACCCAAGGCGAGCTGCCGGCCCATGCCGGTGCGCTGCGCTAGAATGACGGGTTTTTGGGTAAGCATCGGTGACGTCGGACAATTCCGACAGAGCATATCAGAAACCACCTACAAAGCGCCGGAAAAAGGAATCAAATCAATGACTCAGTCGTCTGACCTCGAGGGCATCCAAAGAGGCGCTGATGAGTTGATCCTGATGGTGGACCTGAAGCGCAAGCTCGCCAAAGGCAAGCCGCTGCGGGTCAAGGCCGGTTTCGATCCGACGGCCAGGGACCTGCACCTCGGGCACACGGTCCTGCTGAACAAGATGCGACAGCTGCAGCAGATGGGGCATCACGTGATGTTCCTCATCGGCGATTTCACCGGCATGATCGGCGATCCCAGCGGGCGCAACGTGACGCGGCCGCCCCTCACGCCGGAGCAGATCGCCGCCAACGCGGAGACCTACAAAGAGCAGGTCTTCAAGGTGCTCGACGTCGAGCGCACGGAGGTCCTGTTCAATTCGACCTGGTGCTCGCAGCTTGGGGCAGACGGCATCGTGAAGCTGGCCGGCAAGTGGACCGTGGCACGGATGCTCGAGCGCGACGACTTTTCGAAGCGATTCGCCGAGCAACGCCCGATCTCGATCCACGAGTTCCTTTATCCCCTCGTCCAGGGCTACGACTCCGTCGCCATGCGAGCCGACATCGAGCTCGGCGGCACCGATCAGAAGTTCAACCTGCTGGTAGGCCGGGAACTGCAGAAGGACTATGGGCAGGAGCCGCAGGTCATCATCACCATGCCGTTGCTCGAGGGCCTGGACGGGGTGAACAAGATGTCCAAGTCGCTCGGCAACTACGTCGGCATCGACGAGCCCCCCCCGGAGATGTTCGGAAAGCTGATGAGCGTGTCCGACCCGCTGATGTGGCGCTATATCGAGTTGCTGTCGTTCGAGTCGATCGACACCATTGCGACATGGAAGCGCTCCGTCGACGAAGGTGCGAATCCCCGCGACACCAAGGTCCGCTTCGCGAAGGAAATCGTCGAGCGCTACCACGGCAAGGCCGCGGCGCTGGCGGCTATCGAGGATTTCGACGAGCGCTTCCGTCATGGCGGCGTCCCCGAGGACCTGCCCGAGCAGGTGATCGAAGTGCCGTCCGACAGCACCCCGCTCGCGCAGGTGTTGAAATCTTCAGGCGTATGCCCATCCACCTCCGACGCCCACCGGATGATCGAGCAAGGCGGCGTGCGCGTGAATGGCGGGAAGGTGAGCGACAAGTCGCTCAAGCTGGCCGCCGGCGCTACATATGTATTGCAAGTGGGTAAGCGCAAGTTCGCGAAAGTGGCGTTGCGCCGGATTGCCTGAGGCAGGTCGTGAGGCGAAGTTTTTCTTGCCTCGCGTAGCCGAAAAGCCGTATACTCACTGGCTCTGCTGATGGAACGCAGGCGCCCGTCCCGGGGCCTATTTGGCGGATCGCTCTTTAACAAGTTACAGCCGATAGAGGTGGGTGCTGGGTGGCGCTAGCTTTGGATGCTTGCATGGGTCTGAGGCGAAGCACTATTGCAGTGCTCACTATGGATCCAAGTGATTCATTTGTGAG
>JBDSRZ010000096.1:0-6472 GCA_039929025.1 Usitatibacter sp. | reverse complement strand
TCGCCGCGATGATCCGCAGCGGCGACCTCTCCAGGAATATCGAGCTCGCCGCGGGCGACACCATCTACGTCGGCCGCGCGCCGATGGTCTACGTGACGGGCGAAGTGACCCGCGCCGGAGCCTACCGCGTCGAGAAGGACATGACCGTGATGCAGGCGATCGCGCTGGGCGGTGGCATCACCCCGCGGGGCACCGACCGCGGCATCCGCATCCACCGCAAGAACGGTGACGGCCAGATCCACCAGCGCGACGCCAAGCTCACCGATCCGGTCCAGACCGACGACGTGATCTTCGTGCGCGAGAGCCTGTTCTGAGCCTCGCGCCCGCAAGATTGACTTCCAGGAAAGCCAAATGAACATCCACCAGTTCCTGCTCGCGGTCCGCGGGCGCCTCTGGGTCTTCCTGTCGCTGCTCGTGGCGACGGTGCTGGCCGCCGTCGTGGTCACGCTGCTGATGCCCAAGACCTATGAAGCCACCGCGTCGATCCTGGTCGACAACCGCGACGAGCAGTCGATCAACGGCACCATGGCGTCGAACCGCGATCGCACCGGCTTCATGCAGACGCAGCTCGACATCATCAACAGCATGGAAGTGGCGCGCCGCGTGGTGCGCGACCTCAAGCTCGCCGACAACCCCAACGTCCAGGCCTCCTTCGCGCAGGCCGGGGGCCGCGGCACGGTCGAGGAATGGGTGGCCGGCGGCGTGCTCGCGGGCCTCAAGGTCGCGAGCTCGCAATCGAGCGTGATCTCGCTCACCTACGGTGCAGGTGACCCCAAGACCGCTGCCGACGTCGCCAACGCGTTCGCCAAGGCGTACATGGACACCACGCTGCACCTGCGCACGGAGCCCAGCCGTCAGGCGACCGGCTGGTTCGAGGAGCAGCTCGGAGGGCTGCGCAAGTCCTTCGAGGAATCGCAGTCCAAGCTCGCGGCGTTCCAGCGCGCACACGGCATCATAGTGACCGACGAGCGTCTCGACATCGAGAACGCACGCCTGAACGAGCTCTCCACCCAGGCGCTGCAGGCGCAGAACCTCACCTTCGACGCGTCGTCGCGCTCGGGCGTGGCGTCCAGGAATAGCGCAGGCTCGATGCCCGAAGTGCTCGCCAATCCGCTGGTGCAGTCCCTCAAGGGCGAGGTGATGCGCGCGGAGGCGAAGCTCTCGGAGCTCTCCACCCGCCTCGGTCCCAACCATCCGCAGTACCAGCAGCAGGCTTCCGAGATTGCGGCGTTGCGCTCGCGCCTCGGCGGCGAGATGGGCCGCATCGTCGCCGGGTCGCAGCAGGCGACCGCCCAGAGCCGCGCTCGCGAAAGCCAGCTCACCGCGGCGCTCGACGCGCAGCGCAAGAAGGTGGTCGAGCTGCGCGACGCGCGCAACGAATCGCTGGTGCTCCAGCGCGAAGTCGAAACGGCGCAGAAGGCCTACGAGGCCGCGCTCGCCCGCTACCTGGTGAACAAGGTGGAGAGCGGTGCGCGTTCGACCAACGTGACGGTGCTCAACCCCGCAGCCGAGCCGATGCGCCACTCCAGGCCCAAGACCTTCCTCAACATCATCCTCGGCTTCGTGGTCGGCATGGTGCTGGGCCTGGGCGCGGTGTTCCTGCTGGAGCTCTTCGACCGCCGCGTGCGCTCGGGTGACGACCTCGAGGCCGGCCTGGACGCGCCGCTGCTCGGGACGCTGCACGCCTGGAAGCCTTCGCACCTTCTCGGCGGCAACGTCGCCGGCGGCCCCGGTGGCGCGCGCGCGCTGCCGAGCCCGGTGTAACGATACCCAAGGAAAAGTATATGAGCCTGCATTCCGAGAACGTCCTTCCGATCGAGCAGCACCGTGCCGGGGGCCTGATGCGCTCCGAGCGCACCATCGGGGCCATCCTGCTGGACGAGGGCAAGCTCACCCATCGCGAGGTGGAGCAGGTGCTCGAGCGCCAGCGCGCGGACAAAGTGCGCTTCGGCGAGGCCGCCGTGCGCCTTGGCTTCATCACCGAGGACGACGTCCGCTTCGCGCTCGCCAAGCAGTACGACATGCCGCATTTCACGCCTTCCTCGGAGGGCCCCAGCCGCGAGCTGGTGGCGGCGTTCGCGCCGTTCCATCCGCGCACCGAGGAGATGCGCGCGCTGCGCACCCAGCTCCTCATCCGCTGGTACAACCCCGAACAGGGCAGGAAGTCGCTGGTGGTCGCGAGCCCCGAGCGCGGCGAGGGCCGCAGCTACGTGGCCGCCAACCTCGCGATCGTGTTCTCGCAGCTCGGCGCGCGCACCCTGTTGGTCGATGCCGACCTGAGGAAGCCGCGCCAGCACAAGATCTTCGGACTTCCCGAGGGACATGGCCTGTCGAGCCTGCTCGCCGGGCGCTCGGAGCACACCGCCACATTCCCGGTGCCGGGCCTGAACCGCCTGTCGGTGCTGCCCGCCGGCCCGTTGCCTCCGAACCCGCAGGAGCTGCTGTCGCGGCCGGTGTTCAACGCGTTCATGAAGGACCTGCAGGGCATCTACGACGTGATCATCATCGACACGCCGCCCACGCGCCACTATGCCGATGCCCAGAGCGTGACCTTCCGCGCCGGCGACGCGCTGGTCGTCGCCCGCAAGAACCACACCGCGGTCGCCCTTACCTCGAAGACGATCCGCGAGCTCGCCGGGACCGGCGCGCGCGTGGTGGGTACCGTCGTCAACGAGTACTGAGTCCGCGGGCCGCCATGTCGACGGTCCTCCAGGGGCGTGCGCTGGCGCGCGGCGAGCCAGCCCGGTGGCTGCCGTGGATCGCGATCCTCCTGGGCCTTGCGGCCCTTTACGTTCCTACCGGGGTGGATCTCGCGCGCGGGCTGTGGCGCGACGATGCCTACGCCCACGGCCCGATCATCGCGGCGGTGTTCGGCTGGCTGGTGTGGCGCTCGCGCGCGGCGCTGGTCGACGAGTCGTCGCCGCCCGCGCCGCTCCTGGGCGCGGCCACGCTGGCCCTCGGGCTCGCGCTGTATCTGCTCGGCCGCACCCAGTCGCTGATGGTCTTCGAGGCCGCTTCCGTGGTTCCGGTGGCGGCGGGGGCGGTCCTGCTGCTGCGCGGCACCTCGGGTCTCCACGCGCTCGCCTTCCCGATCCTCTTCCTCGCCTTCCTCGTGCCGCTGCCGGGATTCGTGCTCGACTTCGTGAGCGTGCCGTTGAAGGAAGTCGTCTCGTCGTCGGTGGAATGGCTGCTGCAACTTCTTTCATACCCGGTCGAGCGCGAGGGCGTGGTCCTGTTCGTCGGCGACCACCAGATGCTCGTGGCCGACGCGTGCTCGGGACTGAACTCGCTCTACAGCCTGCTCGCGCTCGGTCTGCTCTACGCGCATGTGACGGATCGCAAGTCCAGCCGCTCGCACGCCGCTCGTACCGCGCTGCTGCTGCTCGCGGTGCTGCCGATCGCCGTGATCGCGAACATCGTGCGGGTGCTGGGGCTGGTCCTCGTCACCTATCACTTCGGCGAGGACGCGGCCCGTGGCCCGGTGCACGACCTGGCCGGGCTGCTGGTCTTCGGCGTGGCACTGCAGCTGCTCGTCGGCTGGGACGCAGTTGTGCGCACGATGCTCTCCGGGAAACAGCCCGCGCCGCGCGAAGAGGTCGCATTCGTCGATGCCGCGCTGCCGCACTTGACTACTCGCCGCACCTCCAGCAAGCGCCGCGCCGCGACCCTGGCGCTGGTCGCCGGCGTGGCGATGGCCGGTACCGCTGCCGCCTCGCCGGCATTGAAGCCGAAACCCGATACACGGCCGGCACCCGACCTGGAGCGCGTGATCCCCTCGGCCTTCGGCGACTGGCGGCTCGATGCCGAGGTGGTCCCCGTCGTGCCCGCGCCCGATGTGCAGGCGAAGCTCGACCGCCTCTACCGCCAGGTGGTGAGCCGCACCTACGTGAATTCCCGCGGCGAGCGGATGATGCTCACCGTCGCCCATGGCGGCGACCAGAGCGACGCGCTGAAGGCCCACCGCCAGGAGGCGTGCTACGCCGCTCAGGGTTTCGACATCCGCCGAATCGAGCACGGCACCCTTTCCACCGCGGGCCGCACGCTGCCGGTAACTCGCATGCTCGCCGTGAAAGGCGATCGCTCCGAGCCCGTGACCTACTGGTTCACCATGGGTGAGCGCGTGGTCCTCGGCCGCGGCGAGCGCCTGCGCGTGCAGCTTGAGAACGGCTTCGCCGGGCGCATTCCCGACGGCATGCTGGTGCGCGTCTCGAGCCTGTCGGAGGACGCTCGCACGGCCTTCGCCTCGCAGCAGTCCTTCATCGCCGCCATCGCCGGCGCGCTTCCCGCAGGCGAGGCGGCGCGCTTCGTCGGTCGGGCGGATTCCTGACCATGGCCGTGATCGCCGCACGCCCGCCGATCACCTGGCGCCTGCGCGAACGCGCGGCGGCGGTGGCCGCCCGTCCGAAGGTCCGCCGCGCCGCCGCGATCGCCGCGCTGGTGGCCGTCGGCGCATTCTGGGGCGCCCTGGTGGGGGTGGCGGGCGCCGCCGCCGCCTTCGTCTGCGTCTCGCTTTTCGCCTGCATCCTCTGCATGCGCGATTTCCGCGTGGGCGTCGCGTTGCTGGTCGTCATCATGCCGATCTCCCAGAGCTACGTGTTTCCCCACGAGATGTTCGGCGTGACGGGAGCCAATCCGCTCAACCTGCTAATGATGACGACGCTGCTGTCGCTCTTCATGCGCTCGCTCGGCGACGAGACCTGGAAGCACTTCCTGCCGCGCTCGGTCGTCGTGCTCTACCTCGCACCGCTCGCGATGGGCGCGGCCCTGGGCATATTCCATGTGGACGAGATCCCCAAGGCGTTCTTCGACTTCGAGCTGATCCTGTTCAACACGCCCTTCGGTTACGTGCGCGACATGTTCCTCAAGCCGCTCACGTTCGTGGTCTACGCGCTGCTGGTCGCGGCCGCCGTGGAGCGCAGCAATCGTGAGGAGCGTTTCATCACCCCGATCGTGATCTCGGTGTTCGTGATGGCGCTGATGGCGGTGATCTTCGTGGCACTTTCCGGGGTGTCGCTCTCGGACCTCGCGGGGACCTTCGCCCGCCAGTTCTTCTCCAAGATCGGCATGCACGCCAACGACCTCGGCCGGCTTTACGCGACCGCCTACGCGTTGCTGCTCTTCACCTGGGACCGTACCGAGCGCACCTCGTACAAGACGGTCCTGGTGATCGCGATGGCGCTGGTGTGCGTGGCGCTGGTGCTCACCTTCTCGCGCGGCGCGTTCTTCGGATTCATCCTGGTCAACATCATCTATCTCGTCTCGCGCCGCTCGCTGAAGACCATCGTGGCGGCGGTACTGCTGGTGCCGCTCGCCGCGCTCCTTGCCCCGGGGGCGATCTGGTCGCGCGTCACCATGGGCGTGGGCTCGGGCGCCAACGAGGTGACCGCCGGCCGCACCAACGAGATCTGGGCGCCGTTGATGCCCGAGCTCTTCAAGAGCCCGATCTGGGGCGACGGCCTGGGCTCGGTGCTCTGGTCCAACGCCATGCT
Organism: Usitatibacter sp.; assembly: GCA_039929025.1. Taxonomy (GTDB): domain Bacteria; phylum Pseudomonadota; class Gammaproteobacteria; order Burkholderiales; family Usitatibacteraceae; genus Usitatibacter. The sequence continues at coordinate 983 of JBDSRZ010000096.1, read as the reverse complement.
CGAGGGGCGCCTGCCGCTGGTGGCGCACCCGCACAACGCATACCTGCAGGCGTTCATGGACCTGGGTGTGATCGGCATCGTGTTGCTGATCGGGTTCTGGATCTATGCATGGCGGCACTTCCGCCGGCTCTCGAAGGACGCGCGCGTGAAGCCCGAGCTGCAGGGCTATTTCGAGGGTGCGGCGGCGGGCCTGGTGGCGTTTTTGGCCGCGGGCTTCGCGGGCAGCAGCCTGGAGCCGGAACCCGCGCAGGCATTCCTGTGGCTGTCGATCGGCGTGATGTACGGCGTGCGCTTCAAGCTCGCGCGCCTGGAAATGGCAAGGGGAACCTGACGATGTGCGGGATCACCGGATACTGGACGAGGCGCGGCGACCCGGGGCGGTGGCTGAACGACCTGAGCGCGTCGGTGGCGAGCCTCAGGAAGCGCGGCCCTGACGACAACGGCGTCTGGGTGCGCAACGGCGGGCGCGTGGCGCTCGGGCACACGCGCCTTTCGATCCTCGACTTGTCGCCGCTCGGCCACCAGCCGATGCGCTCGGCGGACGGCACGCTCACGATGGTCTTCAACGGCGAGATCTACAACTTCGCCGCGGTGCGTCAGGAGCTCGAGTCCCTCGGCCATCGCTTCCGCTCGAGCGGCGATTCCGAGGTGATCCTTGCCGCCTTCCAGCAGTGGGGCGTGAAGGCGGTGGACAGGTTCATCGGCATGTTCGCGGTCGCGCTCTGGAACGAGCAGGAGCACCGCATGATCCTGCTGCGCGACCGCGTGGGGGTGAAGCCGCTCTACTACGCCTGGAACGGCAACAACTTCTGGTTCGGCTCGGAGCTCAAGGCGCTGCGCGCTTTCCAGGCATGGCGCGCGGAGATCGACCGAGACGCGCTCGGCGAGTACCTGCAATACGGTTATGTCGCCGCGCCGCGCTCGATCTACCGCGACGTGCACAAGCTCATGCCGGGCCACTGGCTCGAGCTGGGCGAGGTGGG
>JBDSRZ010000095.1:0-2805 GCA_039929025.1 Usitatibacter sp. | reverse complement strand
GTTTCAGCTGGGATTCCCGGCATTGCTCGAGAGTTACTTCGCGATCCTGCTGTTCCTCGCCATCGGCGCCGCCGTGGGCGTGGGCGGCATTGTTTCGAGCGGAGTGCTCGCGCGGCTGTCCGGATCGCAGAATCCCGACAGCGAGAAGAACTCGCCCTACGAGTGCGGCTTCGAGGCCTTCGAGGACGCGCGCATGAAATTCGACGTGCGCTACTACCTGGTGGCGATCCTCTTCATCCTCTTCGACCTCGAGATCGCCTTCCTCTTCCCCTGGGCGATCGTGCTGCAGCAGATCGGCTGGTTCGGCCTGGTGGCGATGCTTGTATTCCTCGGCATCCTCGTGGTGGGCTTCATCTACGAGTGGAAAAAAGGAGCCCTGGAATGGGAGTGATGCGCGAGGTGCCGGCGAAGGAGGGCGTATCGCAGCAGGGGTTCGTCGTGACCCAGGTGGACAACGTGCTCAACTGGGCGCGCACCGGCTCGCTCTGGCCGATGACCTTCGGCCTCGCGTGCTGCGCGGTGGAGATGATGCACGCGGGCGCGTCGCGCTACGACCTCGACCGCTTCGGCATCGTCTTTCGCCCGAGCCCGCGCCAGTCGGACCTGATGATCGTCGCCGGGACGCTCTGCAACAAGATGGCGCCGGCGCTGCGCAAGGTCTACGACCAGATGGCCGAGCCGCGTTGGGTGGTTTCGATGGGCTCCTGCGCCAACGGCGGCGGCTACTACCATTACTCGTACTCCGTGGTGCGCGGCTGCGACCGCATCGTCCCCGTGGACATCTACGTTCCCGGATGCCCGCCCACCGCGGAGGCGCTGATCTACGGCCTTATGCAGCTGCAGAACAAGATTCGGCGTACCAACACCATCTCGAGATCCTGATGGCCGCAACCCTCGAGGGGCTGCAGGGCGCGATCGCCACCGCGATCGGGGCGCGCCTGCGCGCGGCCAGCGTGGACCGCGGCCAACTCACCATCACGGTCGCGCCCGCGGACTTGCTCGCGGCCTGCGCGATTCTGCGCGACGACCCCACCCTCGGCTTCTCGACACTCGTCGACCTCTGCGGGCTCGACTACAGCGGCTTCGGCGGCGGCTGGGAGGGCCGGCGCTTCGCCGTGAACTACAACCTCCTGTCGATCGACCACAACTGGCGGGTGCGGGTGCGCGTCTTCTGCGCCGCCGACGACTTCCCGGCGGTGGATTCGGTGCTCGGCCTGTGGCCGGTGGCCAACTGGTACGAGCGCGAGGCCTTCGACCTCTACGGCATCATGTTCAAGGGGCATCCCGACCTGCGGCGCATCCTCACGGACTACGGCTTTGTGGGCCACCCGTTCCGCAAGGACTTCCCGGTCACCGGCTACGTCGAGATGCGCTACGACCCCGAACAGAAGCGCGTCGTCTACCAGCCGGTCACCATCGAGCCGCGCGAGATCGTGCCGCGCGTGATTCGCGAGGAAGCCTACGGGGAATCGGGGAAAAAGTGAGCATCGCGCGAAACGCAAATGCCGTTTTTCAACACAGAGGCCACAGAGGCAACACAGCGGTGGCACAGAGGAAAACAACTGTGTGGGTTCGCGACCCCGTAGCCGCAGCCACGAATACGACACAAGGGGTTCCTGTGTGCCACCTCTGTGCACCCTCTGTGTTGAAACACACCGTCTAAATGGCCGAGATCCGCAACTACACGATGAACTTCGGGCCGCAGCATCCGGCGGCCCACGGCGTGCTGCGCCTGGTGCTGGAGCTGGACGGCGAGGTGATCCAGCGCGCAGACCCTCACATCGGCTTGCTGCACCGCGCCACCGAGAAGCTCGCCGAGACGCGCACATATATCCAGAGCGTGCCGTACATGGACCGCCTCGACTACGTGTCGATGATGTGCAACGAGCACGCCTACGTGATGGCGATCGAGAAGCTGGTCGGCGTCGACGTGCCGCTGCGCGCGCAGTACATCCGCGTGATGTTCGACGAGATCACGCGGATACTGAATCACCTGATGTGGATCGGCTCGCACGCGCTCGACGTGGGCGCGATGACGGTGTTCCTCTATGCGTTCCGCGAGCGCGAGGATCTGATGGACATGTACGAGGCGGTGTCGGGCGCGCGCATGCACGCGGCCTACTACCGCCCGGGCGGGGTCTATCGCGACCTTCCCGAGCGGATGCCCCAGCACGCGCCCTCGACGGTGCGCAGCGCGGACAAGATCAAGGCGCTGAACGAGAACCGCCAGGGGTCGCTGCTCGACTTCATCGACGACTTCACGCGCCGCTTCCCGGCGTACGTGGACGACTACGAGACGCTGCTCACCGACAACCGCATCTGGAAGCAGCGCACGGTCGGCATCGGCGTGGTGAGCCCGGAGCGCGCGCAGGCGCTCGGTTTCACCGGGCCCATGCTGCGCGGCTCGGGCATCGCCTGGGACCTGCGCAGGAAGCAGCCCTACGAGGTCTACGAGAAGCTGGAATTCGACATTCCCATCGGCACCAACGGCGACTGCTACGACCGCTACGTGGTGCGCGTGCAGGAGATGCGCGAATCGAACCGCATCATCAAGCAGTGCGCCGAGTGGTTGCGCGGCAATCCCGGCCCGGTGATCACCTCGAACCACAAGGTGGCCCCGCCAACCCGTGTCGAGATGAAGGAGAGCATGGAGGAGCTGATCCACCACTTCAAGCTCTTCAGCGAGGGCATGCACGTGCCGCCGGGCGAGGTGTACGCGGCGATCGAGCATCCGAAGGGCGAGTTCGGCATCTTCCTCATGTCCGACGGCGCCAACAAGCCCTGGCGCCTCAAGATCCGCGCGCC
>JBDSRZ010000094.1:0-3090 GCA_039929025.1 Usitatibacter sp. | reverse complement strand
CCGGCCGAGGTCCGCATGGGCAACGGCAAGGGCTCGCCCGAGTATTTCGTGGCCGAGATCGTCCCGGGCAAGGTCCTCTACGAGATGGACGGCATCGACGAGGTGACGGCGCGCGCCGCCTTCGCCCTCGCGGCCGCCAAACTGCCCATCCGCACCGCGTTCGTGCAGCGCGCCATCGGAGGCTAAGGAGCGAACATGAGCAAGAAAGACGACCTGCGCTCCAAGAGCGCGGATGAGTTGAACAAGGAGCTCCTGGAGCTGCGCCGCGCGCAGTTCGGCCTGCGCATGCAGCTGGCCACCCAGAGCCTTACGAAGAACAGCGAGATCGAACGCGTCCGGCGCCAGATCGCGCGCGTCCACACCTTCCTCACCGAGAAGGCGAAAGGGGCTTCCAGATGAACGACGCCGCCAAGACCCGGCCCGCCAAGAACCAGCGCCAGCTCACCGGGCGCGTGGTGAGCGACAAGATGGACAAGACGGTCACCGTCAAGGTGGATCGCCAGGTCATGCACCCCGTGATCGGCAAGGTCGTGAGCCGCTCGCGCAAGTACCACGCCCACAACGAGGGCAACGACGCCAAGCTGGGCGACAAGGTGGTGATCGAGGAGTGCCGCCCGATCTCCAAAAGCAAGGCCTGGAAGGTCGCCAAGGTCGCCGAGCGCGCGCGCCCCGAGTAACGCCATTTACGATCCACAGTTGGCAGGTGGCTGTAAAACCTGCTAAAATCGCAGTCTTTGCTGCTTCCGGCCAGGCTTCGTGGCCGGCAGTCCAGTCAGAGAGCCCGAACCTGATAGATGTTCGCGCGACTCGCCCGAAGAGGGCCGAGCGCGCTAAGGGTCCGGGGGCCGCCCGGCCGCCAGCCGAAGCCAGCAGCACCCAAACGCCCGGGCCCAGAGCGGTTGTAGTTCGACCCTCCCTGTCGTGCGCTCGCCCAACCCGTTGGTGCGAGCCCCAATAGGGAAACCAAAGACCAGCCGATCCACGGCGCCCCTTCAGGGCACGCGGCGAGGCGGAAGACGGATCCAAGACTGGCCGGGTGGCGTTTCGCCCCCGGGTCAAGTTGGAGAGAGACAATGATTCAGATGCAATCCATTCTCGACGTCGCCGACAACACTGGCGCGCGCTCGGTGATGTGTATCAAGGTGCTGGGCGGCTCCAAGCGCCGCTATGCGGGCATCGGCGACATCATCAAGGTCAGCATCAAGAGTGCTGCGCCGCGCGGCCGCGTCAAGAAAGGCGAGGTCTACAGCGCGGTGGTCGTGCGTACCGCCCATGGCGTGCGACGCCCCGACGGCTCGGTGATCAAGTTCGATACCAACGCCGCGGTGCTGCTCAACCCCAAGCTCGAGCCGATCGGCACGCGCATCTTCGGGCCGGTCACGCGGGAGCTCCGCACCGAGCGCTTCATGAAGATCGTGTCGCTCGCGCCCGAAGTGCTCTAGGAGCCGACGATGAAGATTCGCAAAGGCGATCAGGTGGTCGTCACCACCGGCAGGGAGAAGGGCAAGCGCGGCACGGTTCTGCGCGTTCTCGAGTCCGGCAAAGTCCTGGTCGAGGGCGTGAACCGCGCCAAGAAGCACCAGCGCCCGAACCCCGTGAAGGGTCAGACCGGCGGGATCATCGACAAGGAGATGCCACTTGCCGTCGCCAACGTGATGCTGCTGAATCCGGCCACCGGCAAGGGCGACCGAGTCGGCTTCAAGTTCCTGGAAGCGCAGGCCGGGGCCCAGCCCCGCAAGGTTCGCTTCTTCAAGTCCAACGGCGAAGTCGTGGACGTTTGAGGTAGACACTCATGGCCAAAGACAAAGACGACAAGGACGCGAAGGGCAAGAAGGACCCGAAGTCGGGCCGGCCCCCGGCTCAGGACGCCAAGCCCGCAGCGAAGCAAGCCAAGCAGCCGAAGCAGCCCAAAGGCGAGAAGTCGGTCGAGAAGCAGGCGGCTCCCACGCAGCCCGCGCGCCTGCAGGTGCATTACATCGAGAACGTGGTGCCGGCGCTCATGAAGCAGTTTGGCTACAAGACGAAGATGCAGGTGCCGCGCATCAGGAAGATCACGCTCAACATGGGTGTGGGCGAGGCCGTGGCCGACAAGAAGGTGCTCGAGAACGCCGCCGCCGACCTGAACAAGATCGCCGGCCAGAAGCCGGTGATCACCAAGGCGCGCAAGTCGATCGCGACCTACAAGATCCGCACCGGCTATCCCGTCGGCACCATGGTGACGCTGCGCGCGCGCCGCATGTACGAGTTCCTGGACCGCCTGGTCACGATCGCGCTGCCGCGCGTGCGCGACTTCCGGGGGATCTCCGCGCGCTCCTTCGACAGCCGCGGCGGCTACAACATGGGCATCAAGGAACAGATCATCTTTCCCGAGATCGAGTACGACAAGATCGACGTGCTGCGGGGAATGAACATTTCCATCACCACGACCGCGAATTCGGACGAGGAGGCTCGTGCCCTCCTTGCCGCCTTCAAGTTCCCGTTCAGGACAGAGAGGGCTGCGTAATGGCCAAGCTTGCCGTCATCAACCGCCAGGCGAAGCGCGAAGCCATGGTGAAGAAGTACGCGGAGCGCCGCAAGCAGCTGCGCGCCATCAGCCAGGACCCGAAGGCGACCGACGACGCCCGCGACGAGGCCCGCGCCAAGATCCAGGCGATGCCGCGCGACGCGTCCCCGGTGCGCCTGCGCAACCGCTGCGCCATGACGGGCCGCCCGCGCGGCACGTTCCGCAAGTTCGGCCTCGGGCGCAACAAGATCCGTGAGATCGCGATGCGCGGCGAGATCCCCGGCATTATCAAGGCGAGCTGGTAGGAGCCCCCATATGAGCATGAGTGACCCCATCGCCGATATGCTGACCCGAATCCGCAACGCGCAAGCCACGGAGAAGGTGAGCGTGTTCGTGCCCGCATCGAAGGTGAAGCGCGCCATCGCCCAGGTCCTGAAGGACGAGGGCTACGTCGAGGATTTCGCGGTGCGCGACCTCGACGGCAAGCCCGTCATCGAGATCGGCCTCAAGTACTACGCCGGCAAGCCGGTGATCGAGAAGATCGAGCGCATCTCGCGCCCCGGACTTCGCATCTACAAGGGCCGCGA
>JBDSRZ010000093.1:0-6442 GCA_039929025.1 Usitatibacter sp. | reverse complement strand
CGTTCATCTGGATGGCGCTGTGGTGGGCGAAGAGATCCGGTCCACCACCATCGGGGGTGATGAAGCCGAAGCCCTTGGAATCGTTGAACCACTTGACGGTACCGGTAGCCATGTTTACTTCCTTTACGTTTCGGATACCCGGGCAAACCCGACCCGGGACGGGTCACGAAGATCAAGGAAGGGAACTGACTGCCACTTCGGACGCCGCCTTTCTGGGGCGGCGTGGGAAAGGACTGGAACTCACTTCACTACTTGATGATCCTGCGGTTAGAAGTGTACCACGGCTGACCGCCTAGCAGATCGACTCCATCAGCGTCTGCAGCTGGCGGGGGTCCACCGGCTTGGTGAGGTGGTGGTTGAACCCGGCGCCATCGGCGGCCTGCTTGTCCTCCTCCTGGCCCCAGCCGGTCACGGCGATCAGCGTGACTCGCTTGCCCTCGGGCCGGGCACGCAGCGTCTGCGCCACTTCGTAGCCGCTCAGGTCCGGCATTCCGATGTCCAGCAGCGCCACGTCCGGCATGAACTGGGCGGCGAGGTCGAGCGCCTCCCGGCCGGTATGCGCGACCCGCACCTCGTGCCCCCAGAGCTCGAGCAGCATCGAGGATGTCTGGGTGCTGTCGACGTTGTCGTCGGCGACCAGCACGCGCAGGCGCTTGGCCGCGAGCTGCATCTGGCCGCTCGCGCGCGGCGAGCGCTTGGCGCTCGGAGCCCGTCCGATCGGCAGGCTCACGGTGAACTCGCTTCCCCGGCCCGCGCCGTCGCTCTTCGCCACCACCGTGCCGCCGTGCTTCTCCACGAACGCCTTCACCAGCGCCAACCCGATGCCCAGGCCGCCTTCGGAGCGGTGCAGCGCCGGCGTGGCCTGGGCGAAGAGGTCGAAGAGGCGCGTCTTCATGTCCGCCGAGATGCCGATGCCGTTATCGCGGACCGAGAGCGTCACGCGGTCGCCGTCCTGGCAGGCGCGCAGCTGGATCTGGCCGCCCGGATCGGTGTACTTGGCGGCGTTGGTGAGCAGGTTCGACAGGATCTGCGTGAGCCGCACCGGATCAGCCTCGAGGCGCAGCGTCTCGCGCGGCAGGTCAAGGGCCAGGGCATGTCCCTTGCGGTCGAGCAGCGGGCGGGCGGCGTCGATGGCGCCGCCGATGACGGAGGTGAGGTCGATCCACTTCTTTTTCAGCTCTACGTGGCCGCGTGCGATGCGCGACACGTCGAGGAGGTCGTCCAGCAGCTGGCTCATGTGCTCGACCTGGCGCTCGATCACCTCGTCGGCGCGCTGGCGCTGCGCCTCGGTGGTCTTGGGCTGCTTGGTGATGGTGAGCGCGTAGCGGATCGGCGCCAGCGGGTTGCGCAGCTCATGCGCGAGGATCGCGAGAAACTCGTCCTTGCGGCGGGCGGCCTCGGCGAGCTCGCGCTGCGCCTCCTTGCGCTCGGTGATGTCGCGGCCGACCTTGGAGATACCGATGAAGGCGCCGGAGGCGTCGCGTACCGGCGAAACCGTGAGCGAGACGTGCCGCTGCTTGCCGTCTTTGCGGGTGCGCAGGGTCTCGTAGTGCTCGACGCGCTCGCCCGCGAGCACCTTGGCGAAGATACCGCGCTCCTCGTCGTGCAGTTCCTGCGGCACGATGATGAAGATGGGGTGCCCAACGATCTCCTCGCGCGAGTATCCGAAAAGCTGCTCGGCGCCGCGGTTCCAGGCGTTGATGCGTCCGGCGAGGTCCACCGAAACGATCGCATCAACCGACGACTCGACCACGGCGGCGAGGTGCAGGCGGGCTTCCTGCAGGGCGGCTTCCGCCAGGCGCTGTTGGGTGACGTCGCGCGTGAAGCAGCGCGTGTTCACGAAACGGCCGTTCTCGAAGAGCGAGTTGGACGAGATCAGCACGTGCCGGATCGACCCGTCCTTGCACTTCAGAATTGCCGGCTGCTCGCAGAGGGCCTTGCCTGCCAGCAGCCGTTCGAGGATCGAGCTCAACTGGTCGTGGTCGGCGTGGAACTCGGCGATGTTGTGGCCGACATACTGCTCGCGCGTGTAGCCGAGCGTTTCGTAGTCGGCGGTGTTGGCCCATAGGATGGTGCCATCGGGCCCGACCTTGTGCAGGCCGACGATCGCGTTCTCGACGAAGTCGGAGAGCTCCTGCTCGCGGGCAGTCCAGGCACATTCGCGTTGCCGCATGGACTCGAGCTCCTGTTCGAGGGCGGTGACGCGGCGTTGCAGTTGCTCGACGGGAAGGGCAGGACGGTGTTGGATCGACGTTGCCATGATGTTTCCAGGTCGCAGGCCTGGCCATAATCTATAGCGAGACGCACTCCACGCGAAGTAGGAGAGTTCCTACGTGGGGGCAGCATGACCCCGGATCGCCGTTGGCGGCCGCGATACGAGTAGGTGTTTTCCTACAGCGTCATGTGCCTGGCGAGCCCATGATGGGAGACCGCTCCTTTCCCCGCCACGCCTATGGTCATCATCCCCACGGAACCGATCGGCAGCATCCCTCGCCCTGCCGAACTCCTCGACGCGATCGCTCGCGACGGTCCGGACAGCCCCGCGCTGGAACAGGCATACCGTGCTGCGGTCAAGGACACCGTCGAACGCTTCGAGGCCACTGGCTCCCCGGTAGTGACCGACGGGGAGCAGCGCAAGTACCACAACTTCTGGACCTACTGCGTACACGGGATGAAGAACACCTCGCCCGACGGCTTCGCGATCCCGTTTGCAGCCGGACATACGCGTCGCATGCTGCGCCTCACGAGCGGGCCGTTCCGCTACCTGCGCTACGCCGACGAGTATCTCGACGTCGCCAGGGAATTCGCCACGCGCCCGGTGAAACAGGCGGTGATCTCGCCGTCGGCGATGAGCCTCATGTACCCGCCCGAAGGCATCGACGGTTACCCGCGCGACGAGTTCATCGAGGACCTCGTCTCGGAGCACGAGAAGGAGGTCCGCCGCTGCTTCGACAAGGGCGCCTATTGCGTGCAGGTGGACTTCACCGAAGGACGCCTCGCGGCGAAGCTCGATCCCAGCGGCGAGCTGCTCACCAGCTTCATCGACTTGAACAACCTGGCGCTGTCGCGTTTCTCCGCGGCCGAGCGCGCCCGCATCGGCATCCATACGTGCCCGGGCGGCGACCGCGACTCGACCCACAGCGCCGATATCGACTATGGCGAACTCCTGCCGAGCCTGTTCGAGCTGAAGGCCGCCAATTTCTACGTGGCGCTCGCCGGCGAGAAGGACAGGAAGCGCGTGCTGGGGATCATCCGCAAGTACATGAAGCCGAGTCACCGCGTCTTCGTGGGGGTGGTTGCGCCGATCGATCCCCACGTGGAAACTCCCGAGGAGGTACGCGACCGCGTGCTCGAGGCAGCCGAATACATTCCGCTCGCCCAGCTGGGCACCACGGACGACTGCGGCTTCTCGCCCTTCTGCGACGACACCTCCACCACCCGCGACAAGGCGTTCGAGAAGATCAGCGCGCGCGTGGCCGGGACCCGCCTCGCGGAGGCCGTGCTGAACGCCCGCGGATGAGCACCCCCGAACAAGAGGAAAAGCTGCTGCAGTCGGTCGCCCTGCAGAACATGCAGAGCGTGCTGCGCGCGCGCGCGCGCGCGGAGGAAGAGCTCCTCGCCGCCAAGGAAGCGTTGCGCGCCACGTTTGACCAGGCCGCCGTGGGCATGGCGTGGGCGAGCCTCGAAGGGCGCCTCACCGAGGTGAACCAGCGCTTCTGCGCGGTGCTGGGCTACGAGCCCGAGGAGCTGCGTCGCCTCACCGTCCGCGACATCACCCACCCGGATGACGTCGCCGCGACCGAGGCGGAGATGGCGAGGCTGCGCACCGGGGAGGTCCGCGATTACCGGCTGGAAAAACGCTACCTGCGCCGCGACGGCAAGGTGATCTGGAGTTGGACCACGGTGACGCTGGTCCGTAACGCGCTGGGCCAGCCCTCGCGTTTCATCGGCGTGGTGGACGACATCACCGAACGCAAGGCGGCGCAGGAAGCGCTCGCGGGCGAGAGCCGCATGCTGGAGCTCCTCAACCAGACGGGCCTCGCGCTCGGCACCAACCTCGAGCTGCAGCAGATTCTGCAGAAGGTCACCGACTCCGCCACCGAGCTGTCCGGCGCGCAGTTCGGGGCTTTCTTCTACAACACGGTGGACGAGAACGGCAAGGCCTTCCAGCTTTATGTCCTCTCCGGCGCGCCGCGCGAGGCGTTCGAGAAGCTGGGGCACCCGCGCGCGACGCCGATCTTCGCGCCGACCTTCAACAACGAGGGTATCGTGCGTGTGGCCGACATCCGCAGGGACGCGCGCTACGGGCAATGGGCGCCGCACCATGGCATGCCGCAGGGCCACCTGCCCGTCTCCAGCTACCTCGCCGTGCCCGTGGTGTCGCGCGCGGGCGAGGTAATCGGCGGCCTCTTCTTCGGCCACCCCGAGCCCGATGTGTTCACCGAGCGCACCGAGCGGCTGGTGGCCGGCATCGCGGCGCAGGCCGCGGTGGCGATCGACAACGCGCGCTTGCTGGAGAGCGAGCGCGCCGCGCGCACCGAGGCGGAGCGTGCGAGCCACATGAAGGACGAGTTCCTGGCGACGCTCTCGCACGAGCTGCGCACGCCCCTGGGCGCGATCCTCGGCTGGGCGCAGCTGATGCGAGCCCGGCCGCCCTCGCCGGAGGACCTCGCCAAGGGCCTGGCAAGCATCGAGCGCAATGCCCGTGTCCAGACGCAGCTGATCGAGGATCTGCTCGACATGAGCCGGATCACGTCGGGCAAGCTGCGCCTCGACACCCAGCCGGTAATGCCGGCGTCCTTCATTGAGGCGGCGCTCGAGACCGTCCACCCCGCGGCCCAGGCGAAGGGCATCCGTCTGCAGCGCGTGATCGACCCCGATGCCGGCCCCGTATCCGGGGACCCTGCGCGGCTGCAGCAGATCATCTGGAACCTGGTCAACAACGCGATCAAGTTCACCGCACGGGGCGGGCGGGTGCAGGTCGTGCTCGCGCGCGTCAACTCCCACATCGAGATCAGCGTCGCGGACGACGGCATCGGCATCGAGCCGCAATTCCTCACTCACGTATGGGAGCGCTTTCGCCAGGCCGACGCCTCCACCACGCGCCGCTTCGGCGGGCTGGGGCTGGGCCTGTCGATCGTGAAGCACCTGACGGAGCTGCACGGCGGCAGCGTGCGGGCGCAGAGCGCGGGCCAGGGCCAGGGCGCCACCTTTGTCGTGCTCCTGCCGCTCACAGCGGTGCACCGTGCCTCGATGCAGGACGCGCGCACGCACCCTCGCAGCGCGCCCGCGTCAATGGTTCTCGATTTCGAGCCCCTCGATCTAAGCGGCATCACGGCGCTGGTGGTGGATGACCAGCCCGACGCCTGCGAGCTGGTGGCGCGGGTCCTCGGGGAATGCGGCGCGCAGGTGATCACCGCCTCGAGCGCGAGGCAGGCCCTGCAGCTCCTGGTGGACCGGCGCCCGGATGTCCTGGTGAGCGACATCGGCATGCCGGAGATGGATGGCTATGAGCTCATCCGCCGCGTCCGCGCGCTGGACGCACGCGGCGGCGGGCGCACGCCGGCGATCGCCATGACCGCCTTCGCGCGTTCGGAAGACCGCACGCGCGCGTTGCAGTCCGGTTTCCAGGTGCACCTGGCCAAGCCGGTGGAGCCCTCGGAGCTCATCGCCACGGTGGCGAGCGTCGTTGCACGGGAGCGCTGAGCGGACCACAACACCGGTAGCATGGCGGCATGAATCCGATCTCGGAGCTCCTCGGCAGCGCGCTTCCCATCATCCAGGCGCCGATGGCGGGCGTGCAGGCCGGCAAGATGGCGATCGCGGTGTCGCAGGCGGGCGCGCTCGGCTCCCTGCCCTGCGCGATGCTGGTACCCGACGCTATCGCGGGAGAGCTCGAGCTGGTGCGCAACGCGGTCGGGAACCGCGTCAACGTGAACTTTTTCTGCCACGTGCCGCCGCGGCCCGATCGCGCGCGCGAGGCAGAATGGCGCGCGGCGCTCGCACCCTACTACCGGGAGTTCGGCATCGATGCGGACAAGATCCCGTCCGGCGCGGGGCGCACACCATTCGGCGAGGAAGCCGCCGACGTCCTCGAGCGCTTCAAGCCCACGGTGGTGAGCTTCCATTTCGGGTTGCCCACGGACGCGCTGCTCGCGCGCGTGCGCGGCTGGGGCTCGAAGATCCTTTGCTCGGCGACCACGGTGGACGAGGCACGCTGGCTGGAAGCGAAGGGTGTCGACGCGGTCATCGCACAGGGGCTTGAAGCCGGGGGCCATCGCGGCAACTTCCTCTCCGACGACTTGACCGCGCAGATGGGCACCTTGGCGCTGGTGCACCAGGTCGTGCGCGCGGTGAAGATTCCGGTGATCGCGGCCGGCGGCATCGCGGACGCGGCCGGTGTCGCCGCGGTGCTGCGGCTCGGCGCCTCGGCGGCGCAGGT
>JBDSRZ010000092.1:0-3020 GCA_039929025.1 Usitatibacter sp. | reverse complement strand
CCGAAAATGCGGTCGCCGGCGTCGCCCAGACCCGGGACGATGTAGCCGTGCTCGTTCAAGTGATCGTCCAGCGCGGCCACCGTGATCATCACGTCGGGGTGGTTTTCGAGCATGCATTTCACCCCCTCGGGGGCGGCGAGCAGGCAGACGAGCTTCACCGTGTTCACCCCGTGGTCCTTCAGCCGGTTGATGGCGGCCACCGCGGAATTGCCGGTGGCGAGCATCGGATCGACCACGATCACCACGCGCTCGGCGGCGTCCTCGGGCACCTTGAAGTAGTACTCGACCGGCTCCAGCGTCGCGGGATCGCGGTAGAGGCCGATGTGGCCCACGCGCGCGGTCGGCAGGAGCTCGAGCATTCCGTCCAGCATGCCGTTGCCGGCGCGCAGGATCGAGACGATGCATTGCTTCTTGCCGCTGATCATCGGCGCCTGGATCTCGGCGAGCGGCGTGCGCACGGTCACGTTCGCGGTCGGCAGGTCGCGGGTCACCTCGTAGGCGAGCATCTGCGAGAGCTCCTTCACCAGGCGGCGGAAGGAGTCCGTATTGGTGTCGATGCTGCGCAGCAGCGTGAGCTTGTGCCGCATGAGCGGGTGCTCGACGACGGTGAGGTTGGGGAATGCGTGTGTCATCGTTCTTCTCCAGGTTCAGAAAACGGTGCCGTCGCTCGCGACGTTCACCGGCGGTGCGCCGCCGGCACGCCGCTCGGCGGCGATCCTGCGGCCCGCGGCCCAGGTCCCGCCCTCGAGCATGCGTGCCAACGGAAAGCTCGCCTCATCCGTGCCGAGCGCCGTGCGCACGAGCGGCGCCAGGCGATCGAGGCCGATCACGGTCAGGGCGCGCCACTCGACCACCGCGGCTTCGCCGACCTGGAGCGCGCGGGTGTGGAAGGTGGAGTCGCGCGCTTCGATGAGGCCCAGGTCCAGCAACAGGCCGCCGTTGCGATATTCCGGCAGGCCGGTGAGCGCCTCGAGGCCGGTGACGGTGAGCCCCGCGTCGGTGAGCGGTTCGACGAGCGAGTACGTGAGCCACTGGGTGAGCTTGTGGAATGGGACGAGGCCGCCCAGCGCCGCGGGATGGGGCCAGCAGTCGCCCAGCGGAACACCCTCCAGGACCATGCGGCCGGGCCACATCGCGCCCAGGGCCTGCAGCAGCGAGGCGAGGATGTCCGCCGCGGGAATGCGGCCGTCCACGGCTTGCGCGCGCCATGCGTCCACGAGGTTACCGAGGCGCCCCGGCTTGCCGAACCACTGCGGCTGCGCGTCCATGACGCCGCCGAGCTTCGCGAGCAGCGCCGCGCGGCCTTCGAGCCCGACGAGGGCGTTGCCGGGTCCGGCCTGGAAAGCGGCTGCGATATCTGCGGGGCGGATCCGCGCGAGCGCGGCGGCATCGGCGCGCAGCGGGTGCGCGGGGTCCGCGGAGAGAAGGCCGCTCGCGAAGAGCCCGAGGCTCGCGACGCCGAGTCCCTCGGATCGGCCGAGTTCCTGTCCGGTTGCCGCTTCGTGGAATTTCCACTCGGCACCGGCGCCCGCATCGAGAAGCACGCTGGGGATCACGAGATCGACGGCGGCGCGAGCGCGCTCCAGCCGCGCGGCGTCGCCGCCCAGGCCACGGGCGGCCACGAGTTGCGCCCAGCGATCGACGCCGCCTGCCTCGAAGTGCCGCCAGCGGCTGTGGATCGGCACCCGCAGGTCCGGGTAGCGTTCACGGATCACCTCGACCACGTAGGCCGCGACCACCGGCAGCTTCTCCTCCTGCCAGCGGAAAAACGTGGAACGGCCCTCGATCGCCTCGCGTGCCACCTCGGCGCAATGCGTGCGCACCGCCCCCGCGGTGAGGAGCGCGGCGGCGGTGTGGGGTGCGGGAGTGTCGTTCACGCGGAGCGCTTGCAAGGGGTCATTCGTCCAGGGGGCGGCCCTTGGGCCGCGACAGCTCATCGGCCGCGGGGATGTAATTCGAGAAGTAGCCGGCCGCCTTCTTCGCATCCATCTCGACCCGCGCGTCCTGCGGGATGAGGCTCTCGGGGATCGGCACGCGCTCGCCCACCTCGATTCCGGATTCCACCAATGCGCCGTGCTTCATGTCGCTCATCGACGCCCAGCGGTCGATGCGCGTGATGCCGAGCCAGTGGAAGACATCCGGCATCAGCTGCTGGAAGCGCATGTCCTGCACCCCGGCCACGCATTCGGTGCGGGCGAAGTAGGTCTCGGCGCGGTCGCCGCCCACCTGGCGCTTGCGCGCGTTGTACACCAGGAACTTGGTCACCTCGCCCAGCGCGCGGCCCTCCTTGCGGTTGTAGACCACCAGGCCCACGCCGTCCTGCTGCGCCATCTCGATGCAGACCTCGATGCCATGCGCGAGGTAAGGGCGGCAGGTGCAGATGTCGGAGCCGAACACGTCGGAGCCGTTGCACTCGTCGTGCAGCCGGCAGGCGATGCGCGTCTGCGATTGTCCGAGGCGCGCCATGTCGCCGAAGAAATACACCGTCATGCCTCCGATGGGCGGCAGGAAGACCTTGAGGTCGGGGCGCGTCACCAGCTCCGGGAACATGCCCGCGGTCTGCTCGAAGAGCGCGCGCCTCAAGCTCGATTCCTTCACGTCGAAGCGGTGGGCGATGCCGGGCAGGTACCAGACCGGGTCGATGGCCGCTTTGGTCACGCGCACGTCGCCCGCGGGCGAAAGAATGTTGCCGTCGGGCTCGAGGCGGCCGGCCGCGATCGCCGCCTTCAGCTCTGGCATGTTGATGTGCGCCTTGGTGATCGCGATGCTCGGGCGCACGTCGGCGCCGGCGGCGATCTGCTCGGCGAACGCGGCGGCGACCAGGTGCCCCCAGGGGTCCATCGACACGATCTTGTCGGCATCGGCCCATTGCGGATGCGGGCCCACGAGCTCCGCGGGCGAGGTATCGGTGAGGTCGGGGCGGTGGTCGCGCTGCAGCGCGCCGGAAGCCACCGCGAGCGCGCGATACACGGCGTAGGCGCCGCCGTGCGTGCCGATGGCGTTGCGGCTCGCCATGTCGG
>JBDSRZ010000091.1:0-14704 GCA_039929025.1 Usitatibacter sp. | reverse complement strand
GACTCCGACACCATTTTTCGATGACCGCACCGCTCGAACGCACCGTGAATCCCAGGGACCTCGATCCGCATGCCGTGCGGCTGCTGCCTTACCCCTTCGCGAAGTCGAAGGGGGTGCTGGCGGCGCGAGTCGTGGGTGGCGCGCTCGAGGTGTGGATCCGGCCGTACCCGCAGGCGTCCACGCTCACCGAAGTGCGGCGCATGGCCGGCAAGCCGCTGAAGGAAGTGCTGCTCACGCCCGAGGAATTCGAGCATTGCCTCGCGCTCGCGTACACGCGCGAGCCCTCCGCGGCGGAGACCATCGTCGAGGACATGGGCGAATCGGTCGACCTCGCCAAGCTCACCGCGCAGCTGCCGGAAGTCGCCGACCTCCTCGAAACCGAGAACGACGCGCCGATCATCCGCCTGATCAACGCGCTCCTCACGCAGGCGGTGCGCGAAGGCGCATCCGACGTGCACCTGGAGATCTTCGAATCGCGCGCGCTGGTGCGCTTTCGCGTCGATGGCGGCCTGCGCGACGTGGTCGAGCCGCGCCGCGGCCTGCATCCGGCGATGGTGTCGCGCATCAAGGTCATGGCCTCGCTCGACATTGCCGAGAAGCGCCTGCCGCAGGACGGGCGCATCGCGTTGCGTATCGCCGGACGCGCGATCGACGTGCGCGTCTCCACCATTCCGACCGCCAACGGAGAGCGCGTAGTGCTGCGCCTCCTCGACAAGCAGGCCGGACGCCTCACCCTCGATGCGCTCGGCATGGCGGCGCACACGCGCGATGCGATCGATCGGCTGATCCAGGAGCCGCACGGCATCCTGCTGGTGACGGGGCCTACGGGCTCGGGCAAGACCACCACGCTCTACTCGGCGCTTTCACGCCTCGACCGCAAGACGCGCAACATCCTGACCGTCGAGGACCCGATCGAATACGAGCTGGACGGCATCGGCCAGACGCCGGTGAACGCGCGCATCGAGATGACCTTCGCCCGCGCGCTGCGCGCGATCCTGCGACAGGACCCCGACGTGGTGATGATCGGCGAGATCCGCGACCTGGAGACCGCCCAGATCGCCGTGCAGGCCTCGCTCACCGGGCACCTCGTGCTTGCGACACTGCACACCAATGACGCCCCCGGGGCCGTCACGCGGTTGATCGACATGGGCGTGGAGGCGTATCTCCTCGCCTCGACGATGAACGGCGTCCTCGCACAGCGCCTGGTGCGCAAGCTCTGCGCCGAATGCAAGGCGCCCTATGAGCCCGATGCCGCCGAGCGCTCGGTTTTTGGACCGTCTCTGCGGCCCTCTCCCACTCCGAGACCGGAGCCCGAGGCAGAGGCAGGCGCGCCGGAGCGACTGTATCGCGCGGCGGGTTGCGGCGCGTGCAACTTCTCCGGCTACAAGGGCCGCACCGGCATCTACGAACTGCTGACCGCGGACGACGAGTTGCGCCACCGCATCCACGACAGCGCCGAAGAGAGCGTGCTGCGGGAGATGGCGGTCAGGGCGGGCATGGTGCGCCTGCGCGAAGACGGGCTGCGCTATGTGCGCGAAGGCACCACGTCGCTCGACGAAGTGCTGCGGGTAACACGAACGTGATCTCCCTCTCCTTCGGGCTCCGATCTCGGAGAGGGACAGGGTCGGGGAGAGGGTAGTGCCGGGCTTCAGGTACCAGGCGTACAGCGTCGCGGGCAAGCTCCACCGGGGCGTGCTCGAGGCCGACAGTGCCCGCCAGGCGCGCTCGGCGCTGCGCGACCAGGGCCTCACGCCTTACCGCGTCGAAGTCATCGCCGCCAACGATCCGGCGGGCGGCGCGCGCTTCCGGCCGGTTTCCCTGTCGAACTCAGAGCTCACGCAGCTCACCCGCGGTCTCGCATCGCTCCTCGAGGCCGGGCTCACCATCGAGCAGTCGCTCAATGCGCTGATCGAGCAGGCCGAGAACGAGCGCGCGCGCCAGGTGCTCGCGGCGCTGCGCGGCGAGGTGATCGCCGGCAACACCGTCGCCAAGGCGCTCGCCGCCTTCCCGCTGGTGTTCTCGGAACTCTACCGCACGCTGGTCGCCGCGGGGGAGGCCTCGGGGCAGCTCCCGCGGGTGCTCTCCCGGCTGGCGGAATACCTCGAGGAGCGCCAGCAGCTGCGCGCGCGGCTCTCGCTCGCGCTCATCTATCCGGTCATCGTGCTCGGCGTGGCGCTCGCCGTGGTCGGGGCGCTCCTCGTCTACGTGTTGCCGCAGGTCGTGCAGGTCTTCCAGCATGCGCACCAGCAGCTGCCGCTCCTCACCCGCATGCTGATCGCGCTCTCAGGCTTTCTGCAGGCGACGTGGGTGGGTTGGGTAGTGCTCGGGGCGATCGCGGTGGGGGGGCTGCGCATGGCGCTCAAGCGCCCGGCTTCGCGTGCCGCACTGCATCGCTTCGCCTTCCGCGCGCCGGCGATCGGGCGGGTGCTGCGCCACCTGGATGCCGCGCGCCTCGCGGCCACGCTCTCGATCCTCGTCGGCAGCCGCGTGGCCATCCTGCAGGCGCTCGATGCCGGCATCGGGGTGATGACCCTGGTGCCGATGCGCGAGGCGCTCGCCACCGCTGCGCGCGGCGTGCGCGAAGGCATGCCCCTCGCGCGCGCCCTGGGCGCCACCAATGCATTCCCGCCGGTGATGGTGCACCTCATCGCGAGCGGCGAGGCGAGCGGCCGCCTCGACGAGGCGCTGGAGCGCGCGGCGCGCCAGCAGCAGAACGATATCGCGACCCGGCTCGCCGCCTTCGCCGCCCTCTTCGAGCCGCTGATGATCCTCGTCATGGGCGCCATGGTGCTGACCATCGTGCTCGCCATCCTGATGCCGATTTTCCAGTTGAATCAACTGATTGGACGCTAAATAAATGGTGTCAGACACCAATTTGATTTGCACCGTCCGGCCGCCGAGGCAGCCGATATTTCTTACTAGAATCCAAACTTTAGGTGCCGAGAAAATGGTGTCGGACACCCATTTCCGGGGGTTTACGCTGATCGAGGTGCTGGTGGTGGTGGCCATCCTCGGCATCCTCGCCGCGATCATCGTGCCGCGGGTGATGGACCGGCCGGACGAAACGCGGCGTGTCGCGGCGAAGGCGGACGTGAGCGCCATCGTGCAAACGCTCAAGCTCTACCGCCTCGACAACGGGTTCTATCCATCCACGGACCAGGGCCTGGGCGCACTGGTACGCAAGCCGACCACCAATCCCGTGCCGCCCAATTGGAAACAGGGCGGATACCTCGAACGGCTGCCCAAGGACCCGTGGGGCGGCGACTACCAGTACCTCAACCCGGGCGTGAAGGGCGAGATCGACGTCTTCAGCTTCGGCGCCGATCGTGCGCGCGGAGGAGAAGGCAACAATGCGGACATCGGCAACTGGGAGTGAGCTGATGGAGCATGGCCGCGGAGCGCGCGGCGCGGGCTTCACGCTCATCGAGGTCCTGCTGGTGGTTGCGATCACCGGCATCATCCTCGCCATCGCCGTCGTGAACCTGGTGCCGAGCGGCGCGCAGCTCGCGCGGCGCGACGCTTCCGCCCTCGCCCTCACGATCGAGCATTCGCGCGACGCCGCATGGTTCGGCGGCCTTCCGACCGCGATCAGCGTGGTGGGGGGGCAGGTGCGCAAATGGCGCCTCGCCGGCAGCGAATGGCAGCCCGCTGCTTTGGAACAGAAGATCGAAGGCGAGCTCGTAATCGTCGCCATGCATGTCGACGGACAGGTCATCGCACCGGGCGAGCGCATGGTGTTCATGCCCGACGGGCTCGGCTCGTCGTTCCGCGTGGCGATCGATGCGCGCGGCTACCCCTGGGCGATCGAGGGCGATGCATCGGGCGCGGTGAGGCTGGTGGCAAGATGAAGCAACAAGCCAAGCAAATTGCGCCCCCACCTTGGCGGGGGCAACCGCGTCGTCGCGCGGTCGGTTTCACCCTCATCGAGGTGCTCGTCGCCGTCGCGATCCTCGCCGTCGCGCTGGGGGCGACCTCGCGCGCCGCCGGGGTCGCGACCGACAGCGCGCTCGAGACCCGCCAGCGCCTCCTCGCCACCTGGGCCGCACAGAACCGCATCGCCGAGCTGCGCGCGCGCCGCATCTTCCCGCCGACCGCCACCACTCGTCTCACTACCGAACAGGCGGGCCTCGCGATGCTGCTCGAGGAGGCCGTGACCGACACGCCGAACCCGACGATTCGCAGGGTCGATATCGCAGTCGCCGATGCGCGCGCGCCCGAGCGGGTGATGACGAGGCTCACCGCGTATGTGTCGCAATAGGGACGGAATCGGGCCCGCGCCTTCGCGGGGGCGACCCCACTCTGCGAAACGCGCGGTCGGCTTCACGCTGATCGAGCTGCTGGTGGCGCTCGCCATCTTCGCGATCATCACCGGCTTCGCCTACCGCAGTCTCGACGCGCTGCTGCAGGGCCGCGAGGCCCTGCAGCAGGAATCGCGCAAGTGGCGCGACGTCTCGGTCTTCGTCTCGCGCATCGAGCGCGACCTGGCGGCGGTGCTCGACCGCTCATCCCTCGGCGCGTCGGGCGTCGCCCAGGCGCCGGTGTCTTCGTCGATCGAGGTCCCGACCGCGCGTGACGGGCTCGCGCTCACGCGCTCCGGCGCGCCCCTGTACGAAAACGCGCTCGCCGCTCCGCAGCGCATCGCCTACCGCCTGGTCGAGGATCGCGTCGAACGGCTCTCCTGGGGCGGCGTCGATGTCGCACCGCGCGCCGAGCCCACGCCCGTCACTGTCCTCGCCGGCGCGCGCGCGCTCGCCTTCCGCTTCATGGACGCGAGCGGGGCGTGGCGCGGCTCGTGGGGACTGCCGGGCAGTGTCGAGCGCGTGCCCGCGGCGGTGGAGTTGACGCTCGAGCTCGCGAGCGGCGAAAAGCTCGTGCGCCTCGTCGACCTGCCGAGGTCGCGATGAGGAGCCAGCGCGGAGTCGCCGCGGTCACCGCGATCCTCATCGTCGCCGTGGCAGCCTCGGCGTCGATGATGATGCTCGCCCAGCAATCGGCGATGGTGGACCGCACCCTCATGATCGCTGCCCGCGCGCAGGCCGACCTCTACGCGCAGGCGGGAGTGGACTGGGCGCGCGCAGTCCTGGCCGAGGATGCCCGCACCGCGAAGGAAGTGGACACGCTGGGCGAGGGCTGGGCGCAGCCGATCGCCGCGCTGCCCGTGGATCGCGCGCTGGTGGCCGGCCGCATCGTCGACGAGCAGGGCAAGATGAACCTCAACAACCTCGTGAACGGCGCGGCGAAGAGCGACCCCGACGTGCGCATGTTCCGCGCGCTCCTGGCCCTCCTCGACCTGTCGCCGGAGCTCGCCGACGCGGTGGTCGACTGGATCGACCGCGACGCCGACCTCGCAGGCAATGCCGGCGCCGAGGACGCCTACTATCTCTCGCTGCCACAACCGTACCGCGCCGCCAACCGGCCGATGGCGCAGGTCGAGGAGCTCTACCGTGTGCGCGGCTTCGATGCCAGGGCGGTGGCGCGCCTGAAGCCCTACGTGACCGCCCTTCCCACGCGCACCGCGACCAACGTGAACACCGCAGCCGACGTGGTGCTCGCGGCGCTGCTGGGCCTGTCGCGCGACCGGGTGCAGGCGCTCGTCACTGAGCGAAGCGCGCGCCCCTTCCGCCAGAAAGCCGACTTCGCCGCGCGCGCCACGGCCGTCGGCGCCGCAGCCATCGATGTCGACCACGACGTGAAGAGCGCGCATTTCCTGGTGACCGTCACCGTGGCGCAGGATGACGTGCGCCTCGCCACCGAAGCGCTGGTGCGGCGCGGGGACAACGCGCAGGTGGCGCTGGTGTGGCGCCGGCCGCGGTACTGATGAAGCTGCGTATCTTCCTTCCCGCGACCGACGCCCTGGAGGCCGGGGCCGAGCTGGCGTGGATGCTCCTGGACGCGCGCGGCAACCTCCTTCGCGAGGCCACCTCGACCGTGGCGCAGATGCCGCGCGCCAGCGACGTCGAAACGGTCCTTCCCGCCGAGCGCGTGCTGTTCGCGCGGCTGAAGCTGCCGAAGGTGAGCCCGGCGACCATCCGCGAGCTGCTGCCTTATGCGGTCGAGGACCGCCTACTCGCCGATCCCGCCCACATCCACGCGGTCGCGGGCGCCACCAACGAGCGCGGCGAGACGCTGGTCGCGGTGGTGGACCGCGAGTGGCTGCGCGACAAGCTCGAGACCCTGGCACGCGCCGGGCAGCGAGCCACCCGTGCATGGAGCGAGAGCTCGCTCCTCGCAGGCGGCCACGGCGACTGGCACGTAGTGCTCGGTCCGGCGCGCGGCATGCTGGTGGACGACGAGGGCGTAAGCGCGACCTTCGACCGCGGCGCGGGATTTCCGCTCGCGGTGCGCATCGCGCTGGATGAGGCCGCGGCGCGCGGCGATCGCCCGTCGTCCATCCGCGTGCACACCGATTCGGGCGAGGCGCTTCCCGACCTCGCGCGCTGGAGCGCCGAGGGCGGCACCGCGTTTGCCCCCGGCAGCCGCTGGGAGATCCTTGCCCGGGGCCAGCCCGCGGCCGCCTCGATCAACCTGCTGGAAGGTGAACTCGCACCATCGAGCGGGCGAAAGATGGCGCTGCCTCGCGGGGCAGTGGCCCTGGTCGCGGTGATCGTCACGCTGCAGGCGCTCTTCTCTGGCCTCGCGGCGATGCGCCTCGGCGACGAACGCGCGAATCTCGAGCGCCGGCGCGAAGCGATCTTCCGCGCTGCGTTCCCGGAGGCCAAGGTAGTAGTCGATCCCGACCTGCAGATGGCGCGCAACCTCGCGGACCTGAAGCGCGCACGGGGACTCGCCGCCGGTGACGACTTCCTCGCGCAGATGACCCGGGCAGCGAATGGCCGGGACACGGTGAAGTCGATCGAATACGCCAACGGCAAGCTGGTGACGCGATGATGCGACCGATATGGCGCGACCGTTCCGGACGCGAGCGAGCGTGGATCGCCCGCATCGCCGCGGTCGCCGGCCTCGCGGTGCTCGCCGCTGTCTGGTTGCAGGCCGAAAGAACGCGGGAGCGCCTGGAGCTGGAGCTGCCGCGGCTACGCGGATCGATCGCGGCCCTGGAGCGCGATGCGGAAGAAGTGCGGCGGCTCCGCGCGTTGCCCGCCGCGACGCCGGGTGCGACGGCGCCGCTCGCGGCGCTTGCGACCAACGCGGGCGGCGTGCCCGGCGCGCAGATCGTGGTGATCGACGAGCGCCGCGTTCGCCTCACCGGCGCCGACATCGCGTTCGGCGCGCTCCTCGAATGGCTCGGCAGCGCGCGCGCCACTCACGGCATGCGCGTCGAGGCGGCGCGCCTCGAGTCGCTGGCGCCGGGGCGCGTGCGCGCGGAGCTCACGCTCGCGAGGTCCTGACGCCATGCGCTTCACATTCGCCGTGATCGGCACGGCGGCCTACGCGGCATTCCTCGTCGCGCTGATGCCGGCGAGCTTCGTGGCGAAGCAAGCCGAGGCGCAGACGCGCGGCGGTCTCCAGGTGCACGAGGCGAGCGGCACGATCTGGAAGGGAGGCGGCCGCGCTACCGTCGCGACGCCTGCGGGCCCGCTTGCCATCGAACGCTTCACCTGGCGTTTCCTGCCGTCGCGCCTCGCTTCCGGGCGCGTGGGCTTCCAGGTCGAGGGCGTTTCGTCGGGGTTCACCGGTCGCGGCGAGGTCGGACGTGCGCTCGCCACGTGGGAAGCGCGCGACGTGGCAGTCGCCGGCGACGCCCGCGGCATCGGCTCGTTCCTCCCCCTCCTCGCGCATTGGCGCCCCGAGGGCACGCTATCCATGGATGCGCCGCGCCTTGCCTGGGACGAGCGAGAGATGCGCGGCGAGGCGAAGCTCGAATGGCGCGCGGCGGCGATGGCGCTTTCCGAGGTGCGTCCCCTGGGGAGCTATCGCGTGGAGGTGCGCGGGGACGGCGGGCCCGCGAAAATCACGCTGCAGACGCTCGAAGGAGCGCTGCGCCTGTCCGGCCATGGCACGCTCGCGCCGCCCTCCCGGCTCACGTTCTCGGGCGAAGCGCGCGGAGAAGCGGCCCACGCCGCCAAGCTCGCCCCGTTGCTCGACCTGATGGGGCCGCCGCGAGCCGACGGCTCGCGCTCCCTCGAATGGCGAATCCCCTGACCCCGCAACCTTTCGTTCCCGCGCCGTGGCTCGTCAACCCGCACGTGCAGACCGTCTACGGCGCGCTCTTCGCACCCGCGCCGCGCCTCGCCTTCCGGCGCGAGCGCTGGGACACGCCCGACGGCGACTTCGTCGACGTCGACTTCATCCCCGGTCCGCCCAGCGCGCCGTGGGTGCACCTCTTCCACGGGCTGGAGGGCTCATCCAATTCCCCCTATGCGCGCATGCTGATGAAGCGCGTGGCCGACCGCGGATGGCGCGGCAGCGTGCTGCACTTTCGCGGCTGCAGCGGCGAGCCCAACCGCCTGGCGCGCGCTTACCACTCGGGCGATACCGAGGAGGTGGACTGGTTCCTGCGGCGCCTGCGCGGCATCGCCGGTGACGTGCCGATGTACGCTGCGGGAGTGTCCCTCGGCGGCAACGCGTTCACCAAGTGGCTCGGGCTCCGGGGCGACGACGCGCGGCCGCTGGTAAGGGCCGCGGCCGCGGTCTCCGCGCCGCTCGACCTGATGGCGGCGGGTGAGGCCCTGGGACGCGGGTTCGGCCGCGTGTACTCGTGGCACTTCCTCGCGACCCTCAAGCGCGGCGCGCTCGAGCGCCTCGAGCGCTTCCCGGGCCTTTATGACCGCAACGCCGTGGTGCGCGCCCGTAGCCTGCGCGATTTCGACAACGTGGTCACGGCGCCGTTGCACGGCTTTCGCGACACCGACGACTACTGGACGCGCGCGAGCGCCAAGCCACACCTCGCCGGCATCCGCGTGCCGACGCTCGTCCTCAATGCCCGCGACGACCCATTCCTCCCCGAAGTGGCACTACCCGCGGAACGCGACGTCTCCCCGGCGGTCAAGTTAGAATTCCCCACTCACGGCGGTCACGTCGGCTTCGTGACCGGCCCCTTTCCCGGCCACATCGAGTGGCTCCCGCAACGCCTCCTGCACTTCTTCGACCACTTGCAATGACACCCATCGCAGCAGAGATCTTCAAGGCCTACGACATCCGCGGCATCGTCGACAAGACCCTCACCGAGGAGGGATGCGAGCTCATCGGTCGGGCGCTCGCCACCACCGCGAAGGCGAGGGGTGTCTCGAAATTCGTGGTCGGCCGCGACGGCCGCCTCTCCGGCCCGCGCCTTTCGAAGGCGCTCGCGCGCGGGCTCACCGCGGGCGGGATCGACGTGATCGACATCGGCGTGGTCGCGACCCCAATGGTCTATTTCGCGACCTTCCTCTTCGAGACCGGAAGCGGCGTCATGGTCACCGGCAGCCACAATCCGCCCGAGTACAACGGCCTCAAGATGATGCTGGCGGGCGACACGCTCGCCGCGGAAACGATCCAGGACCTGCGGCGCGTGGTCGAGAGCGGGAAGTTCGTCGCCCCCGCGAAGGCGGGGGCCCAATCCCAGGCCGACGTCTCCGGCCCGTATCTCGACCGCATCACCTCGGGGGTCAAGCTCGAGCGCCCGATGACCATCGCGGTCGACTGCGGCAACGGCTCGCCCGGCGCTTTCGCGCCCAAGCTCTTTCGCCGCCTCGGCTGCGAGGTGATCGAGCTCTTCTGCGAGGTGGACGGCAACTTTCCCAACCACCACCCGGATCCCTCGAAGCCGGAGAATCTGAAGGACCTCATCTCCGCGCTCGCACGCACCGACGCTGAAGTGGGATTCGCGTTCGACGGCGACGGCGACCGGCTCGGCGTCGTCACCAAGACCGGCACGATCATTTACCCCGACCGCCAGCTGATGCTCTTCGCCGAAGAGGTGCTGTCGCGCAACGCCGGCGCCGAGATCATCTTCGACGTGAAGTGCACCCGGAACCTCTACCCGTGGATCCGCAAGCACGGCGGCAGGCCGCTCCTGTGGAAGACGGGGCATTCGCTGATGAAGCAGAAACTGCGCGAGACCGGCGCGCCGCTCGCCGGCGAGATGAGCGGCCACATTTTCTTCAAGGACCGCTGGTACGGCTTCGACGACGGGCTCTACTCGGGCGCGCGCATGCTGGAGCTGCTCTCGCGGGTGCCGGACGGCTCGAAACTGCTCGAGTCGCTGCCGGACTCGATCTCCACGCCCGAGCTCAACATGGCGCTCGAGCACGAGGGCGACAACCACAAGCTGATCGAGAAGCTGCAGCAGAGCGCGAAGTTCGAGGGCGCGACCGAGGTGAACACCATCGACGGCCTGCGGGTCGAGTATCCCGATGGCTTCGGCCTGATGCGCGCCTCCAACACAACCCCGGTGCTGGTGCTGCGCTTCGAAGGCGACAGCGACGCGGCGCTCGCGCGCATCCAGAACGACTTCAAGCGAGTGCTGCTGGAGGCGAAGCCGGACGCGCGAATCCCCTACTGAGGCGTTGTTCGGCGGCGGACCTGCCAGGTGCGAAACGACACCGGGGCGAACAATGCGCAGCTGCTGAATGAATTTCCATCTTTGTCGGGGGTCGAGGCAGAGCCCTCAAACTTCATGTGGCCAGCCAGTGCGACGGTCTTTCCAAACTCCGCCACGATCTTGGGCGAAGCCACGACCGCGCCACCGCGAGTAAGCACAATCTCGAACTGGACGGCGCTCTGATCCCCGCCCTCGCACGCGAGGAAACCTACAACTCCGAGGCTCGGAAGCGGCCGACTATCGCGCGCCAAGGACCAAGCGGCGAGCAGTTCTGCCCGATGTAGCCCCAGCCACTCGAGCACGTGAGATTGCGCCCTCCTCGGCAATGTGCCGTTCACACGACCAGTCTCGATCTCGACGGTGACTTCGAAATCACCGTAAATCGCGTGAAGTGCGCCGGACCATGCTCCCGGTAGTACATCGCGATGACGATTCCAAGAAAGCGGCAAATTTCGGGCATACCGTCAATTTTACGCGACGGCCTTGTTGCCGACTAGCGTTGTTAGACCTCGCTCCTTCACTCTTCGGAGTGCATCGTTCATTCGCGATTGGTACCCGGGCCCCAACGCTCGAAAGAAGGCGAGGACGTCAGCGTCGATTCGAAGCGTCGTTGACACCTTCGTAGGCGACTTTTGTGGCCCACGACCTCGGCGCATCACCGGTGGCCCGAGCATTTCCTCGGTCCACGGTGGATTGTCCCGATCAACGATCCTTGCGGAAGTAGTGTTTCGCGATTTCAAAGTGATAGCGCGCTTCATATTTCTCCGCCTTTTGCAGTGAAATGATGTGCATGTCGTCGTCCTGGTCGGTGTGCACGAGGACGACGACATCTCCATCGAGTATTCCGAAGGTCACCAGTCGCGCTTCTCCTTACGCCTCGCGAACGTCCTCGCGGGTGATGGTGAAGTTATCCCAGATGACCTCAGCACCTACGAAGTCGAGGCCGTGGTCCTTGATATCCGCACCGTCCAGGAGCTCCGCGGCCACAAGGACGTGAGCACCACCATGATCTACACCCATGTCCTCAACCGCGGCGGCCGCGGCGTGGTGAGCCCGCTGGACCGGTGCTAGAGCGTGAGCTGCAAGGACAGGTAAACCCCGTCCTGCTTCGCCTTCCCCGCGATGCTGCCGAGGCGCGCCCACGCAAGCGTCGCCGCGAAGTTGCGATGCGGGAACCACGCCAGGAACACGTCGCCCGCGTCCTGCTCCTTGAAGGCCGAGAGATTGTCGGGCTTGCCGCGGTATTCAACGCCCAGTGCCAGGCGGTCGTTCAGCAGCACCGCCACCGACGCCTCCGGCACCAGGCTGCGCGAGGCTTCGCGGTCGCCGCCGAAGCCGAGGAGCCCCAACTGGTTGGCCCGCGTCGAACGCACCGTCACATTGGCCAACACGTTGCGTCCGGCAAGGCCCGCGAGCCAGAGCTTCGCGGCCGACACGTAGATATCGGTATCGGAGCCCCGCCGCGCGCCGATCGCCGTCGGAATCGCCATCTCCGTATTGCGCTTGTGCTGCACGCCGATCGCGACCTGCGGCCACGGCGAATCCTGCTCGTACACCGCGTCGCCGAAGAGCCGCACCTTCGCGCCGTAGGTCTCCATCTTGAGCGTGAGCCCGGGGACCACGGAAGAGGCATCGAAGCGCTGGCGCGCCGCGGAGAGCTCGACGCGATCGAAGAGTCCCACCGCCGCACCTGCGGAAGAAAGCGTGAAATCGTCGGTGCGCACCTGGGTGACGAAGGCGGATCCACCGACCTGGTCCTTGGTGCCGTAGCCCGCGACGAGGGCCCACGGGACCAAGCCGCCGCCGCCCGCGCCTTCCAGCTGGTGCGCGCCGCCGGTCGCGAGCAGTCGATCACCAGCGTGGAGCGAGGTCGTTGCCAAGAGGGCTAAAGCGAAAGCAGGCAGACGCATCATTCGCCTAGCCCTTCACGATGTCGCGCTTCATGGGGCCCAGCAGGCGCAACAGCTCGTTCTTCTCCGCTTCGTGCACCCCGAAGCGCTCGAGCGCTTCGCGCAGGAACTGCACCATCAGCGAGAACTCCGCCTCGGTGACCTTCAGGCCCTTGTGCACCTCCAACATGGGGTCGCCGGTATAGGCGCAACCGCCGCCGGCCACGTTGCAGATCTGCTCCCGCAGCTTCTCCTTCAGGCGCGCCATCTTCACGTCCTTGAACGAGCGCCCGGTGCGCGGATCGGCCGCGGTGCGGTCGATCACGTCATCGACCACACGCCGCACCACCGGCTCGCCTCCCATCCGATGGTAGAGCGTGGGGACAGCGCAGGGTGATGGCGCCGCGCACGCTCCGCACGCAAGAACGGTTGCGACGCAGGCGGCGAATCGCCGGGCCCGTGCCTGCTGCGGTTGGATCATGAAGCGGCTCCATGTCATCGTCGGTCGGATGTCGCGCGAATGCTATCCTCCCCGCAGTGAAGTCAGCGACCATTTCCCTCGTGTTTTGCACATTGCTCGCCCAGGCTGCGTTGGCTGGAACGCTGGCGGTCGAGGTGAAGGATGGCAAGGGAGCCGGCCTGGAGGACACTGCCGTCTGGGCGGTGCCGAAGTTTACCGTGCCGCCGCGCGCGCGTCGCGAAGCCGCCGTCGAGCAGTTGAACCGGCGATTCGTGCCGCTGGTGACCGTGGTGCAGGTGGGAGCGCTGGTGCAGTTCCCGAACCGCGACGAAGTGCGCCACCACGTCTATTCCTTCTCGCCGGCGAAGAGCTTCGAGCTCAAGCTGTACGCGGGCACGCCGGCCGCGCCCGTGCTCTTCGACAAGGCGGGCGAAGTGGTGCTCGGCTGCAATATCCACGACCAGATGATCGCCTACGTCTACGTGGTGGACACGCCCTGGTTCGGCAAGACGGGCAAGGACGGGCGTTTGCGCCTCGAGGGCCTGCCCGCGGGTGAGTACGAGCTTCATGCCCGCCACCCCGCGCAGGCCGCGGCCGCGGAATCCCAGCTGCTGCGCATGAAGGCCGACGAGGCCGCCACGGCCACGGTCTCAATCACCACCCGGCCACAGCTCGCTCCCACCCCCACGAAGTGAGGCTGCCCCGAGTCCACGGATCGCGGCTCCAGGACCGGATCGTCGGCTTCTTCGCGGTGCTGCTGATCGCCGTGCAACTCGCGAGCTTCTTCTTCATTCGCTACGCGATCGAGCAGACGGCGCAGAACACGCTGCGCGAGGAGCTGCGCGTGGGCTCGCGCGTCTTCCAGCGGCTGCTGCGGCAGAATAGCCAGCAGCTGGTGGAGGCCACCAGCGTCCTCACCTACGACTTCGGCTTCCGCGAGGCGATCGCCACCCGCGACCGCGAGACGATCCTTTCGGCGCTGCGCAACCATGCCGCGCGAATCAAGGCGAGCGGCATGGCGGTGGTGGGGCTCGACGGCGTCGTGGTGGCCGACACGCTCGCCGAGGCGAACGCGGGCACGCCCTACGCGCACCCCGACCTCATCGAGCGCGCCGCCCAGGTAGGGCGCACCTCGGCGATCCGCGTGATCCAGACCAAGCCGTACCAGATCGTGGTGGTGCCGGTGCTGGCGCCGCTGCCGATCGCATGGGTGTCGATGGCTTACATCATCGACGACAATACCGCGCGCGACCTGCAGCAGCTTTCCTCCTCCGATGTCTCCTTCGTCGCGATCGGCGCCGGCGGCGAGCCGGACGTCCTCGCCACCACCGTACCGCGCTCGCGGCGCGAAGCGCTCCTCGAAAGCATGCCGCTAATCGTACGCGACGGACGCGACGGCATCGCCGTGGACGTGGGTGGCGAGGACTACGAGGTGCTCGCGACACCGCTGGAGGATGCCGCCAACATGAAGCTCTACAGCGTGCTGCAGCGCGCGGTAAGCGTGGGCATCGCGCCCTACCGCGCCCTGCAGATCGCCCTCCTCTTCATCGCCGGGGTGTCGCTCGGGCTCACGTTCTGGGGCGCCATCCGGATCGCGCGAAGGATTTCGAAGCCGGTGACGCAGCTCGCCGGCGCCGCGCGCGAAATCGCACGCGGCAACTACGGTGTGCGCGTGGCCGCCGGCGGCTCCGACGAGATCGCCGAGCTTGCCCAGGCGTTCGACGGCATGGCGCGCGGGCTCGCCGAACGCGACAACATGCGCGACGTGCTCGGCAAGGTCGCCTCGGGCGAGGTGGTGGCGAAGCTGCTGCGTGGCGAGATCGAGCTGGGCGGCCAGGAGCTCGACGCCACGGTGATGTTCACCGACATCCGCAA
>JBDSRZ010000090.1:0-8231 GCA_039929025.1 Usitatibacter sp. | reverse complement strand
ACCCCAGCGAGACGCGGTTCTTCTCGGCGTCGAACTTGAGGATCTTGGCGGTGACCTCGTCGCCCACCGACAGCACTTCCGTCGGATGCTTCACGCGGCGCCAGGCGAGGTCGGTGATGTGCAGCAGGCCGTCGATGCCGCCCAGGTCCACGAACGCGCCGTAGTCGGTGATGTTCTTAACGACGCCCTTCACGACGGCGCCCTCCTTCAGCGTCTCGAGGAGCTGCTGGCGTTCCACGCCGGCGGTCTCTTCCATGACGGCGCGGCGGGAAACCACCACGTTGTTCCTCTTGCGGTCGAGCTTGATGACCTTGAACTCGAGCTCCTTGCCCTCGAAATGCGAGGTGTCCTTCACCGGGCGCAGATCCACCAGCGAGCCGGGCAGGAAGGCGCGGATGCCGTTCACCATGACGGTGAGGCCGCCCTTCACCTTGCCGCTCACTACTCCCTTGATGATGCTGCCGGCGGCGAGCGCGTCGTCGAGGCTGGTCCAGGCCGCGAGCTTCTTCGCCTTGTCGCGCGAGAGCTTGGTCGCGCCGAAGCCGTCTTCGAGAGCCTCGATGGCGACCGACACGAAGTCGCCGGGCTTGACCTCGATCTCGCCGCGGTCGTTCTTGAATTCTTCGGTTGCGATAGTGCTTTCGGACTTCAGGCCCGCATTGACGATCACCACGTTCGGGTCGACCGAGACGACCTCGGCGGTGATCACCTCGCCGATGCGCATCTCCTGGCGGGAGAGGCTCTCCTCGAAGAGGGCGGCGAAGCTGTTTTCTGAGATGGGGTTGGGGTTGGTTGAGGTTTGGGCCAACATGAAAAACCTGACTTTCGGATGGGACGGCCTCGAGACCGTCGTTGATCAAAGCCAGGAGGCCTGGCTGCAGCCTAACCCCCTGACGCCCTTGGGCTTTTGCGCCCCGCCGTGGTGAAAGGTCCTATCCGCGCGCCTTTTCCCGCCACCAGCCGAGGATCTTGTCCACCGCTTGGTCGGCGGTGAGGTCCGTGGTCTCGAGAAAAATTGCGTCTGGATAATGCTTTAGCGGCGCCACCGGCCTGGAGCTGTCTCGCTGGTCGCGGCGCCGCAGTTCCTCCACGACGTCCGGCATTTTGGCATACATTCCCTTTTCCATCAACTGCTTATGTCGCCGCTGGGCGCGCGTCTCGACGGTCGCGGTCAAAAACACCTTCAGCGGGGCGTCCGGGAACACCATCGAGCCCATGTCGCGGCCGTCCGCCACCAGTCCGGGAGGGGCCCTGAATGCCCTCTGGCGGCGCAGCAGCGCCTCGCGCAGGCGAGGGTGCGAGGCGACCCGCGAAGCGGCCACCCCGGCCTGCTCCGAACGCAGGGCGTGGCTCACGTCGCGGCCCGCGAGGCTCACTCGCTCATCCGCGAAAGCCACCTCCATGCCGTCGGCGATGGCCGCGAGGGCGTCCTCGTCGTTCAGGTCGGTGCCCGCCTCGAGAGCGGCGAGCGCGACCAGGCGGTAGAGCGCGCCACTGTCGAGATAATGGAAGCCGAGCGCGCTCGCCACACGAGCGGCGACGGTCCCCTTGCCCGATGCGGAGGGCCCGTCGATCGCGATTACCGGCGGCGGCACGGTGGGAGGAGCCATCGGCGTCAGGAAGCGAGACCGCGAAAGGCGGCGAAGTATCCGGGAAAGGTCTTGGCCACGCAGCCGGGATCGTTGATGCGCACCGGCCGCGGACCGAACGCCGCGAGCGAGAAGCTCATCGCCATGCGGTGGTCGTCATAGGTGTCCACCGCTACCGGCGGCAAGGCCGCGCTCCCGGACACGAGGAAGGCGGGCGGCGGCACGATTCGCAGCCAGTCGAGGCCCTCCTCCACCTGCGCGTCGAACTTGCGCAGCTCCGTCGCCATGGCGGCGATGCGGTCGGTCTCCTTCACGCGCCAGCTGCCGATGTTGCGCAGCACGCACGGTCCCTTCGCGAAGAGCGCCAACACCGCCCCGGTCATCGCCGCATCGGGAATCAGGTTCATGTCGAGGTCGAAGGGATCGAGCGGCGGCCGGCCCGAGGCCTCGATCCAGTTGTCGCCGAACGCGACGGTGGCGCCCATGGCGGCCAGCACGCGGGTGAAGTGCACGTCGCCTTGACTGCTCCCGCGGCCGACACCTTCAACGCGCAGCGGCCCGCCGCCGAGGGCGCCGGCGGCGAGGAAATAGGAGGCCGAAGACGCATCGCCTTCCACCTCGACCTCGCCCGGAGACTGGTATCCCTGGCCGCCGGCCAGCTCGAAGGCCTGGATGGCGTCGCGGCGCACGGTGACGCCGAACCTTTCCATGAGCCCCAACGTGAGCTCGACGTAGGGACGCGAGATCAGCTCGCCCTCGATTTCCACCCGCGCCGCATCACCCGTCCACGGCAGCGCCATCAGCACGCCGGATACGAACTGGCTCGACACGTTGCCGCGAATGCGAATCGTCGGGAGCGGCACGCGCTCGCGAGGGGCGATCGCCAGCGGCGGGAAGCCCGGGACCCCGAGCCACTCGACGCGCGCGCCGGCCGGGCGCAGCGCCTCTACCAGGTCGCCGATCGGGCGCTCATGCATGCGCGGCACGCCGCAGAGGCGGTAATGCCCGTCCGCCAGCGCAAGGACTGCGGTGAGCGAACGCGCGGAGGTTCCCGAGTTGCCGAGGAAGATGTCCGCGCGCTTGACCGGGAAGGCGCCCGCGGTGGCGAGGCCCTGCACGCGCACCCGCTCGGGCGAACCCAGCTCCTCGATGCGCACGCCTAGGACGCCGAGTGCCTGGCGCATCACGCGCGTGTCGTCGGACTCCAGCAGCCCATCGAGCGCCGTCGCGCCGCGCGCGAGGGCGGACAGCAGCAGCGTGCGGTTCGAGATGCTCTTCGAGCCCGGCAGCCGGAGCCGGCCCGCCGCGCGCGTGACGCGGGGCAGATCGAGCGTGTCCAACTATTCGCTCGCCGGCCCGCGGCGCGGTGCCGAGGCCCACGCGTGGCGCGCGCTGCGCGCCTCGGTCATCAGGCGCTGGATTCCGGGGCCGTCGCCCTTCTCGATCAGCTCGCGGAAAACGGCGAGGCGCGCGCCATAGCGGTCGAGCTCCTCGAGAAGCGCCACGCGGTTCTGCAACGCGATGTCGCGCCACATCTCCGGTGAGCTCGCGGCGATGCGCGTGAAGTCGCGAAAGCCCCCGGCGGCGAAGCCGAAGAGCTCCGCGGCATTGGCGCGCTCGGCGATCTCGGACACCAGCGCGAAGGCCAGCAGGTGCGGCAGGTGGCTCACCGCGGCGAAGATCCGGTCGTGGTCCTCGGCAGAGAGGATCGACACACGCGAGCCGATCGCCTCCCACGCGCCGCGAACCACCCCCACCGCGTCGGCGGCGGTTTCGCGCTCGGGAGTGAGCACCACGCGCGCGCCCTTGAAGAGCTCCGCGGCGGCGGCGTCCACCCCGCTCGCTTCGCGGCCCGCGATCGGGTGCCCGGCAACGAAGCGCGGGAACCGGGTGCGAAGCTCCTCGCGTGCCGTGCGTACGACATCGGTCTTGGTGCTGCCGACATCGGTCACCACGGCTGCCCGGTCCATCGCAAGCGCCACATCGTGCAGCACCGGACCGATGGCGCGCACCGGCACCGCGACCACCACGAGATCCGCGCCGCGGGCCGCTTCCGAGGCCGATCCCGCGGCGGTATCGATGACGCCCAGCTCGATCGCGCGCTCGAGCGCCGCCGGGTCGCGATCCACGCCGACGATCGAGGCCGCGGCCCCGGCGCGGCGAAGACCCATGGCGAAGGAACCGCCGACAAGGCCCACGCCCACGACGACGACCCGCTTCAGGCGCTTCATGCGCGCGCGCAGCTCCGGCCGAGCGCGCGCGCGAGCGCCGCAAGGAAGCGCTCGTTGTGCTCGGGTAGCCCCACCGTGACCCGCAGGTGCTCCGGCATGCCGTAACCGTCGATCGGCCGCACGATCACGCCCTCGGCCAGCAGCTTTGCATAGACCGCCTGCGCCGGGCCCACGCGTACGGCGATGAAGTTGCCGCGCGAGGCAATGTATTCGAGGCCGAGGCGCTCGAAGCCGCGCGCGAGCTGCACCAGGCCATCGGCATTTACCTGGCGGCTGCGGGCGATGAACTCGCGGTCGCCGAGCGCGGCCGAGGCCGCCACCATCGCGAGGTGGTTCACGTTGAAGGGCTGGCGGACGCGATTCATCACCTCGGCCACCTCGGAGCTCGCGAGCCCGTAGCCCACGCGCAGCCCCGCCAGGCCGAAAGCCTTGGACAGGGTCCGGGACACGACCAGGTTCGGAAAGCGCTCGATCCACTGCGGCGTCGGCGACACCAGCGCGTCCGGAAGGTACTCGCCATACGCCTCGTCCAGGACCACGAGCACATTCCCCGGAATGCGCTCGATGAAACGGGCGATCTCCGGCCACTCGTTGAACGTGCCCGTGGGGTTGTTCGGATTGGCGACGAAGACCATGCGCGTATCGGCGCGCACCGCGGCTGCCATCGCGTCGAGATCGGTGTCGTGGCCCCGCGTCGCGACCTCGATCCGCTGCGCGCCGATCGCCTGGATCACGAGCGCATAGACCATGAACGCGTGGCGCGAGTAGACCGCGGAGTCGCCCGGGCGCAGGAAGGCGCGCGCGGTGAGCTCGAGCACGTCGTTGGAGCCGTTGCCGAGGACGATCTGCGTGGGCGAGACGCCGAACTTCTCCGAGAGCACGCGCTTCAGCTCGAAGCCGCTGCCGTCGGGGTAGTAGTGCAGCTCGTCCAGCGCGCCGCGGATCGCCACCAGCGCCTTCGGCGAGGGCCCGAGGGGATTCTCGTTGGACGCCATCTTGAGGATGCGCGACTCTTCGATGCCGAGCTCGCGCGCCGTCTCGCCGATCGGCTTGCCGGGCACGTAGGGCGCGATTGCGCGCACGTTCTCCGGGGCGACCGGCCTCACAGCACCGCCACGGGGTAGCTGCCGAGCACCTTGATATAGCCCGCGATGCGCCCCACGTCCTCCAGTGCGTTGGCGACCTGGGGATCGTCGCGATGCCCCTCGATGTCGACGAAGAAGAGGTATTCCCACAACGCGACGCGCGACGGGCGCGACTCGAACTTGGTCATCGACACGCCTCGCGTGGCGAAGGGCGTGAGCATCTCGTACACCGCGCCCGCGCGGTTGCGCGCGGACAGGATGAGGGAGGTCTTGTCGCGCCCCGAGGGCTTCGGCTGGTAGTCGCCGAGGATCAGGAAGCGCGTGGTGTTGTTGGGCTCGTCCTCGATGTTGGCGGCGAGTATCGCGAGGCCGTAGTGCTCCGCCGCCATCTCGCCCGCGACCGCGGCGGAATGCGGCTCCTCAGCCGCGCGGCGCGCCGCCTCCGCGTTGCTCGCCACCGCGACACGCTCGGCGTGCGGCAGGTTGGTGTTCAGCCACTCGTGGCATTGCCCGAGCGACTGGCCATGCGAGAACACGCGCTTGATTTCGCCCAGGTCAATCGGCGTGACCCTGCCATGAGCGGGGTCGTGATGCGCCGTGAGTTTCGCCATCAGAAAGTGGTGGATGCGCACGATCACCTCGCCGCAGACCTTCATCGGCGTCTGCGGCATGAGGTCGAGCGAGCGGCCCACGGCTCCCTCCGTGGAATTTTCCACCGGGACCACGCCGAAATCCGCCGCGCCCGATTCGACCGAGCGAAATACCTCGTCGATGGAGGCATTCGCCATCGCCTCGGCCGCGAGCCCGAAATGCTTCACCGTTGCGCGTTCGCTGAAGGTGCCGCGCGGACCGAGGTAGGCGACGGTGATCGGACGCTCCACCGCGAGGCAGGCCGACATGATCTCGCGGAAAAGGAGCGCCATGGTCTCGCCCGAGAGTGGGCCGGGGTTGCGTTCCTTCACGCGCAGGAGCACCTGCGCCTCGCGCTCGGGCCGGTAGGCCTGTCCCGCCTTGAGGCAGCCCACGGCTCGCGCGAGGCGGGCGCGCTCGTTCAGTATCTCGAGCAGCTTGTCGTCGATGCGATCGATCGACTCCCGCAGTCGCTGCAGCTCTTCAGCGCTCATGGTCGGGTCCGGGGATCGCGCGGATCGCGAGCACGCCGCGGATGGCGGCGATGCGGGCGATCACGTCCGGCGCGGCGGGGCTGTCGAGATCGACGAGCGTATACGCCATATCGCCGCGCGATTTGTTGACCATGTTGTGGATGTTGAGGCCGGCCTGCGCCATCGTAGTCGAAATCTGTCCCACCATGTTGGGCACATTCGCATTCGCCATCGCGATGCGGTGGGGCGATTCGCGCGCCATCTCCACCGCGGGAAAATTGACCGAGTTGCGGATCGTTCCCTGCTCGAGGAATTCGCGCAGCTGGTCCACGACCATCATCGCGCAATTCTCCTCCGCCTCCTC
Organism: Usitatibacter sp.; assembly: GCA_039929025.1. Lineage (GTDB taxonomy): Bacteria > Pseudomonadota > Gammaproteobacteria > Burkholderiales > Usitatibacteraceae > Usitatibacter. The sequence goes on along the minus strand of JBDSRZ010000090.1, from coordinate 1,859 downwards.
GGTCGAGCCGCCGAGGTGCGGGAGTGCCAGCACCGCGGGGTTGCCCTGCAGCCTTTCGCTCGGGAAGTCGGTCACGTACCTGCGCAGGCGCTTTTCGGCGAGCGACTGCACCACCGCGTCCTCGTCGACGATGCCCTCGCGCGAGAAGTTGAGCAGGATCAGACCGCGGCGCGCTGCGGCAAGGCGGCTCGCGTCGATGAGGTTGCGGGTCGCGTCCACCAGCGGCACGTGCAGGCTCACGAAGTCGGCGCCGCGCAGGACCTCCTCGATCGAGTGCGCCTTGCGCACCGACGCGGGGAGTCGCCACGCGTTCTCCACGGTGATGTCCGGGTCGTAGCCCATCACCTTCATGCCGAGCTTTATCGCGGTATCCGCGACCAGGCCGCCGATGGCGCCCAGCCCGATCACACCCAGCGTGCGCCCCGGAAGCTCGTGGCCGGCGAACTGTTTCTTGCCTTCCTCCACGCGCTTGTCGAAATCCGCTCCGGGAGCCAGGCCCCGGACGTAGGCGGCCGCGGGCACGAGGTTGCGCGAGGCGGCGAGGATCGCGCACAGCACCAGCTCCTTCACCGCATTGGCGTTCGCACCCGGCGCGTTGAAGACCGGCACGCCGCGCCGCGTCATCGCATCGACCGGAATGTTGTTGACGCCCGCGCCGGCGCGGGCGATCGCCTTCACGCTCGGGGGGATGTCGCCCTCCCCCAGGACCTGCGAGCGAAGCAGGATCGCATCGGGCGCGGCCACCCCTTTGCCCACCGCGTAGAGATCGGCGGGGAAGCGCTCCAGCCCGCGCGGCGAAATGGCGTTGTGGACGGCGATGCGGAAGGCGGCGGTGCCCATGGCCCGCCTCCTAGGCGTGCCGCTTCCGGAACTCTTCCATGAATTCCACCAGCGCCTGCACGCCCTCGACCGGCATCGCGTTGTAGATCGAAGCGCGCATGCCGCCCACCGATCGGTGGCCCTTCAGCTGCGACAAGCCCTTCGCCTCCGCCTCGGCGAGGAAGGGCGCGTCGAGCTTGTCGTCGCGCAGGCGGAACGGCACGTTCATGCGCGAGCGGTCCTCCTTCGCCACCGGGTTGGAGTAGAAGTCCTGGGAGTCGATGTACTCGTAAAGGATGCCGGCCTTGCGGATGTTGATCTGCTCGATGCCGCCCAGTCCGCCGCGCTCCAGCAGCCATTTGAAGGTGAGGCCGGCGAGGTAGAGCGAGAACGTGGGCGGAGTGTTCAGCATCGAATCGGACGCCGCCATCTGCGCGTAGTCGAGGACGTTGGGCGTTTCCTTCATCGGCTGGCCGAGGAGGTCCTCGCGCGCGATCACCACCACCAGGCCCGCGGGGCCGATGTTCTTCTGGGCGCCCGCGTAGATCAGGCCGTAGCGGGTGACGTCGAGGGGCCGCGAGAGGATGTGCGACGACATGTCGGCCACGAGCGGCACTTCGCCCGTGTCCGGCGTGAAGTGATACTCGACGCCGCCGATGGTCTCGTTGGTGCAGACGTGCACGTATGCCGCGTCGCCGGAGAGCTTCCATGCCGCCTGCTTCGGCACGTAGGTGAAGTTGCGGTCCTCGCTCGAGGCGGCGACGTGAGGCTCGCCGAACTTGCTGAATTCCGCGATCGCCTTCTTCGACCACTCGCCGGTGTTCACGAAGTCGGCACGGCGCTTGCCGCGCAGCAGGTTCATCGGTACGCCCGAGAACTGCATCGTGGCGCCGCCCTGGAGGAAGAGGACCTTGTAGCTGGCGGGAATGCTCGCGAGCTTGCGCAGGTCCGCCTCGGCCTCGGCGGCGATGGCGGTGAATTCCTTGCCGCGATGGCTCATCTCCATCACCGACATGCCGGCCTCGTGCCAGTTGACCAGC
>JBDSRZ010000089.1:0-3248 GCA_039929025.1 Usitatibacter sp. | reverse complement strand
AGGTGAGCTCCAGCCCCCAGGCCATGTCGAGCAGGTCGTCCTCCTTGTCGGCCGGCGGATCGAGCGAATCGTAGCCCTCGCGAACGATGATGTGGCAAGTGGTGCAGGCGCAGCTCTTCTCGCAGGCGTGCTCGATCTCGATGCCGTTGGCGAGCAGCGTGTCGCAGATGGAGGTGCCCGGCGTGGCCTCGATCTCCTTGCCGGCCGGGCAGAGCGTGTCGTGGGGCAGGACGGTGAGCTTGCTCATCGCATCTCGTCCACGCGGCGCCCGGCGAGCGCACCGGAGACGGCGCGATCCATGCGGCGGCCGGCGAAGGGCTCGGTGGCGTGATTGAGCGATTCGATCGCCGCCTTGATGGCGCGATGGTCGGTGCCCTCGCGAACGGCGCGGAGCTTGGCGATGCCGCGCTCGATCTCCGAGCGCTCGCCCTCGTCCAGCAGGTCGCAGTCCTTGCCGAGCGCAGCGCCCACCGCTTCCAGCAGGCTCGCGGCCTCCACGCGCTGCTCGGCGAGCGCGCGCGCATCGCGGTCGTGGGCGGCGTGCGAGAAGCTTTCCTGCAGCATCGTGGCGATCTCCTCGTCGGTGAGCCCATAGGAAGGCTTCACCACGATCGCCGAGGTGGCGCCGGTGGTCTTCTCGCGCGCGGAGACCGACAGCAGGCCATCGGCATCTACCTGGAAGGTCACCTGGATGCGGGCGGCACCAGCCGCGAGCGGCGGAATGCCGCGCAGCTCGAAGCGCGCAAGCGAACGGCAGTCGGCGACCAGCTCGCGCTCGCCCTGCACCACATGCAGTGCCATCGCGGTCTGGCCATCCTTGAAGGTGGTGAATTCCTGGGCGCGGGCGACGGGGATGGTGGAATTGCGCGGCACGATACGCTCCACCAGGTCGCCCATGGTTTCAAGTCCCAGGGACAGCGGAATCACGTCCAGCAATAGCCAGTCGTCGCCCGGCGCGCGGTTGCCGGCTAGCACGTTGGCCTGGATCGCCGCGCCGAGCGCTACGACTTGATCAGGATCGAGGTCTCTGAGCGCGGGCCTGCCGAAGTACTTGTCCACCGCGCGCTGCAGATGTGGCATGCGCGTGGCGCCGCCGACCAGCACGGTGCCCGCGATGTCGGCGGGCGTGAGGCGTGCGTCGCGCAGCGCCTTGCGCGTCGGCCCCATCGTTTTCTGCACGAGCCCGGCGGTCATCTGCTCGAACTCGGCGCGCTTCAGGTGAAGATGGAGCTTCTGCCCGTAGGAGAGCGTCACGTTCACGTCGGCCTCTTCGCCCGCAGAGAGCTTCTCCTTCACCTCGCGCGCCGCGGCCAGCAGGCGGCGCGTATCGCCGCCGCGCGCGTCCGCGATCCGGTGGCCGACACGCCAGTGGGTCGCGATCGCCTGGTCGAAGTCGTCGCCGCCGAGCGCGGAATCACCGTTGGTCGAAAGCACCTCGAAGACGCCCTTGGTTAGCCGCAGGATGGAGATGTCGAAGGTGCCGCCGCCCAGGTCGAAGATCGCGAAGGTGCCTTCGGACGCATGGTCCAGCCCGTAGGCGATCGCGGCCGCCGTGGGCTCGTTCAGCAGGCGCAGCACGTTCAGGCCTGCGAGCCGCGCCCCATCCTTCGTTGCCTGGCGCTGGGAATCGTCGAAGTACGCGGGCACCGTGACCACCGCGCCGAAGAGTTCGCCGCCGAGAGCGCGCTCGGCGCGATCGCGCAGGACCTTGAGGATTTCGGCCGACACCTGCACCGGCGAGCGCGTGCCGGCGGCGGTCTCGATCGCGACCATGCCGGGGGCGTCGACAAAGCGATACGGAAGCGCGCCATAGCGGGCGACGTCGGCCACGCCCCGACCCATGAAGCGTTTGACCGAAACGATGGTGTTCGCCGGATCGTCGGCCTGTGCCGCGCGCGCCTCGTAGCCCACCTCCACGCGTCCGTCCGTAAAATAACGGACGATCGATGGCAGCAGCGGTCGCCCAAACTCGTCGGCGATCACTTCGGCCACTCCGCTCCGGACGGTCGCGGCAAGCGAGTGCGTGGTGCCGAGATCGATGCCGACCGCGAGCTTGCGCTGGTACGGCTCGGGCGCCTCCCCGGGCTCCGAGATCTGCAGCAGCGCCATCAGCTCGCGACGCCGGCGGTGGCGCGCGTGACGATCGAGCTCGCGACGCGACGATAGAGGTCGTCGCCGGTCCACTGCCAGCCGCGCCAACACGAATAGGTGATCTTCACGTCGTGCTCGTCGTCGCAGCGGCACGCACGCTCGTGGATTGCGGGCCAATCGAGCTTGTCGTCGCCTTCGAGCCGCCACCCGGAGACCGGCGGCGCGCCCACGCCGACGTACGCCGCGAGCAGCGCGCGCCAGAGCGCGCCCACCAGCGCGGTGGGGCTGTCCACGTGGCGCAGCAACGCGCGCGTGGCATGGGTGCCGGTCACGGCGTGCAGGATGGTGAAGTCACCCGTAGCCGCGTACGCCCGGATGACGGCGGCAGCGAGCGAATCGAGGTTGAGGCGCGCGGGATCTGCGGACGCCACCCAGCCGCCGAACTCGCGTAGCCGGCTCGCGGCCACCATGCGGCCGGCGATGCTGCGCCCAGGGAGCTTCTTGCCCGCGAACCCGGGGTCCTTCGAAATTTGCGTGAGGATCTCCGCGGGGGTGCGCTTGCCCGCCGGAGTCGAGAACTGGTGCAACGGCTCGTAAGCGCACGCCCAATAGGCGAGCGCATGGGAGAGCTCGGCGTCGCTCCCCGCGTCCAGGGCATAGGCCGTGCGGATGACGCCGTGAAATGCCGCGCTGCCGATGCCCGGGGTGAGGCGCGTCGTCCACTCGCGCATCACCTTGTCGCGGCCTTCGGCCGCGATGCGCGCCACGAAATAGGCGACCCACGAGGGAAAGGCGGCGGCCGATCCGAGAAAACGCTGCTCGTCGCCGGCGCCGATGGTGTCGGCCGCAGGCGGCATCGGCTCCAGCTGTGCGGCGTATCGCTTCGCATACGCCTCGATGCGTTCGTCGCCCGCGCCCATGGCATCGAGCGCAAGCAATGCCATCGGAAGGTGGCTCGCGAGGCCGCCGCCATAGGAAGCGCTGAAGCGGTGGGAATCCTCTATGAGGACAATGGTGGTTTCACGCACGCTCATTCGAGCGCCTCCTCGATCTCTTCCTCGAGCTTCTCGAGGAAACGTAGTTTTCTCACCAGGGAGCAGCCGGCATCGAAATTGGACTCGCGGTCGATGGCGCGCTCGAGCTGGCCGAGCATCTCG
>JBDSRZ010000088.1:0-8964 GCA_039929025.1 Usitatibacter sp. | reverse complement strand
GCCGTCGTCGCGCAGCGGGCTGGGATAGAACGGCATCACCCAGACGGTGTTCACGCCGAGGTCGCGGATGTAGTCGAGCTTCTCGGTGAGCCCGTGGAAGTCGCCGATGCCGTCGCCGTTGGAGTCGTAGAACGCCTTCACATGCAGCTGGTAGATGATCGCGTCCATGTACCACTGCGGATCGTCGGCCACGGCGGTGGTGGGGGCGACCTGGGCTCCCGCGGCGCGTGCATCCATCGGTCAGGCGATGGCGAAGACGTGCGCGGCGGCGCGCGCCGGGTCGAGGCTCACGAAGTTGCGGCTGCCGTACCAGGTGTGGCGGGTACCGGAGAGCATGTCGTCCACGCCGTAGGCCACGCCCACGTCGAGGCCGAGCTTTTCCATCGCCACGTTCACGAAGCCACTCTGCACGTTGTGCGGATCGAGGTTCACGACGACCAGCACCCGGTCGTCGCCCTGGCGCTTGGAATACGCGAGGAGCGAATCGTTGTCGGTGGGATGGAAGACGAGGCTCCAGTCCGTCTGCATCGCGGGATGATCGCGCCGGAATGCGTTCAGGCGCGCGACCAGCGGCGCGAGGCTGTCGGGACGCTCGCGGTCCCAGTGGCGAAGCTGGTACTTCTCGGAATCGAGGTATTCCTCCGACTGCGGCTCGCGCGGCCGGTTGTCGCCCAGCTCGAAGGCCGGGCCGTACATGCCGTAGCTCGCGGCGAGCGTGGCGGCCAGCACCAGGCGGATGCGGAACGTCGCGAGGCCCGCGTTCTGCAGGTGGTACGGGAGGATGTCTGGCGTGTTCGGCCAGCAGTTCGGGCGGAAGTATTCGCGCGAGTCGTCGGCCGAGAGCTCGGTGAAATACTCCACCAGCTCAGCCTTGGTCGTGCGCCAGGTGAAGTACGTGTACGACTGCGTGAAGCCCAGCTTGGCGAGCCGGTGCATCACGTGGGGGCGCGTGAACGCCTCGGCGAGGAAGAGCACGTCGGGGTGGTCGCGCTTCACCTCCGCGATCACCCACTCCCAGAATGGAAATGGCTTGGTGTGCGGGTTGTCGACCCGGAAGATCGCCACACCCTCGCGCACCCAGTGCAGGAAAACGTCGCGCAGCGCCTGCCAGAGCGAGCGCCATGCGGGCGTGTCGAAATCCAGCGGGTAGATGTCCTGGTATTTCTTCGGCGGGTTTTCGGCGTACTGGATGCTGCCGTCGGGGCGCTTGGCGAACCACTCGGGATGCTGTGCCACCCAGGGGTGGTCCGGCGCGCACTGGAACGCGATGTCGAGCGCGATCTCCATGCCGCGCGCGCGCGTGGCCATGATGAGGTGCTTGAAGTCGGTGGCGGTGCCCAGATCCTGAAGGATCGCCGTGTGACCGCCCTCGCGGCTGCCTATGGCCCACGGGCTGCCGACATCGCCCGGCTGTGAGGTGGTCGCGTTGTTCTTGCCCTTGCGGCGCTCGCGGCCGATGGGATGGATCGGCGGCAGGTAGAGGACGTCGAAGCCGAGCGCGGCGATCTCGTCCAGGCGCTCGTCCACGTCGGCGAAGGTGCCGTGCTTTCCTACCGGTCCGCAGGAGCGTGGGAACAGTTCGTACCAGGTGCTGAAGCGGGCGCGCTCGCGATCGACGGTGATCGCCAGGGGCTCGCTTTGCGAAAGCCCGTCGCGCGGCGCGTTGGCCCGCGCGAGCTCGAAGAGCTCCTCGTCCATCGCGGTCGCGCGCAGCCGCTCGATGTCGTCGTCCTCGCGCAGGATCTTCGCCCAAGGCTCGAGGCGCTCACAGTCGGCCTTGCCGCAAAGCGCCGACGCCCGCCCCACGAGGCCCGCGCCGATGCGAGCCGCGAGACGGATGTCGTCCGGATCGACGCGGCGAACGAATCCGTCGCGCCACGTCCCCAGGTGGTCGATCCAGGATCCGACCGTGTATTCCCAGCGGCCCTGGCGCCCGACGTTGAACGCCGCGCCCCAGAGGTCGTTGCCGAGCGGCTCCATCACGCTCTCGCGCCAGTCCTTGTCGCCGGGACCCCGGTAGCGCACCGCGCAGGCGACCCGCTCGTGACCGTGGGCGTAGCAGGCCGCGGTCACCACCACGTCCTCGCCGATCACGCGCTTCACAGCGAAGCGCCCCCCATCGACCTGCGGCTTGATCTCCTCGATGACGGTCGGCGGCGGCGCGGTCTCGGGTTTCTTCGTCATTCGACCCTCTCCCCAACCCTCTCCCAGGGGAGAGGGAGCGAACGTGGGAGATGTCTTCGCGAAGAGAAACGCTTCATGACGCGGTTTCGGGCGTGAACATGACGATCCCGAGCGGTGGCAGCGTGAGGCTCACCGAGTGGCTGCGCCCGTGCCACGGGCGTTCCTCGGCCACGACGCGGCCCATGTTGCCCACGCCGCTGCCGCCATAGACCGGCGCGTCGCTGTTGATCACCTCGGTCCAGCCGCCGGCGAGCGGCACGCCGACGCGATAACCCTCGCGCACCAACGGCGTGAAGTTGCAGGCGACCAGGATCGGGCGGCCCTCGCCGGGCCAGCGCAGGAAGGTGAGGACGCTGTTCTCGTAGTCGTTGCCGTCGATCCATTCGAAGCCCTCGCGCACGAAGTCGCGCTGGTGCAGCGCGGGCTCGGCGCGGTAGGTGCGGTTCAGGTCCGCGACCCAGCGCTGCAGCGCGCCGTGGTCGGGATCGGCGCACAGGTCCCAGTCGAGCGCGCGGTCGTGGTTCCACTCGCGCCACTGGCCGAACTCCCCGCCCATGAAGAGGAGCTTCTTGCCCGGGTGCGCCCACATCCAGCCGAAGAGGAGCCGCAGGTTGGCGAACTGCTGCCAGCGGTCACCGGGCATCTTGGCGATCAGCGCCTTCTTGCCGTACACCACCTCGTCGTGGGATAGCGGCAGCGTGAAGTTTTCCGAGAACGCGTACCAGATCGAGAACGTGAGCTCGTTGTGGTGGAAGCGCCGGTGGATGGGGTCGTGCGCCATGAAGTCGAGCGTGTCGTGCATCCAGCCCATGTTCCACTTCATCGCGAAGCCCAGGCCCCCGGCGTACACCGGCCGCGTGACCTGCGGCCAGGAGGTGGACTCCTCGGCGATCACGCGCGTATCGGGAAATTCGCGCCCCACGGCGATGTTGAGCTGCTTCAGGAATTCGATCGCCTCGAGGTCCTCCTTGCCGCCGTGGACGTTCGGGATCCACTCGCCGCTCTTGCGGCCGTAGTCGAGGTAGAGCATCGAGGCCACCGCGTCCACGCGGATGCCGTCGATGTGGAAGTGCTCCAGCCAGAAAAGCGCGCTCGAGATCAGAAAGGCGCGCACCTCGTGCCGGCCGTAATTGAAGATATTGCTCTTCCACTCGGGGTGGAAGCCGCGGCGCGGGTCGGCATGTTCGTAGAGGTGGGTGCCGTCGAAGCGCGCAAGCCCGTGGCGGTCGTCCGGAAAGTGTGACGGCACCCAGTCGAGGAGCACGCCGATGCCGTTCTGGTGCAGTACGTCCACCAGGTGCATGAAGTCCTGCGGCGTGCCGTAGCGGGCGCTCGGCGCGAAGTAGCCCGTGGTCTGGTAACCCCACGAGCCGTAGAACGGATGCTCGGTGATCGGCATCAGCTCGACGTGCGTGAAGCCCATCTGCTTCATGTACTCGGCGAGCGGCTGCGCGATCTCGCGATAGGTCGGCAGCTCGCCCTCGCGGCTGCGGCGCCACGACCCCAGGTGCAGCTCGTAGACGGCGTAGGGCGCATCGTGGGCGTTACGCCGTGCGCGTGTGCGCATCCACTCCTCGTCGTCCCACGAGTAGTCGAGCGTCCACGCGCGCGAGGCGGTCGCGGGCGGGACCTCGTTGTGGAACGCGAACGGGTCGGCACGGTCCTCGACGTGGCCGTGAGCGGTGGTGACTGCGTACTTGTAGGCCTGGCCGCGCTTCACGTTCGCGACCGTGCATTCCCAGATGCCCGACTGGTCCGAGCGCGGCTTCAGCACGTCAACCCCGCGCTTCCAGCCGTTCCAGTCGCCGCTCACGCCGATCGCTTTCGCGTTCGGTGCCCACACCGCGAAATGCGCGCCTCCGCCAGGCAGCATGTGGCACCCGAGCTGCCGGTACAGCGCGGCATGGGTGCCTTCGCGAAAGAGGTAGATGTCCTGCTCGGTGAGCATCTTCATGGGAGAAGCATAAACCGGGGTCAGACCCCGGTTTTCAATGCAGGTGGTTCTTGAACTGGGCGAGCATCGCGGGCGTGATGAGCGTCACTCCCTTTTCGGTCACGTGGAAGCGCTTGCGGTCTTCCTCGACGTCGTATCCCGCGATGAGCCCGGGCGGAATGCGCGCGCCCTGGTCGATGATCACGCGCCTCAACTTCGTGCCGCGGCCGATTTCCACCTCGGGGAGGATCACCGCCTCGGCGATCTCGCAGTAGCTGTGCACGCGCACGTTGGAGAAGAGGAGCGAATTCATGATCGACGAGCCGCTGATGATGCAGCCGCCCGACACCATCGAATCCACCGCGCAGCCGCGCCGGTCTTCGAGGTTGAAGACGAATTTAGCCGGCGGCAGCTGCTCCTGGTAGGTCCAGACCGGCCACGACTGATCGTAGAGGTTGAGCGCCGGGGTGACGCGCGTGAGCTCGAGGTTTGCCTCGTAGAAGGCGTCGATGGTGCCGACGTCGCGCCAGTAGGGACGCCCCTCGATCAGCTGCGTGCAGCTGTCCTGCAGGCGGTGCGCGTAGACACGCGACTTGCCCCCTACCAGCCTCGGGATCAGGTCGTGGCCGAAGTCGTGGTCCGAGTCTTCGCGCATCGCGTCGGCGATCAGCTGCTCGTAGAGGAACTCGGCGTTGAAGACGTAGATGCCCATGCTGCCGAGGCACGCACCGGCTTTGGCCGGAAGCGGCTGGGGATTGTCCGGCTTTTCCTGGAAGCCGATGACGCGGAAGTCGCGGTCGACCGCCATCACGCCCAGCTGCCCCGCGGCCTCCTCCACCGGCACCTCGACGCAACCCACCGACAGATCGGCGCCTCGGTCGACGTGCTCGTAGAGCATCCGGGTGTAGTCCATCTTGTAGACGTGATCGCCGGCGAGCACCAGCACCAGGCGCGCGTCCTGGCGGCGCAGCAGGTTCATGTTCTGGTAGACCGCATCGGCGGTGCCGCTGTACCAGTCGCCGCCCTGCCGCTGCTGCGCGGGCAGGAGGTCGATGAACTCGTTGAAGCGACCGTCGAGGAAAGACCAGCCGCGCTGCAGGTGGTGGATCAGCCCGTGGGACTGGTACTGGGTGGCGATGCCGATCCGCCGGATGTCGGAGTTGAGGCAGTTGGACAGCGAGAAGTCGATGATGCGGAACTTTCCGCCGAACGGCACCGCGGGCTTGGCGCGTTCCTCGGTGAGCGGCCCCAGACGGGTGCCGCTGCCGCCGGCGAGCACGATCGCGAACGTCTGGTGCGCGAGGTGGGCCATCGCCGATCGTTCGGGCGCCGGCCGCGCCACTCCCTGGCGGATGGCGAGCATCCCGTCCTGGGGGTCGATGAAGCCTCCCATGGCTCTTCTCCGGGCCTTTCGCGCGCGTGCGAGTAAGTTCGCCCACCATTATGGGCGAACGCACTCAGGCGCGCCGTAGGACCTGTCCTACCTCCGGGTTGTTCTCGCGCCTCTCGGCCTTGATCGCGGGCCGGGAATCGTCCTTCATGCGCTCGATGCCGATGCGGGCGATCGGGTGGTCCGCGCACCGAAGCCACACCAGCGCCTCGCCCTCGCGGGCGCCGCCGGGGGGCATGCTGCTCGTGCTCCACGCGAGAGCGCTCGCGAACGACTCGATCAGCGCTTGGGCGCCCTCGCCGCAGGCGGCGATGCCGTCGACCGCGGCGAGGATCGCGGGCGAGAGCGCCGCCGGATCGTCGGTCGCGTAGATGATGTTCTCCGCGCCCTCGCCGGGCGAATCCTCCTCGCGCCCGCTCGCCGGCAAGAGGTCGTGCGCCTCGTCCACCAGGATCCAGTGGGGATGCCCCGTGCGCGCGCGCAGCTCCTTCAGCGGCACCAGCAGCTTCTCGACGAAACCGTTGCGCTCCCTCTCCGGGACCGCTGCCAGGCACACGACCGTCTGCACGTCGGGTTTTTCCAGCGCGGTCAGCACGTCGTCCACCGCGGGAGGATTGGTGAGCGTTCCGAAGACCACCGCGCGCTTGAAGGGGAGATAGTCGCCGCGCGTATCGAGGACGCATACCTGGTAGCCGGACTTGCACAAACGCTCGAGGAGCGCCGAGCCGAGCTCGGTGGTGTGGCGGCGGTCGCCCGCGACCACCAGCGAGGCGCGCCGGCTGGGAAGGATCACGTCGCCGCCCTCGGCGTCCTGGCCGAGGCAGAGAGCGCGCCTGCGCCTCTTGGGCGGCAGGCTCGTGAGGTCGGAATCGATCATCGCCTCGATGATCTCCAGGACGCCATCGCCATGGGTGCGCGCGGTCACGTGATCGGCCGCGTCCTTCAGGGTGGCGATCGCATTGGCGGTGGCGCAGGAATACTCGGACATCTCGAGCAGCGCATGGTCGTTCTCGCCGTCGCCCGCCGCAACCACGTTGCGCGCCGAGAGACCGAGCTCCGCCAGCGCGTGCTTCAACCCGCTCGCCTTGTTGCAGCCGGGCGGCAGCACCATCACCGCGCCCTTGTTGAAGATCACCTGCTGCTCGAGCCCGAGGTTGGCGATCGCCTCGAGGACCAAGGTCTCGTGGGGGCGCACCGTGGCGAGGATGGTATGGCCGATGGCGAGCGGGATGCCGCTCGCCTTGAGCGCATCGATGAGCGCATCGGGCGGCGGCTCGCCGAGCTCCTTCCTCTCGCCGCTCGCGGGGCGATAGAGCAGCGCGCCGTTCTCGGCCACCACGCGGTCGAAGACGCCGATGCCCGGGAAGATGCCGAGCAGCTCTTCCAGCTCACGGCCGGTCACCAGCACCAGCTTGCGCCCGCTCGCACGCAACCGCGACAGGCCCTCCATCACGTGCGGCGGCACGCCGCCGTCGTGGGCGATGGTGCCGTCGTAATCGAGCGCGATGGCCGTGTAGCGCATGGAACCGTTTTACCTCCGCATGGGTCTCTCACGAAACGATCGCGAGGAGGCGCATGCTTGGTGAAGTAGAGAAGGAAGCGACAGGATGCGCCTACATCGGGATCGACATCGGCGGCACCCCTTGTAGCCGCACAGCCGCGGCATGGGCCGATCGGGGGTTGTGCACCCTTTGGCGCTGCGGTGAAAATCGACTCTTGCATCAGCCAAAGCGGAGCAGACGCCATGACCCGAACCAACCCCCGCAATATCGTTGCACGCGGCCTCGCCGCGATCCTGCTCGCCGCCTGCGCAGCCCTGCCGCTGCAGGCGAGCGCCGCAGCCACCGTCGACTACTCGGATCTCTGGTTCAACCCGTCCGAGGCGGGATGGGGCGCCAACGTGATACAGCAGGACGACACGCTCTTCGTCACGCTGTTCGTCTACGGCACCAGCAGCCAGCCCACGTGGTATGTCGCCTCGTCCGTGCAGCGCGTGGGCACCGGGCAGATTTTCTCCGGAACGCTCTATCGCACCAGGGGCCCGTACTTTGGCGGCGCATTCACGCCGGGCGCGGTGGAGGTCACGCCGGTGGGCACCCTCACGTTCACCGCCTCGCGATCGAGCGCGGCGACCCTCGCCTACAGCGTCGATGGCGTCCCGGTCTCGAAATCGGTCGTGCGCCAGACCTGGGGCACCGAGAACATCGCCGGATCGTACCTGGGGGCGTTCTCGGGTACCTGGTCGAATTGTGGCGCGGGCCGCGACGGGTACCAGGAGAACATAGCCACCTTCCAGGTCTCGCAGGACGGCATCGCCATCCAGATCCGCGAGGACGGGGCGAACTATACGTGCAACTACGTCGGGAGCTACGCGCAGAGCGGCCGCATGGGCACCATCGCCGGGGGCGGCATCTGCAGCGACGGCATCAACCAGACCTTCAGCGCGAGCGACGTGCAGATGACGCGCGCGGCGATCGGCATGCAAGTCGTGTTCGGCCAGGCCGGCGCGTGCCGCTTCACCGGCCGCATGGGCGCGGTGCGCCGCGGCCCCCCGTAGCCGTCAGTAGCGCTGCCGCTGCAGGTTCGTGGTGCGCCCGTCGGGAAGGGTGAGCACCGCCGTGCTGGCGGAGGTGAAGCGGATCGCGACGGGGGCAAAGTTGTTGCTGGTCTGCGTCGCCGGCCGGTAGGCGCCGGTGAGCGTCTGGCCGTTGGCGTAGGTCCACCAGCTGCCGGCCGCGCGCGTGATGTCGGTGGTCGAGTACACCGCGAGATACCACACCGGGTTGCCCTGGTCGTCGTACATGTAGCCGGCGAGGTCGAAGGTGTTGCCCTGCCATTCGATGAAGAAGCCGCGGCCGCTCTCGGCGGGATTCCACCACCAGCCGCTCTCGGGCTGGTTGGCGAGCGGCGCGACGTTGACCCCGTTGGCCACGATGTTGAACCGCTCGATCGGCACGTTGCCGCCCGGCCAGCTCATGGTGCCGCTTGCGAGGTTGTTGAAGGTGAGGGTGATCGGGCCGACTGCGCTGATCGAGGGCGCTCGGTAGGCACCGGTGAGCGTCTGTCCCCCTCGCGCCTCCAGCAGGTCGCCGGTGTAGAGCGCGCCGTCGATGGAGGTCGGGCCCGTCGCCACGTACCACTTGGATCGCCCGCTCTCGTCGTACAGGAACGCGGCGTAGAAGATGTTGCGGCCCTGCGCCTCGATCGAGTAGCCACGGCCGCCCTCGGTGGTGTTCCACCACCATCCGCCCTGGGGCGCGCCCGGATCGCAGACGAGGGATCCCGGTGCCGCGATCACGCGGCGGTTCACGCCCGTGCCTAGCATGGTGGTCGCGCTGGTGCCGTAACCCACGTAGAACGTGGCGCCGCCGATGTTGATCGAGGGCACGCCGTTCAGGACCGCGACCGACTGGCCCTGGCTGCTGATGACGCCGGTGGCGTACGCGCGCATCGCGGA
>JBDSRZ010000087.1:0-2545 GCA_039929025.1 Usitatibacter sp. | reverse complement strand
TCGCCGACTTCACGATCACCGAGCAGATGCTCAAGTACTTCATCAAGAAGATCCACGACAACCAGTGGTTCCGGCCCAGCCCGCGCATCGTGATCTGCGTGCCCTACGGCTCCACCCAGGTCGAGCGGCGCGCGATCAAGGAAAGCGCGATCGGCGCGGGCGCATCGCAAGTGTTCCTGATCGAGGAGCCGATGGCGGCTGCTATCGGCGCCGACCTGCCGATCGCGGAAGCGACCGGCTCGATGGTGGTCGACATCGGCGGGGGCACCACCGAAGTCGGCGTGATCTCGCTGGGCGGCATCGTCTACTCGGCGTCGGTGCGCGTGGGCGGCGACAAGTTCGACGAGGCGATCATCAACTACATCCGCCGCAACTACGGGATGCTGATCGGAGAATCGACGGCGGAGAACATCAAGAAGACGATCGGCTCGGCCTTCCCCGGCAGCGAAGTTCGCGAGATGGAAGTCAAGGGCAGGAACCTGGCCGAGGGCATCCCGCGCTCCTTCACCATCTCCTCCAACGAGATCCTGGAAGCGCTCACCGATCCGCTCAACTCCATCGTCTCCGCGGTGAAGAGCGCGCTCGAGCAGACGCCGCCCGAGCTGGGCGCCGACATCGCGGAAAAAGGCATGGTGCTCACCGGCGGCGGGGCGCTGCTGCGCGAGCTCGACCGCCTGCTGATGGAAGAGACGGGGCTCCCGGTGATCGTCGCCGACGACCCGCTCACGTGCGTGGTACGCGGATCGGGCCGGGCGCTCGAGGAGATGGACAAGCTTGGGACCGTGTTCACCAATGACTGACCGTTTGGCCTTTCTTCGCGTCTGGCCCTCAGGCCATGACGACAAGCTCGGAACGGTCTTTACCAACGACTGATTCATGATCCGCGAGCCCCCTCCGTTCTTTCATCGGGGGCCGTCGCCTCTCGCGCGGCTTACATTTTTCACCTTGGCGGCGGTCGTGCTGATGATCGCCGATCACAGGTTCCACGCGCTGGAGACAGTGCGCCTGTCGCTTTCGGTGCTGGCCCACCCCGTGCAGCAGCTCGCAGCGGCGCCGGCGGAGGCCCTGGGGCGCGTGGCCGAATACTTCTCCAGCCAGGACCGCCTGTTGCGCGAGAACCAGGAATTGAAGGCCAAGGTGCTCGAGCAGGCGGCGGCAGCGCAGGAGGCGCGGCTCCTGCGCGCCGAGCAGAAGCACCTCCTGTCGCTCGCGCCCGGCAAGAGCCGCTATGCAGAGGGCGGCATCATTTCCGAGGTCCTCTACACCGCGCGCAACCCGTTCACGCGCAAGATCGTGCTCGACAAGGGCCTCACCCAGGGCATCAAGGCGGGGATGCCGGTGATCGACGGCAGCGGGGTCGTGGGCCAGGTGACCAACGTGGGCGCGCTCACCAGCGAGGTGACGCTGCTCACCGAGAAGGACCAGTCGGTGCCGGTGATTCTGGTGAGGAACGGGCTTCGCGCCCTCGCGGTCGGCTCCGGCAAGGATGGCTCCATCGACGTGCCCTTCATGCCGGTCTCCGCCGACATCGAGAACGGCGACGTCTTCGTGACCTCGGGCATCGACGCGACTTACCCGCCGGGGCTGCTGGTGGCGCAGGTGACGAGCGTGGAGAAGAACGCGGCCTATGTGTTCGCCAAGATCGTCGCCAAGCCCACCGCCGGCGTCGAGAACCACCGCTACGTGCTGGTGCTGCCCGCGCCGTCTGCGAGCCTGCCGCGGCCCGAGACCAAGGCCGAGGAGCTCAAGCCCGGCAAGTCGCGAACCCGCGTGCGCCGCGAGCGCGAGAACCCTCCCGCCAATGCGCCCCGCTGATCTCACGCCGGTCGCGCGCGACGTGATGAAGCTCCCCGCGAGCCTGGGACTGGTGTTCTTCTCGCTGCTCGCCGCCTACGCGCTCGCGGTGCTGCCGTGGTCGGGCGGCTGGCTGCTGGTGCGGCCCGACTTCGTCCTCATCGTGCTCATCTTCTGGGCGGTGCACGAGCCGCGCTCGATCGGCCAGGGGATGGCGTTCTCGATGGGGCTGGTGATGGACGTGAGCGACTCGATGCTCATCGGGCAGCACGCGCTCTCCTACGTGATCGCGGTCTTCGGAGCCCAGGTGATCCGGGTGCGCATCCTTTCCTTTCCGCCGCTGGAGCAAGCGGTGCACGTGCTCGGGCTCACGTTCACGGCGTCGGCGGTGACGCTCCTGCTCAACCTGCTGCTGGGCGCCGACCTTCCCGGGTTCCTCTATCTACTTTCGCCCGCGCTCACCGGGCTCCTGTGGGTGCCGGTGAGCTGGATCCTCTACACGCCGCTGGTGCGCCGCGGCCGCAGGGACATGTCGCCATGATGCTCGGCCATGCCCTGCGCGACCAGCAGCGCGAGCTCACGGTCTTCCGCAACCGCCTGCTGCTCGCAGGCCTCGCGATCCTCGTCGCCTTCGGCATCCTGGTCGCGCGCTTCACCTGGCTGCAGGTGGTGCAGAAGGAGTACTACCACACGCTCGCCGAGGCGAACCGCATCTCGCTGGTACCGGTCGTCCCCAACCGGGGCCTGATCC
>JBDSRZ010000086.1:0-8951 GCA_039929025.1 Usitatibacter sp. | reverse complement strand
ACCTTGCCTTCGGGGGTGCGCGGCAGGTTGGCGAGGTCGAGCGTGGATACGCGGAAGAGCTCGCCCGCGCCCTCGGCGTCGCTCGCAGTGATGATCGGCGTGTTCACCCAGGCGAATCCATCCTGGGTGAAAAACCGGTGGGTCGCCATCGCCAGCGCGTGGCGCACGCGGGTCGTCGCGCCGATCACGTTGGTCCGCGGCCGCAGGTGCGCTACCTCACGCAGGAACTCCATCGTGTGCGGCTTTGGCTGGATCGGGTAGGTGTCGGGGTCCTCGACCCAGCCGACCACCCTCACCTCGGTCGCCTGCATCTCGAAGGGCTGCCCCTTCGCCGGCGAGGGCACGATGGTGCCCGTGGCCTCGACCGCGCAGCCCGCGGTGAGCTTCTGGATTTCGGCGGCGTAGTTCGCGAGCGACGCCTGCGCCACCACCTGCAACGGGTGGAAGCACGAGCCATCGGACACGTGCACGAAGGAAAGGCCCGCCTTGGAATCGCGCCGGGTGCGCACCCACCCCCTCAGTGTGACGGGGGTGTCGGCTGGCGCATGGCCGGCGAGGATCGAAGTCACGGAGTGCACGTTCATGATGTTCGCAAGCGCCTGTCGGGCTGTGAGAAAGGTCACAATTTTAGCCGGTATGGCGCACCCGGATCAGTAGTTTTTACGAAGCGCCGCGCGTTCCTCCCCCAATACACGCCGCTCGTCTTGTGCGCGAACGCAAGGCGGCAGTTCCTGTCAACCTGCCACTGCCACTACGAGGGAGAAATCCTTCTGAGCGATAGCCACGCCAAGCCGCTGCTGGGATCGCGCGTGCTCCCTGCGGGGGGCAGGCCGGTGCTCATCGTCTGGCTTTTCGGCGCCATCGTGGTCCTCCTCCTCGGGCTCACCGTCTACAGCTCGCAGTTGCTGTCCTCGGGACACGCCTTCATCGCCGCGGAAAGCGCGTGGTCGAAGGCACAGAAGGACGCGGTCTTCTACCTCACGCGCTACGCCACCGATCGCGCCGAGGGGGACTTCGAGGCCTACGAGCGCGCGATGCGCGTGATCGAGGGAGACCGCCGCGCGCGCCTCGAATTCCAGAAGGGCGGCGCGGACATGTCCGCGGTGCGCAAGGGCCTGGTGGAGGGCGGCGTGCATCCCACCGATGTCGACGGACTCGTGAGCCTCTATGGCCGCCTCGACGGCTTCGCGCCCATGGACTACGTGCGGTCGCTCTGGGAAAAGAGCGACTTCCACATCGACGGCCTGAAGCGCGTGGCGCGCGAGCTGCGCGAGGACACCGGTGCCGACCCCGATCGAACCGCAGGCCTGGTGCGCGACGTGCACCGCATCAACACGGGCCTCAAGCTGCTCGCCGACGACTTCGCGCAGACTCTCGGCGAGATCCAGCGGGCGGCGCAGTCGCTCCTCACGACCGGCATCCTGATCATCACCGCCGTGCTGTTGATCGGCGCCATCAGCTTCTCGCGGCGCTTCCTCGCGCAGAACGCGCGGCTGCAGCAGACGCTCACCGAGAGCGAATCGCAGCTTCGCCAGCTGGTGGAGACGGCCCCGCTGCCGCTCATCATCGTGCGCGCCAGCGACCAGAAGCTCCTCTACGCGAACGAGCGGGCGCAGGAGCAGTTCGCCCTCGACCCCGATCGCGCCCCGACTCTTACGCTCGCGGATTTCTATGTGGAGCCCGAGAATCGCGCGGCGGTGGCCGAGGCGCTGTCGCGCCACGGCTCGGTGCGCGACGCCGAGGTGCACCTGAAGGACGCCTCGGGCCGCCAGTTCTGGCTGCTGCTCTCCGCGCAGCCGATCCGCTTCGAGGGAATGGTGTGCCTGCTGGTGGCGCTCGCCAACATCGATCATCGCAAGCGCATGCAGGAGGAACTGCGCCGGCGCGCGCTGCACGACCCGCTCACCGGACTGCCCAACCGGGCGCTCTTCATGGAGTCGCTCGGGCGCGCCATCGCCCAGTCCCGGCGCCGCGGCTCGCGCTTCTCGGTGCTCTTCATCGACCTCGACCGCTTCAAGGAAGTGAACGACACCATGGGGCACCCCGCCGGCGACGCCCTGCTGCGGGCGGTGGCCCAGCGCCTGGGCACCGCGGTGCGCCAGAGCGACCTGGTGGCGCGCCTGGGCGGCGACGAATTCGTGATCCTCGTCGAGGAGCACGGCGGTCCCGAGGACGTGATGATCGTGGCGCAGAAGGCGCTGTCGCTCCTCGAGCGGCCGGTGACCATCGACTGGCGCGAGGCCGAGATCTCGGGAAGCATCGGCATCGCGAGCTTCCCCGAGGACGGCGCCGACGTGGAGGAGCTGGTGCGCAACGCCGACACCGCCATGTACCAGGCGAAGGAGCGCGGCCGCAACAACTTCCAGTTCTATTCCGAGGAGCTGAACCGCCTCTCCCAGCACCGCTTCGAGCAGGAGAAGCGCGTGCGCGGCGCGATCGTGCGCGACGAGTTCTTCCTGGAGTACCAGCCCGAGTTCGACCTCGCCAGCGGCAAGGTCGCCGCGGTCGAGGCGCTGCTGCGCTGGCGCGACCCGGTCTCGGGCGTGGTGATGCCGTCCGACTTCATGCCGCTCGCCGAAGAGTCCGGCACCGTCACCGCGATCGGCGCATGGGTGCTCCACCGGGGGCTGCGCGACCTCAAGGGGTGGCAGGCCGCGGGCCTCGACGTGATGCTCGCGGTGAACCTGTCCGCGCGCCAGATCCAGCAGCACGACCTGATCGACGAGTTGAAGGGGCTCCTCGCCGAGCACGGCATCGCGGGGAACAAGCTCCGGCTCGAGATCAAGGAGCTCACGCTGATGGGGCATTCCGAGGCGGTCTATCGCACGTTGCGCGACCTCACGGCGATGGGGGTCCAGATCGCGATCGACAACTTCGGCAGCGGCTACTCGTCGCTCGGCCTGGTGCGCGGCTTGCCCGTACAAGTGGTCAAAATCGACCGCTCGCTGGTGAGCTCGTGCCCGAGCAAGCGCGAGTGCGCGGCGATCGTGCATGCGGCCGCGTCGATGGCGCGCGTCATGGGCATCCGCGTGGTGGCCGAAGGCGTGGAAACCGAGGAGCAGCGGCGCGCGGTGGTTTCGCTCGGCTGCGACGGCGCGCAGGGCTACCTCTTCGCGCCCCCCCTCGATGCAGCCCGCGTGGTCCTGCTCAAGGAGACCACTGCCACCACTACCGCGCAGGCGACGTAGCGTGCCGCCCCGGGCGCCGCAATCGCGGCGATGGACCAGGGCCTAATTTGCTCGCGATGGGTGCTTAACTTGCGAATAGTCTGGCTATTCGCGTCACCGCGCGCCTTGCATCCATCCGCACCTGCCGCAACGCGCATCCCCAGAACTTGATCAGAGCTTTCCTAGTAGGCAAGCGCGGCGATCACCCGCGCGGTGGCGCTCGAGACCTTCTTCGCGTAACCGATGTCGATGAACTCGTTCGGCCCGTGGGCGTTGGACTTGGGACCGAGCACTCCGGTCACCAGCATCTGCGCGCGCGGGAACCTGGCGCCCAGCATGCTCATGAAGGGGATCGTCCCGCCCTCGCCCATGTAGGCCGCGTCGCGGCCGAAGAGGTCCTTCGACGCGGCGTCGAGACAATCCGCGAGCCAGGGCGCGACCGCAGGTGCGTTCCAGCCCGTGCCGGCGGTGTCGCCCTCGAACCGCACGTTGGCCGAATAGGGCGGCGCATCCTCGAGGAGCTTCTTCAGCTCGGCCGCGGCGCGCTCGCCGTCGACGAGTGGCGGCAGGCGCAGCGAAAGCTTGAGCGCGGTGCGCGGGCGCTGCACGTTGCCGGCGGACTCCAGCGGCGGCAGCCCGTCGGCACCCGTCACCGCCAGCGCCGCGCGCCACGTGCGGTTGAGGATGAGCTCCACCGGATCCTTGGAGACCGGCTGCGCGAAGAGGCGCGAGGTGCCCTGCTGGTCGTCGCAGCATCCCGCCCAGGGAAAGCGCTTCCACATGCTCTCCCCCAGGATCTGCGCCGCCTGCCGCGCCTGCGCGAGGCGCTCGGAAGGCACCTCGCACGCAAACGCCGCGGGCTTCACCACGCCGGTGCGCGAGTCGTCGATGCGGTCGAGCAGCTGGCGCGCGATGCGGAAGGACGACGGCACGACGCCTCCCGCATCGCCCGAATGCACGCCCTAGTCGATGAGTTGCGGGACGATATCCTCATCCCACTGGCGCGCGATTCGGGTGTCGAGCATCGCTCCATTCTATACTCGGCGCCAATGATCACGATCCCGTGGTTCGAGATTTTCATCGGGTCCTACGCGGTGTGGGTGGTGCTCGCGAGCATCTCGCTCCTGCTCACGCGGCGCTCCCCCACGGCGACCCTCGCCTGGATCTTCGCCTTCATCGCATTGCCGCTGATCTCGGGTGTCTACTACGTGATGTTCGGGCCGCGGCGCCTGCAGCGGCGCAAGCGCCGCTACGGAGTCGCGCGCGCGGTGGCGAGCAGCGTCTCAGCGCACTTGCGCGACACGTCCTCCGAGACCAGGCCCACGCTTTCGCCCGCTGCCACCGGCCTCGCCGCCGTCGGCAAGAGGCTGGGCTCGGGCGATCCCACATTCGCTTCCCGCGTGCTGCTGCTGGACGACGGCGACCAGAAGCTCGCCGAGCTCGAGCGCGCGCTCTTCGCCGCCGAGCATCACATCCACATGGAGTACTACATCTGGGAGCCGGACCGGATCGGCACGCACTTCCGCGACATCCTCGCACGCGCCGCGGGCACCGGCATCGAGGTGCGGGTGCTCTACGATTACATGGGTTCGTCGCACCTGGACAGGAAGTTCTGGGAGCCCCTGGTGGAAGCTGGAGGCGAGGTGCTTCCCTTCAATCCCGCGGGCCTCACCACGGGGCGCTGGCACCTCGGAAACTTCCGCACCCATCGCAAGATCGCCATCTGCGACGGGACCGTGGGCTTCGTCGGTGGCATCAACCTGCACGAGCCGGCAGCGGCGAGCGGCTCGGGCAAGAACGCGTGGCACGACCAGCACGTGCGCATCGACGGCGAGCCGGTGCGCAAGCTCCAGCGGCACTTCCTCGAGAACTGGACCTATGCGGGCGGCTCCTTCCGCCTCACCGGGAAGAGCACGCCACGCTACTTTCCGTCGGCCCGGGGCGGAGGCGAAGGCGTGCCGACGCAGATCCTCGCTTCCGGGCCGGACGACGACACCGCGCCCCTGCATGCATTCTTCCTCGCGGCCGTCGCCATCGCCCGCCAGCGCGTGTGGATCGAGACTCCGTATCTGATTCCCGACGAACCGCTCGAGTCGTCGCTGCGGATCGCGGTGCTGCGCGACGTCGACGTGCAGGTGATCGTGCCCAAGCAAGGCGACTCCAGGCTGGTGACCGCCGCCTCACGCACCTACTGCGACTCCCTGGGGCGCGCGGGCGTGCACATCTTCGAGTACGGGCCGCCGATGCTGCACGCCAAGACGATGGTGATCGACGACATCGTGGCGGTGATCGGCACCGCGAACCTCGACAACCGCAGCTTCCGCCTCAACTTCGAGGTGGCGGCCGCGTTCTACGACCACGCCGTAATCGAACACCTGTGCCAACGCTTCCAGCGCGACCGCAAGGCGAGCAAGCCCTTCCCGATGCGCCGCCGTGGCCCGCGCACGACTCAGCTGCTGGAGTCGATCGCTCGCCTGACATCCCCCGTCTTGTAGCTGCGCGGCCACGCCGGGCGTGCCGACCGGACTACTCTCACGCCACGGTGCGACGTGCTTGACGTGAAATAGCCGCGTCATCCTCTGACGGGCTGTAGACCGGAATCTTCAACGCGGGGCATCCCATTTCCCACGACACGCAGTAGGCGCATACCACCATGACGACAAAACTGAACAACGCTTTCAAGCGCGAGCTCGACATCAAGGGCGAGAAGTTCACGCTTACCGTCTCCCCCGAGGGCTTCAAGCTGGTGCAGAAGGGAAAGAGGAAGGGGGTCGAGCTCAACTGGACGCAACTCGTGAATGGCGACGCCGCGCTCGCAACGGCGCTGAACGCCTCGGTCGCGGGCCACACGCCGCTCTCCGCGTCGCCCACTAGCGGCGGGCGCTACCCCACGCGCCACTGACTGCTGTTCGGGGACGTACCCTCGTCTCGCTCCATGAAATGAGGGTACGTCCCCGGGTTACCGGTTAGATGAATCCGCGGCAATACCTCGCCCCGCAACGGCAAGGCAGCGTGCCGTTGATCGCGTGCTTTTCCAGCTCGACGATCGCGACGATGCGCCGGCCGTGCGCGCGCCGCCCACCAGGCTGCTCCTGCTCACCGTGAGCGCTTCGTAGGTCGCGCGCCAGTCGTTTCTTCCCATGGACCCGGTGTGCCAAAACGAGCCCGCCGCCGCGAGCCCCGAGCCGGCATAATGGCGCCCTGAGGAGGAAGAATGAAGAAAGCGGACCTGGAGAAGTTGAAGGGCAAGAAGATCGGCGGCGGTGGAATCGGCGGCGCGAACGATCGTTTCGGTCGCGGCTCCGCGGCGCCCGCGGACAAGCGCGAGCAGCGCGAACGCGACCGCGAGCTGGGCCTCGTGCCCTTCGCGGTGAAGCTGCACGGGGACCTGGTGAGCGGACTCCACGCGGAGGCGCAGAAGCGCGGCGTGGGCCTGAACGAAGTCACCGCGGAGTTGCTGCAGAAGGGGCTCAAGGCGAAATGACGCGAGTTCCCGTCCACACGGGAATCGCGGCACTGCTCTTCTGCACCGCGGCCGCCGCACAAGTCGCGGCACCCGACGACTGGCGCAAGGAAAGCTTCAAGTTCCCGCTGCAGTTCGCGCCCTCGATTCCCTACGAAGGCACCGAGCACGTGCGCTTCGCGCCGTACTGGGCGCAATTCGCTTCCGACCGCGGCTTCACCTATGTCTTCCTGTGGGACATCAAGCGCCGTACGCCGCAGCCGCAGGAGATCGAGCGCGGTCTCAACGTGTACTTCGACGGTTTGATGGAGTCCGTGACCAAGAACCGCAAGCTGGACGATCCCGGCACCGTCTCGTCGGTGGCGCTGCACCCGACCGCGTCCGTCCCCGGCTGGCCCGAGGTCTACGGCGGGCGCCTGTGGACCTGG
Source organism: Usitatibacter sp. (assembly GCA_039929025.1). Taxonomy (GTDB): domain Bacteria; phylum Pseudomonadota; class Gammaproteobacteria; order Burkholderiales; family Usitatibacteraceae; genus Usitatibacter. Next base: position 1,893 of record JBDSRZ010000086.1, on the reverse strand, counting down.
AACGGCTTCTCCAAGGGCGAGCCGCTGGTGCTGCACCTCGAGGTGGCGATGCGCCCGTGCGAGCCCGACCGCACCCAGATCTTCTTCGCCCTTTCGCAGGCCGCGCGCACCCACGAGGTCTGGGGCGAGCTGCGCACGATCCGCAAGGCGACCGGCTGCTAGTGGCGCTCAAGGCCACCATCTTCAAGGCGGAGCTGCAGGTCTCCGACCTCGACCGCGGGCACTTCGAGACCCACCTGCTCACCATCGCGCGTCACCCGTCGGAGACCGACGAACGCATGATGGTGCGGCTGCTCGCCTTCGCGCTCAACGCCGACGCGGCGCTCGAGTTCGGCCGCGGGCTCTCCGCGGTCGAGGAGCCCGACTTGGTGAAGAAGGACCTCACAGGGCAGATCGAGCTATGGATCGAGGTGGGGCTGCCTGACGAGCGCGACGTGCGCAAGGCGGCGGGACGGGCGGACGAGGTGAAGGTGTATGCCTACGGCGCGCGCAGTGCCGCTCTCTGGTGGGCCGCGAACGGCGCGGCGCTGGCGAAGCTCAAGAACGTCAGCGTGCTGGAAATCACCCCGGAGACCTGCGAGGTGCTGAAGAAATTCGCCGAAAGGAACATGAAGCTCTCGTGCACGATCCAGGAAGGGCATGCCTGGTTCGCGAGCGGCGACGAGACGCTGAGCGTCGAGCTGCGCGCCTTCGAGTGAATCGGTTTCAGGCCGCGGGATTGCCCAACAGGACACGCTGAAGTGTCGGCAGGTCGACGGGCTTCACGAAGTGGTGGTCGAACCCTGCCGACCGGGATTGCGCTGCGTCCACCGCCTGGCCGTAGCCCGTGAGCGCCACGAACTCCGCGTTCGCATTGCGTTCGCGCAGCCTGCGTGCCAGGGAGAAACCGTCCATGCCCGGGAGCCCGATGTCGAGGATGAAGAAGTCCACGCTCGGCACGGCGGGAGAGGCGAGCGCTTCCTCGGCGTCGTACGCCTCTTCCACCGAGTGGCCCGTGGCCTCCAGAAGCGTTGCCAGCGACTCGGCCGCATCGCGATTGTCGTCGACCACCATGATGCGCCGCGCGCGCCCGGCGCCGGCAGCATCGCGCGGCAAGGACTCGGCGCGCGCGGCCAGGACCAGCGGCAGCGCGACGGTGAATGCGCTTCCTTGTCCGGGCCCGGCGCTCTCGGCACGCACGGCCCCGCCATGCAGCTCGACCAGCCGCTTCACCAGGGCGAGGCCGATCCCCAACCCACCCAGCGAGCGATCGGGGGTGCGCGCCCCTTGGGTGAAGAGATCGAAGACGTGAGGCATCAACGCGGCATCGATGCCTTGCCCGTTGTCCGCCACGCGCAAAACCGCCGAGTCCCCGTCGGACCTCAACGACAGGTCGATGCGCCCGCCCTTCAGCGTATAGCGTGCCGCGTTGTTCAGCAGGTTGGCGATGACCTGCACCAGGCGCGCGCGATCTCCCCGCACGCGGGCATGCGGGGCCTCGATCGTCCTGGTGAGCACATGGCGCTGCGCCTCGATCAGGGGAAGCGCCTGCTCGACCGCGTCCTGGATCACCACGGAGAGATCGACGACCCCACGGTCGAGCTCGATCAGCCCGCGCGTGACCCGTGAGACGTCCAGAAGGTCGTCCACCAGCTTGGTAATGTGCGCGACCTGGCGGCCGATGACCTCGCTTGCCTTGCCTACGCGCTCGGCGTTGCTCGTGTCCAGCCTCAAGATCTCCGCCGCCGTGCTGATCGGCGCCAGCGGGTTGCGCAGCTCGTGCGCCAGCATGGCGAGGAACTCGTCCTTGCGGCGGTCGCTTTCGCGCAACGCCTCCTCCGCACGCTTGTAGTCGTCGATGCTGATGGTGGCGCCGATGATGCGGCGGCCCGCGCCGTCGGCGGACTGGTGCAC
>JBDSRZ010000085.1:0-5530 GCA_039929025.1 Usitatibacter sp. | reverse complement strand
CGGTCAGCATGAACTCGTGGAACAGCAAGGCGGCAGCCGGGTGCGGCGCCTTGCGCGCCACCCCGACGGCGTTGGAGCGCGCAATCGCCGGCTCGAGCGCGAACCAGTCGATCGGCGCGCCCTTTTTCTTCGCCTGCTCCGGCATGTAGCTGTAGACGGTGAGCGCCATCGGCACCTCGCCGGACACCACCATGTTGTTGAGGAGCGTGTGCCCCTGGCGAGGCGAGATGCCGTTTTTCGCCACCAGATCCTGGAAGAACTTGAGGCCCTGCTGCTCGCCGCCCATCAGGTGCACCACGGTCGCGAACCAGTCGTCGTTCTTCACCTCGATGCCGAGCTTGCCTTTCCATTTCGCATCGAGCAGGTCCTTGTAAGTCTTCGGCAAGTCCTCCTTCTTCACCGCCTGGGTGTTGTACGCCTGCACCCACACCGACAGGATGGTCGCGGCCCATTCGCGGTGGGCCGGGACCGAGCCCGCCATCAGGTCCTTGTGCACCGGGGACGCCACCGCCTGCAGCACCTTCTCGCGCGAGAGCGCTTCCATCTCCGGGGCACCGAAATGCACCGCGTCGAACTCGTATTTCTTGGCGCGCGTCTCGGTCACCGCGCGCTGCAGCACCTTGTCGGTGCCGGCGCGCCAGATATTCACCTTGATGCCGTACTTCTTCTCGAAGGGGCCGACGATCGCCGGCAGGTCCTTCTCCGCGATCGTGGTGTAGAGGGTGAGGGTGCCCTCCTTCTTCGCGGCCGCGGCGATCCTGTCCATGCGATCCGCGCCGTCGTACTTGAAGAGCTCCTGCGCACCGGCGGGCAGCAGCGCGGCAGCCGCCACCGCCACGAGGAGGGAGAGGATCGGGTTCATGGCTTTACTCCGGATGGTTCAGCTTGTCCTCGAAATGCCGCGGCACGAAACCGCGCCCTTCCGGCGTGGGCTCGGTCGGGCGCGGGATCACCGATTTCTGGAACAACATGTTCATGAACATCAGCATCGGCTTGGGCTTCAACACCAGCGCGCGGGCCGGCTTCACCGGGTCGGCGTTGAAGTGCTGGTGCACGCAGTTCATGTGGACGATCGCCACGTCACCGGCCGACCAGTCGTAGCGGATGCCGTCGTGGATCTCGTAGCCCTTGCCGTCGAGGATGTAGAAGGCCGCTTCGTTCACGTGGCCGTGCTTCTGGGTACGCCCGCCGGGTGCGTACTCCTCCAGGTGGACGTGCAGCGTCTGGGTGAGGCCGTCCACCGGCTCGATGAAATGCTTGCTGAAGGACTGCGGGCCGTCGTTGAAGAGCAGGTCGCGGCCCTTGATCACGCGCGGCGCCGAGCGCAGCCGCGTAAGCTCGTCCTTGAGGCTGTACTGCCCCTGGATGCCGCGCACGAAGACACGGTCCTTCTTGGTGCTGTAGTGAGATTCTTTTCCCATGGCTACCCCCTTGCCGGCGCTTCGCAACCACGCCCCATTTGCTATTTCGCCTTCTTGAGGAACAGATCCTCGTAGAGCTTTTCCCATTTCTGGTACTCGTCCAGCGCCACGCGCGCGTCGACGAACTTCATCGGGATCTTGTTGAGCGGCGTGTCCACCTTCTTGTTGGTGGGCACGAAGTCGCGGCCGGCGAGGATCTTCTGCCCCTCCTCCGACAGCTCGAAGTCGAAAAAGAGTACCGCCGCGTGCGGGTGCGGCGCGTTCTTGGCGACACCGATCCCGTTGGGGCGCGCGATCGCCGGCCCGATGTGGAACCAGTCGATCGGCGCGCCCTTCTGCTTGAACTGCTCGGCCTTGTAGTTGTACACGGTGAGCGCGAGCGGGATCTCGCCGGAGACCACCAGCTGCGTGAGCAGCGTGTGGCCCTTGCGCACCGACACGCCGTTGGCGGCGACAATGTCGCGGAACGCCTTGGTGCCCTTGGCCTCGCCCATCTCCGCCAGCTGTCCGGCGAGCCAATCGGCATCCTCCTGCTCGATGCCGAGCTTGCCCTTCCACTTGGGATTGGCGAGGTCTTCCCAGGTCTTGGGCAGCTCCTCCTTCTTCACCAGCTTGGTGTTGTACGCCTGGACGAAGACGTTGAGGCGCGTGCCCACCCATTCGCCGTGCGGGCGGATGGCCTGCTCGATCAGGTCCTTGAGGTGCGGCGACTTGACCGCCTGCAGCACCTTCTCCCGGTGCATCGACTCCAGCTCCGGTCCGTTGGTTTCCGCCACGTCCATGGTGTGGCGCCCGGCGCGCGCCTCCTGGATGGCGCGCTGCAGCACCTTTTCGCTCGATGAGCGCCATACGCTCACCTTGACGCCGTACTTCTGCTCGAAGGCCTTCACCAGCGCGCCCATGTCGTCGGTCTGCGCCGAGGTGTAGATGCTGAGCTCGCCCTCCTTCTTGGCGCCCTCGACCAGCTTCTGCGCACGGTCGGCGCCCGCGTAGGCGGCCACCTCGGCGACGGTTGCGCCGGGCTTCATCTGCGCGGATACGGACACGGCGGCCCAGGCGGCGCAGGCCGCCGCGATCAGCAGCTTTCTCTTCGTCGGTTTCATCAGTCGGCTTCCTTCTTGAGCTTTTGTCCCTTGAGGAACAGGTCGGACCAGATCTTTTCCCACTTCGAGTCCTCGTCGAGGGTGATGACCGGATCGATCATCTCGTAGGGGAAATCGTTGAGCTTGGTTTTCACGGCGCGGCTGGCCGGCACGCGATTGCGCTTCTTCAGCAGTTCCTGACCCTCCCGCGACAGCAGGAAGTCGGTGAACACCAGACCCGCGTGCGGGTGCGGTGCCTGGCGTGCGACCGCGATCGCATTGGGGCGCCCAAATGTCGGTTTGAGCGCCTTCCATTCGACCGGCGCTCCTTTCTCCTTGAGCCGCTCGATGTTGTGGTTGTAGATCGTCGCCACCAATGGAATCTCGCCGGAGGCGACCAGCTCGGCCATCAGCGTGTGCCCGCTGCGGATCTGCGGCTTCGCCTCCGCCAGCCTGCGGAAGTACGCAAGCCCCTTGTCCTCACCCATGTGCTTCACCATGGCGCCGAACCAGTCCACGTCGCCCGCCTCTATTCCAACGCGCCCCACCCAGCGGGCGTTGACCAGATCGTCGTACGAGTCGGGCACCTCCTCGGCCTTCACCAGGTTGGTGTTCCAGCCGATGGTGAAGAAGTTGAAGCGGTCCGCGACGTAATGGCGATGCTTCGCGAAGGCGGCCGGCGGAAGGTCCTTGAAGTGCGGGCTGTGGAACTCCTCCAGCAGGCGCTCGCGGTACATCGCCTCCATCTCGGGGCCGTTGGTCTCGATGACGTCGCAGGTGAAGCGCCCCGCGCGCGCCTCGGTCACCGCGCGCTGCACCACCTTCTCGCTGCTTGCGCGCCACAGCTCCACCTTCACGCCGGTCTTCTTCTCGAAGGCCTCGGTGATGGGCACGGAGTCCTTGAGGTTCATCGACGTGTAGAGGGCAACGACGCCCTGCTTCCTCGCATCGGCGAGTAGCCTGGCTTCGCGGTCGGCGCCCTGGTACATGTAGACGGCGCGGTGGGGGGAATCGGCGACGGCGCGTTGCGCACGCGCCAGGAGCGGCGCGGCAAGCGCCGCGAGCGTCGCCTGGTTGAAGGCCCTGCGTCCCGGGCGGTGCCCGGAGTCGGGGGGGTGGCTCATGGCAACTCCTCTCGATATGGCTACGGCCCCTCTGCGGAAGCCTGAAAAAAAGACGGGCGCCTGGGCGCCCGCCGAGTCGGCCTACACTTCCCGGCACCCGTTGCCCGGTGCCTCAACCCAATGGCTAAAAGGCGGTGTGAATGCCCGCCGCGATCTGGCGAACGTCCTCGCCCGGCGCGATGCCCTGCGCTGCGCTGTTGTAGACAGCCGAATACCCGTTCTTGATGAACGCGCCCATCAGGAACAAGTAGGTGCGGCGGCTGAAGTGGTACGCCACCCCGAGGGAAGTCTGGCTGCCGTCCAGCCCATCGGTGTTGCAGACGGCGTTCACGCGCGCGCACGTACCCTGCTTCGCCTTCACGTAATGGAACGCGAGGCGCCACTGCGGCGACAGGCGGACGTCGTAAAGGAACATGTACGCGGTGTTCTTGTACTCCTGCACCCGGCCCGTGACCGTGGCGCCGTTCTCACGGTAACGCTTCTTGTTGGCGTCAATCTCGAACTGATGTTTGCCGACCTTCAACTTGAGCGCGACCTCGAACGCCTCGTCCTTGGAACGGACATTGGGGTCCGTGGTGTTGCGCATCGCCGTGGGGGCGTTGGCCGACAGGCCGAAGAAGTCCAAGTGCTGCTCGTAGCCGGCGAGAATCTCGAAATTGCCGAACTCGAGCTTGCCGCCGTGGGACCACCAGTGGGGCCTCCTCGGCGGGCTGGTGGTGTCGTTCTCGCCGGCGGAATACTGCGATTTCCACTCGAACGGCCCGAGGTGCGGCGACTCGTACTGGACCACGTTGATGGCCCGCTCGTGGAAGCGCGCGGCGCGGTTCTGGGTGCCAAAGCCCACGTGCCGGTAGACGTTGCTGGTCGAGGTGATGTTGCCGCTGGAGACGCCCAGGAACGAGACGTCGTCGCCGTAATCCTTGAATGGCGTGTCCATGCGGCCCAGCTTCACCGTGCCCCAGCCGCTGGCGAGGCCGACGAACGAGTCGCGGGTCGCGAAGGTGGTGGTGTTCTGGTCGACGAGGAACTGGGTCTCCAACTGGAAGATGGCCTTCAGTCCCGGGGCGAGCTTCTCGTGGCCGCGGATGCCGAAGCGCGAGTTGCTCGAGTCGAGCTCGGTGCGGCTCACGAAGGTGCTGGGCCGGGCGGAGCCGCAGATCGTGCAAAGCGGCGTGCCCACGGAAGTCGCGCCCTTCGAGCTCGGAAAGATGAGCTCGGGATAGACCTTGCCGTAGAGCTCGACGACGGAATCCGCCTCGGGCTTGTCCTTGCTCTTCTGCGCGTAGGCGGCGGATGGAATCATCAATGCCGCGCCCAACGCCAGGACCAGTGCTTTCTTCTGCATTCTCCGTCCCCTCCGATTTGTAGTCTTGTTCCTTGATGCGGAACGATTATCCGTTAAATGGAACGAGCTGCGCCTAGCGTAGTTACACCCCCAACCCACGTCAAGGGAAATGCCGAAAACCGTACCAAAAAAACAACGGTTTCCGCTATGACGAACGCCCGCAGGCGCTCGGCTTCACGCGGCCCGCGAAATCTTCGGCGGCAGCTCGGCCAGCTCCGCCTGGTAGGCCTCATCCATCCGCGACTTCAGCCCGTGCCTGGCGAGTGCTTCGGCGAACCATTGGCGTACCTGCTCCGACTCGTCGGCGTAGTCGATCTGGTCGCCCCCCAGGCGCTTGCTGATCCACGCTTTCGGGACCCCTTGCGCATTACGGATCGCCACCCCTTCCTGCTTGAAGGCGAGATAGCGCGCCGGCGTGGTTCCGGTATTGAAATGCTGGTGGAACCACATGTTCGGGGGCACGATGAGGGTGCCCTCGCGCCACTCGTAGCGTCGCGGCTCCTCGCCCTCGGGCCACATCAGGCTGAAGCCCTCGCCGCTCATCACGATCACGTAGGC
>JBDSRZ010000084.1:0-8662 GCA_039929025.1 Usitatibacter sp. | reverse complement strand
CCGGCGGCCTGATGGTCAAGCAGGCGCGCGAGCTGGGCCTGAAGGCGCAATTCGCGTTCGGCGACGGCGCGTGCACCGACGAGATGGCGGGGCTTGCGGGTGCCGCGGGCGAGGGGCTCGCGTGCTCCCAGGCGGGGCTGCCGGCAAGCGCCGCGAGCAGGGAGTTCCTCGACGCCTTCACCGCGAAATATGGGCCGACCAAGCTCTACGCACCCTTCTTCTACGATGCCGCCAACGTCGTGATCGAGGCGATGAAGCGCGCCGATTCAGTCGACCCGGCGAAATTCACTTCGGAGATCTACAAAGTCAGCCTCGCCGGGGCCACGGGCAAGATCGAGTTCGACGCCAAGGGCGACCGCCGGGACGCCGACATGACGATCTTCCGCATGCAGGCGGGGCAGATCGTGCCGGTGGCGATCGTGAAGGGCGGCGTGATGACGCCGTTCCGGTGATCGCGGGGATGGCGTCCACCGGGGAGGACGTCGCCCAGGGCCATACCTTCCACCAGGACGGCCTCACTGGCTTTCGCGCGCTCGCGGCCGCCTGGGTCATGGCATTCCACTTGAATGCGTTCGCCGTTCCGAAGGTGATCCCGGTGAGGGTCTTCGGCGCCGAGTTTTCCCTGCATCCGCTGCTCACCGCGGGGTGGGTGGGGGTCGACCTCTTCTTCGTGCTGTCGGGCTTCCTGCTCGCCACTCACCTCATGGAGGCCCTCGCGCGCGGGCGCCCTGGTGCCCTGCGCAGGTATTTCATCGCGCGGGCGCGGCGGGTGTTCCCCGCGTACTGGGCGCAACTCCTGCTGCTCTTCGTCGCAGCCGTGTGGGCGGCGAAGGCCATCCCGGAGTGGGCGGGCTATATCCCGCTGCACATCCCGATGCTGCACTTCGTAAGCGAGCGCGCGAGCTTCTCGATCAACGCCGTCTACTGGACGCTGCCGATCGAGCTCTCGTTCTACCTGAGTCTGCCGGTGATCGCGATCTGCCTGCTGCGTGCCGAGCGCCGCGGCGGCGCGGCGTCGTGGCTCATGCTGTTCGGGCTCTATTGCGCGATCCTGGTCCTGGTGTGGTGCTACCGCTACGCGATGTTCCGCCATTTCGAGACGAGCCCGGTGAACGTGATCGTGTGGGCCACGAGCCAGCTGCCGGGGACGCTCGACGTCTTCATGGCGGGGGTGGTCGCGGCAACGGTGCTGCGCTGGGCGAAGGCCCGCTCCGCGCCCTGGCGGCGATCGCGCGAGCGCCTCGTTTCCACGGCGCTCGCGATCCTCGGCCTTGCCGGCATCGTCGGCATGATGTACTTCATCGACCAGCTCTACGGCGTGTATTGGAAGGGCCACTGGGCGCTGTTCGTCTGGCACTCGATCACCGCGGTGTTCATCGCGATGCTGGTAGGCGGGATCGCGATCTCCGGCCCGCTCACTCGCGCGCTCTTCGAGACGCGGGTGATGGTGTTCCTCGGCACCATCAGCTACAGCGTCTACCTGTGGCACTACCCGATCGGGTTGTGGGCGATGCGCGCCTTCGATGCGCCCGGGATCGGTGTCGCTGCTTTCTGCGCGCTCACCGTCCCGTTGGTCCTCGCGGCGAGCGCGCTCTCCTACTACCTCGTCGAGCGGCCGTTCCTGCGCAAATCCGCTGCCCCGGCCTCGGGTGTCCGGGGCGCCGGCGAGATCAATCCCTGAGGATCGCCGCCAGGTCGGCGGTGTCCTTCCAGTCCACGCCGAAGATGTAGCGCGGCAGCTCCCATCGCGACGTCCCGGCGGTGACGGGCGCGGGCTCGCAGGTCACGGCGGCCAGGGTGCGATGCTCGTCGCCATGGCGGGGAAAGTATTCCCCCAAAAGGTATTCGTTGGTGTGACCGAAGGGATAGGCGAAGAGCGCCGCCCCCGGGTTGGGGCAGATGAGCTCGATCAGGTCGCGCGCGCGGCGGACCTGCCAGTCGGCGTCCTCGTGGTTGTCCACCGAGGTGAAGTCGCCGCGGACCTGCTCGCGCTGCCGGACGATGTCGAGCGCCGGCAGCAGGTGGTCCCAGCTGTGGTTGGCGATGTGGAAATGGCCCGATGCCACCGCCGGGTTCCACCAGCGATCGCTCATCCACGGATAGCCGAGCATGTCGCGCTCCTGGATCAGCGCCCGCGCCACCGGAGAGGCGATGACGAAGCTCGTTGCGTGAAGCCTGCGCACGCCGCCGTGGCGAGCCTCGGCCGCGCGCATGATCGACGCGAACGAGGGCTGCGGCCCATGCACGGGATGGTCCACGTCCACGAAGTCCATGTCCATGCCGTCGTCGAAGGTGAGGCAGCAGGCGCGCTCGGGCAGCTCGTGTTGCGTGCCGTTGGCGAGGTGGCTCGCCAAAGTGATGAGCGGCGGCACGGCGAGGCCGGCCGCGAGGATCGTGTCGAGCGCCTCGGGCAGCACCTTGTAGTCGCCGGCGTTTCCGGAGTGGAAGCAGAGGATCGTCGCGCGCATCAGAACGGCCCGAGGGCGCGGATCTCGTCGACCAGCGCCGCCCGGTGCTCCGGGGCGTGGGCGCGCAGCCACGTGACGATGAGGTGCTTGTGGCCGGTATGCACGAAGCCGCTGCGCAGGTCCACGCGCTCGGCTTTCACATCGCCCACGTAGCCGAAGATCGCCTCGCCATCGGCGAGCTCGGAGCGGGTGCGTTCGTGCATCAAATGGGCAACTCCGCCGAGCGCACGCAGCGCCTTGCGATCCGCCACGGGCAGCCGCCGGTAGAGCCGCTCGTCGAAGGCCATGCCGCCGCAGAGGTACACGGTCTTGTGCGGCGTGAAGTGTATGTAGCCCAGCGTGAGTGCCGCGCCCGAGTCGGTTTCGTAGAGGGCGACGAAGTGGCGCGGGAAGTCCGGCGGCGGAAAGTGGAAGACGCGCCTGAATAGCTCGCCCGCGAAGGGCTCGGCATCGGCGACTTCCACCATCCGCAGCCGCCCCCCGGGCAGCTTGTCCTCGCCGGGACGCATCTCACGCGGCCGCGAGGCGATGCAGCTCGGCGGCAATGGCTTGCCGCGATGCGCCGTCCTCGACCGCCGGGCCGTTGACGACGAACGCATCCTCGGCACGCGCGCCCAGGGTCGTCACGCGCGCGTCGATGAGGTTGAGCTGGTGCTTCAGCAGCAGGCGCGCGACGGCGGAGAGAAGCCCCGGCCGGTCGGCGCAGCTCACCGTCACCAGCCACCTTCCCGCCCGGCGGTCCGGCCCGATATGGATCTGCGGCTCCACCGGGAAATGCTTCACCCAGCGCGACACGCGTCCCGCGGAGGGCGGATCGGCGGGTGCCGCGGCCGCGATGCGTTCGGCGAGCTTCCCCTCGATTTTCTGGATGAGGTCGCGATAGTGCTCGCCCGCGCCGCGAGTGCGCGGCAGCACCTGGAAGGAATCGAGCGCGAAACCGTGCTGGGCGGTGTAGATCTTGGCGGCGACCACGTCGAACTGCATGCGCTCGAAGAAGCTGGTGATGCGTGCGAAGAGGCCGGGCTGGTCGGGCGCGTACACCAGCACCTGCAATCCCTCACCCACCGGCGAGAGCCGCGCGCGCACCAGGGGCTTGTCGGGCGTGGACTTGTTCCACAGGGTACGCGTGTGCCAGCCGATCTCGGTGGCCTCGAAGCGCTGGAAGTAGTTGTCGTCCAGGTGCTTCCACAGCGCCTCGTGCTTGCCGGGCTCGGGCACGTACTGGCGGAAGATTCGCAGCGCGTCTTCCTTCTTCGCAATGATCCAGGAGGCGGCGTAATCGGTCTCGCCGCGCAGCAGGCGCCGCGTATGGCGAAAAAGGTCTTCGAGCAGCTTCCCCTTCCAGGCGTTCCAGACCGTGGGGCTGGTGCCGCGGATGTCGGCGACGGTGAGGATGTAGAGAGCGGTCAGCGTGCGCTCGTCGCGGACCAGTGTCGCGAAGCCCGAGATCACTTCGGGATCGCCCAGGTCCTGCTTCTGCGCGGTGGAGGACATCACCAGGTGTTGCTCGACCAGCCAGGCGACGAGGTCCGCGTCGGCGCGCACCATGCCGTGCGCGCGGCAGAAGCGGACCGCGTCGGCCATGCCCAGGTGCGAGTGGTCGCCGCCGCGCCCCTTGGCGATGTCGTGGAAGAGCGCGGCGAGGTAGAGCACCTCCGGCCGGTCGAATTCCTGCATCAGCTTCGACAGGAACGGGTACTCGTGGTCGAAGCGCGGGATGCGGAAGCGGCGCAGGTTCCGGATCACCATCAGGATGTGCTCGTCCACCGTGTAGACGTGGAAGAGGTCATGCTGCATCTGGCCCACGATGCGCCCGAAGGCGGGCAGGTAGCGACCGAGCACGCCGTAGCGGCTCATGCGGCGCAGCGTCCAGGTGAGGCGCTCGGCGCGCATGAGCTCCATGAAGCGCCGGCGGTTCTCGGGGCTTTCGCGGAAGTTGCGCCCGATCCTGGGCAGCGAGCGCGACAGCGCCCGCAGCGTCGTCGGCCCGAAGCCCACGATCTCGCGATGGTCCTGCAGCCGCCGGAATGCCTCGAAGATCATTCCCGGGCGGCGCTCGAAAAGCGACTCGTCGCGGATCTCGAGTGTCACGTTCACCACCTGGAACTCCTCGTCCAGCGCGCGCACGACGCGCTCGCCATCGGGTGTCACGCGGTCGAAGAGGCTGGCGAGGAGTATCTGGTTGAAGCGCCAGATCGCCTTGGCCGCGAGGTAGTAGCGGCGCATCAGCAGGTCCGACGGCGCCATGCCGGCCCTGGCATCGAGCTTCAGCTGGCGCGCGATCTCGATCTGGTGATCGAACACCAGGCGGTCCTCGCGCCGGCCGGCGAGATAGTGCAAACGGATGCGCAGGTCTTGCAGGATGCGCTCGTTCAGCGCGATGTCCGCGGATTCGGCGTGGGTGATGATCCCGGCCTCGGCGAGCGCGAGCCAGGAGGTGCCGAGCCCCGCCGCGCGCGCGAGCCACAGCACCATCTGAAGGTCCCGCAATCCCCCCGGGCTCTCCTTGATGTTGGGCTCGAGGTTGTAGGCCGCCTCCTGGAAGCGCTCGTGGCGGCGCTTCTGCTCGTGGAACTTGGCGTCAAGGAACGCGCGTACGTCGCGCCTGGCGCGCAAGCGCGCGTCGAGCGCGGCAAGCAGCTTGGCGCTGCCCGCGACGAGGCGCGATTCGAGGAGACTGGTATCGACCGTCACGTCCTTGGCCGCTTCCTCGACGCATTCGGAAACGGTGCGCACGCTGTGGCCGGGCTCGATGCCGACGTCCCACAGCGCATGGATGAAGTGCTCGACGCTCGCGTCGGCGCGATCCCCGTCGGGAATCAGGACCAGGACATCCACATCGGAGTGCGGGAAGAGGGCGCCGCGCCCGTAGCCGCCGACGGCCACCAGCGCGATGGTCGGATCGTCGATGCAGCGCGTCCACAGGCCGCGCAGCACCTCGTCCACCAGGAGCGAATAGTCGTGGAGGCTCCGGCTCGGGTCGGCACGCTTGAAATAGAGCGTTCGCAGCTCGTCGCGGCGCGTCTTCAGCCACGTCCGCAGCTCGGCGGAGCCGTTCGTCGCGGGAAGGACGCGCGGCTCGGCGACCGCGCTGCCGGCGCCCATGGTTACGCCGTGAGGCGCTTCTGGCCCTCGGAGACGAACGCCGGCGGGTCTGGGGTTCCCGCGGAGCGCGTGAGGATCTCGTAGCCGTCCGCGGTGACGAGCACCGTGTGTTCCCACTGCGCGGAGAGCGAGTGGTCGGCGGTTACAATGGTCCAGCCGTCGGCGAGCTGGCGGATGTCGCGCTTGCCGGCGTTGATCATCGGCTCGATGGTGAAGGTCATGCCGGCCGTGAGCTTCATGCCCTGGCCCGGGCGGCCGTAATGGAGGATCTGCGGCTCTTCGTGGAAGCGCTTGCCGATGCCGTGGCCGCAGAACTCGCGCACCACGCTGAAGCCCTTGCTCTCCGCGTGGCGCTGGATGGCGTTGCCGATGTCGCCCAGGGCCGCGCCCGGACGCACCATCTCGATGCCCTTCCACATGCACTCGTAGGTCGTCTCGCACAGGCGGCGCGCCTGCACCGTGGGCTCGCCCACGTAGAACATGCGGCTGGTGTCGCCGTGCCAGCCGTCCTTGATCACCGTGATGTCGATGTTCACGACGTCGCCGCCGCGCAGCACTTTGTCGCCCGGCACGCCGTGGCAGACCTGGTGGTTCACCGAGGTGCAGATGGCCTTCGGATAGGGACGATGACCCGGTGGCGCGTAATTGAGCGGCGCGGGGATCGTCTTCTGCACCTCGACCATGTACTCGTGGCAGAGCCTGTCGAGTTCCCCGGTGGTGACGCCCGGCTTCACGTGGTGGGTGATGAAATCCAGCACTTCCGACGCCAGGCGTCCGGCCAGCCGCATGCCCTCCACTTCGTCTGGAGTCTTCGACGGGATGCCCGGGTTCTGTTGGCGACCTTCCATGGCGGCAATTATACCGTCAGGCCCCCGGGAAACTGCCTGGTTTCCGCGACAGTCCCCCCCGTTCGCGCTCAGGACATCTCGACGGTGAAGATCTCGAAGCGGTGGGTGACCTCCACCATCTCGCCCGCGTGCACCAGGCGCGCGTCGTCGCCCTCCTCGAGCTCGAGCTCGCGGCTGCGCTGGAAGACGTTGGGCGACGTGAGGAGCGTCGAGCCCGGCTCGGCGTCGTCGGCCAGCAGGAGCCCCGGGGAAGAAGGCGCGCCCCAGGCTTTCACGCAGACCGAGCGCGCCATCGAGGCGAGGTACTGCAGGCCGAACTCCATGCCACCGTCCTCGAACACGGTTACCCAGCGCACGGCGCCGATCGCCCAGTGAGGCTTGCCTGGTATCTTGATGCCGGCGACCTCGCCCACGGCGATCGGCTGCTCGGTGGGCTCCATGCGGCGTACCCGCAACCCACCGCGGCTCTGGTTCACGACGTCCCACTCGAATACCGGGATCGGCTGCGATGCGTCGTCGAGCGGCAGCGGCGACAGCGGCATGGTGATCCCCGTGCGCAGCATCTCGTCCTGGCGCTCGAGGTTCACGTGCGACTCGAGCGCGACGAAATGGCCCACGCCGTCGAGCCCCATGGTGATCGCGACCGTTTCCTGGCCGGGATCGCGACGCGACGTGCGCTTGGGCGGGTCCCCCCACAGCCTCACCAGCTTCGCGGGAAGGGCGGGCCGCGCCTCGTTCTTCCCCTTGGTGGGAGCGGGGGCTGCCGCGAGCTTTGCGCGCAGGGCATCGACGATCGGGTTGGCGTCGAGCAAACGCCAATCGGGGCCGCCGGTGTCGTCGAGCTTGCCGATGGAGGGCTTGGGCGGGTTGTCGGAGTTGCACGGCACGAGGAAGTGCCCGCCGGCGGATGTGCGCGGCCGCGCCTGGCCGAGTGTCGCGAGGCCCCGATGCGCGCGCAGAAGTTTTAGCACGCGCTCGGAGTCCCCCTGGTCCAGCCGGTAGGGGTCGGTGAGCGAAAGCAGCAGCGCGTCGCAGTAAAGGTCGGCGATCGTGGCCTTGGGGTCGTCCTCCCAAGTCTCGCGTGCGACCCCGAGCTCTTCGGCGCGCAGGTAGAGCTCGTGCAGGTCGGCCCATGTCCCGGCAGGCGCCGGCGTGTACGACTTGTATGCCGCGAACATGCGCCCGGCGGTGCAGCGCATCGCCTTGAAAAGGATGGCGGCGAGTTGCTTGCGCGCCCCGAAGAGCTTGCCGCCGAGCTCGACCGCGGCGATGCGATAGCCCATCGCGAGCTCGGTCAGGAACTCGCGCGCGAGCCCGAGCGCCGCGCGCGGCCCGGCCGCCAGGGGCAAGGATGCCTTCGCGTACATCGCCTCGAGCTCCTGCAGCATCGGCGCGGCCACCGGCTCATAGGCGTTGAGGATCAGCAGCCGCGAGTCGGACTCGAGCTTCACGCGATTCAACTTGGCGAGCTGGCGGCAGAGCTGGCGGCCGGTTTCGAACGTGGCGTCGGGTGGCAGCGACTCGATCCAGCGCTTCACCTGCTTCGGACGGGTCTCGAGCTCCGGCCCGGGCGCGGTACGCTCGTGCGGGATTGAAAGGGAAAAGGTGGCGGCCAGGGGAGTCTCGCGCGAATTGTTGAGGGGGGCGCTGCCGCTCAAGCTTACAGGTCAGCCCGCGAGCGCGGAAATGATTGAATAGGCGCGCTTTTTCGCGCTATAATGGCGTGCTTTTACTTCCACACCCCGCCCAAGGCTAAGGTGCTGATTCCAAGGGATTTACTCCACAGGAATCGGTTGCACGGCGGGGGAGGCCAAACCTTAACCGACAGGAGCTACAGAATGTCCGTCACCATGCGCCAGATGCTGGAGGCCGGCGTGCACTTCGGCCACCAGACCCGCTACTGGAATCCGAAGATGTCGCCGTTCATCTTCGGGGCCCGCAACAAGATCCACATCATCAACCTCGAGAAATCCCTCCCGATGTACCAGGAGGCTCTCAAGTTCGTCCGCCAGCTCACCGCCAACAAGGGGCAGATCCTCTTCGTCGGCACCAAGCGCCAGGCGCGCGAGATCGTCAAGGAAGAGGCGCAGCGTGCCGGCGCCCCCTACGTCGATTACCGCTGGCTGGGCGGCATGCTCACCAACTTCAAGACCGTGAAGGGCTCGATCAAGCGCCTGAAGGACATGGACGCGATGGTCGCCGACGGCTCGATGGAGCGCCTCACCAAGAAAGAGCAGCTCC
>JBDSRZ010000083.1:0-15353 GCA_039929025.1 Usitatibacter sp. | reverse complement strand
GACGGCACGGCGGGATACATGTGTACGCGCCCGCCGAGGAGATCGGTCATCGCCGGCCCGCCGCCCTTGTAGGGCACGTGGACCATGTCGATGCCGGCGGCCTGCTTGAAGAGCTCGCCCGACAGGTGTCCCGCGCCGCCGACGCCCGACGACGCATAGGTGACCTCGCCCTTCTTCTCTTTGGCAAGTGCCACGAATTCGGCGAGCGTCTTTGCCGGTACGCCGGTGTGCACCACGAACACGTTCGGAAAGATCATGCCCATGGTGAGCGGGGCGATGTCTCTCTTCACATCGTAGGGCAGGTTCTTCTGCATCGCGGGCGCGACGGTCATCGGGCCCACGGAGGTGAGGTGGATGGTGTAGCCGTCGGGCGGCGCGGTGGCCACCTGCTGGGCGGCGATGTTGCCGCCGGCGCCCGCCTTGTTCTCGACCACCACCGTCTGGCCGATGTTCTCGGAGAGCTTCCTCGCGACGATGCGGGCCGCGGTGTCGGTTCCGCCGCCGGGCGCGAAGCCCACCGTGAGCGTGACAGAGCGGCTGGGGAAGCCCGCCTGGGCGGCCGCGGCGCCGGCGAACAGAAGGGCGGCAAGGAAGGCGGGGATGGGTGTCATGGATATCATGGGACCGTTGCTCCGAAAAGATTGTCGGGGTGAGCGCAAGCGTATACGTTCCGGGGTGCATGGATTTTTCCCGCGAATTCGACCTGTTGATACTGGGCGGTGGCAACGCCGCGCTCTGCGCCGCGCTCACCGCGCGCAAGCTCGGCGTTTCGGTGCTGGTGGTCGAGTCCGCCCCGACCCATTTTCGCGGCGGCAACAGCCGCCACACGCGCAACATGCGCACAATGCATGACGCTCCCCTGGATGTCCTTACGGGTGCCTATCCCGAAGCCGAATACTGGGACGACCTGCTGAAGGTGACCGGCGGCCTCACCGACGAACGCCTCGCGCGCATCACGATCCGCGAGACCGCGCGCCACCTGCCGTGGATGAAGGCTCAGGGCGTGCGCTTCCAGGCGCCGCTCGGCGGCACCCTGCACCTGTCGCGCACCAACGCGTTCTTCCTCGGCGGCGGCAAGGCGCTGATGAACGCTTACTACGCCGCCGCGCAGGCCGCGGGCGTGGAGGTCTGCTACGACACCGAGGTGGTCGACCTCGCCATCGACGACCGGCATTTCTCGTCGGCCACGGTGCTGCGCGATGGCGTGGAGCTCCGGGTGCGCGCCAAGGCGTGCGTCGCGGCCGCCGGCGGCTTCGAGTCCAACCTGGCGTGGCTGCGCGAGGCGTGGGGACCGCCGGCGGACAACTTCATCGTGCGCGGCACGCCCTACAACATGGGGCGCGTCCTGAAGCTCCTGCTCGACAAGGGCGCGAAGCCGGTGAGCGACGCGACCCAGGGGCATTGCGTGGCGATCGACGCGCGCTCGCCCAAGTTCGACGGCGGCATCGTGACGCGCGTGGACGCGGTGTCCCTCGGCATCGTGGTGAATCGCGACTCAAAGCGCTTCTACGACGAGGGCGAGGATTTCTGGCCGAAGCGCTACGCCATCTGGGGGCGCCTGGTCGCCGGGCAGCCGGGGCAGATCGGCTATTCGATCATCGATAACAAGTCCATGGGCAAGTTCATGCCGCCGGTGTTTCCGCCGATCAGGGCGGGCTCGATCCGGGACCTGGCGGTGGCACTGAAGCTCGATCCTGCCGCCCTCGAGGCTACCGTCGATGGCTTCAATGCCGCGGTGCGCCACGGCACCTTCGACCATACGGTGCTCGACGATTGCCGCACCGAGGGAGTCGATCCCCCGAAGACCCATTGGGCGCGCCGGATCGACACCGCGCCCTTTTACGCGTATCCGCTGCGCCCCGGCATCACTTTCACCTACCTGGGCGTCGGCATCGACGAGCGAGCGCGCATGCTGATGGCCGACGGGACGCCGGCGAAGAACATCCTCGCCGCGGGCGAGATCATGGCGGGCAACATCCTCGGCAAGGGGTACCTCGCCGGCATCGGCATGGCGATCGGTACCACCTTCGGGCGTATCGCGGGCGAGGAGGGCGCGCGCCATGTCCGCGGCTAGGCCACGCCTGGAGGAGCTGGTCGAGGAGGCGCAGCGGGTGCTGTCGATCTGCAACGCCTGCCGCTATTGCGAGGGCTACTGCGCGGTATTTCCGGCGCTCGAGCGGCGCCTTTCGTTCACCGAGCAGGATGTGCACTATCTCGCCAACCTCTGCCACAACTGCGGCGCGTGTCTCTATGCCTGCCAATACGCGCCGCCCCACGAGTTCCAGCTCAACTTTCCGCGCATCCTCGCGCAGGTGCGCAAGCAGACCTACCGCAAGTACGCATGGCCGGGCGTCTTCGGGGCGGCTTTCGAGCGCAACGCGCTGGTGGTGAGCCTCGCCACGGCGGCGAGCCTCGCGCTGGTGTTCCTGTTCACCGCCTGGTATGCGAATCCGGAGCGCTTCTTGTCCGCCTGGTCCGACGCGCAAGGGTCCTTCTATGCGTTGCTGCCGCACGGCGTGCTGGTGACGGTGTTCGGGCTGGTGTTCGGTTTCGCGGTGCTTTCGTTCGCGATCAGCTTAGTCGCGTTCTGGACCGATAGCGGCGAGCCCGTGGGACAACTGCTGGGACCGGTGGCGCTGCAGGGCGCCACGTGGGACGCCGCGGGGCTCAAATACCTCGATGGCGGCGGCGACGGCTGCACCTATCCCGCCGAGCGCCCGTCGTTCGCCCGGCGCAACTTCCATCACCTCACGTTCTA
The DNA here is from genome assembly GCA_039929025.1 of Usitatibacter sp. Classification (GTDB taxonomy): domain Bacteria; phylum Pseudomonadota; class Gammaproteobacteria; order Burkholderiales; family Usitatibacteraceae; genus Usitatibacter. Next base: position 12,595 of record JBDSRZ010000083.1, on the reverse strand, counting down.
CGGCTTCATGCTCTGCCTCGCCTCGACCACGGTGGCGACGATCTACCACTACGTGTTCGGCTGGAAGGCGCCCTATCCCTTCTACAGCCTGCCGGTGATCCTCGGCGCGCTCGGGGGTATCGGCCTCGTGATCGGACCCGCGGGGCTTCTCTGGCTCAAGGGACGCCGCGATCCGGAACTGGCTGACCGCACCCAGGACGGGATGGACGTGGGTTTCATCGCGCTCCTGCTGCTCGCGGGCCTCACGGGGCTGGCACTCCTCTACCTGCGGGAGACGCGGGCCCTGGGCGTGCTGCTCGCGGCACACCTGGGCGTGGTGCTGGCGCTCTTTGTGACGCTGCCTTACGGCAAGTTCGTGCACGCGATTTACCGGATGGCCGCGTTGATGCGCTTCCACGTCGAGCGCCGCCGGCCGGTGCCCGACGTCGCGTCGGAGTGACCAGAGGGCGACGGCTGGCGGATCATTCAGGCTTTCCCTAGAACGTGGAGCGTTTCTCGAATCGATCGAAGGTTCCGTTCCCCACGTGGGATTCGAGGCTTGCCACGTGTGCATCGGGGGGCCCCAGGCGGCACCAGGCGATGATGGCCTCCACTGCGTCGGGCGGCCCCTGCACCATCGCCTCCACGCCGCCGTCGAGGCGATTGCAAACCCATCCGGTCACCCCCAGGCGTACGGCTTCCTGGCGCATCGACTCGCGGTAGAACACGCCCTGCACACGGCCGAGCATCACGAGCCGGCGTGTCACCGTCTCACTCATCGCCGCGCACCCTGCCGCGGGTCTGCTTGCGCGCGCCCTCCCGCTTCTTCGCCTCGATACGACGCTCCTTCGAGGCGCGCGTGGGACGTGTCTGTACGCGCTTCTTCGGAATGTAGTTGAGCTTCTCCAGCTTCGCGATCAGGCGCTCGAAGGCGATGTCGCGGTTACGGTGCTGCGAGGGCGAGTCCTGGGCGGTCACTACCACTCCGGAAGGCAGGTGGCGCAGGCGAAGCGCCGACTCGGTCTTGTTCACGTGCTGGCCGCCTGGGCCGCTGGCGCGGAACACATCCATCTCGACCTCGCGCTCGAGCAGCTCGCGATCGGTGGAGTAAGGAGGGGGGCTTTGCGGTTTTCGGATGGCCACGAAATCGATTCCAGTGCGGCGTGCCGGTGCTGGGCGGCGCCATGCGTCCGCCCCAACATCGTTCTCGCCTTTCGCCGAAGCCTCTTCGGCTCCCTATTTGATGCGCATCCCGGGCATCGCCCCGGAGTCCGGCGACAGCAGGTAGATCGAGCCGCCGTCGCCCGCGGCGAGCACCATGCCCTGGGATTCGCCGAAGCGCATCTTGCGGGGGGCCAGGTTCGCCACCATCACCGTGAGGCGCCCCACGAGGTCCTTGGGGTTGTAGGCCGAGCGGATGCCCGCGAACACCGTGCGCGTCTCGATGCCGATGTCGAGTGTCAGCTTGAGGAGCTTGTCGGCGTCGAGCAGGTACTCGGCGTCGACGATGCGCGCGATGCGCAGGTCCACGCGCCCGAAGTCGTCGATGGAGATAGTGTCGCCGATCGGCAGCAGCACCGGCGGCTTCGGGGGCTCGACGGGCTCCAGCTTGAATTCCGGGGTTTCGGCGCCCTTCGCGGCGGCGGCCCCTTCCGGCTTCGCCTCCGCGGGCGGCTCGAGGAGCTGCTCGATCTGCTTCGGATCGATCCGGGAAACGATATGGCGGTACGGCTGCACGACGTGCCCGGGCTTCACCGCGTTCGCGACGTCGTCCCAGGCGAGCGGCTTGGCGATGCCGAGGAAAGCCTCGACCTCCTCCGCGACCTTGGGGCAAACCGGCTTGAGATAGATCGTGAGGATGCGGAAGAGCTCCAGGTAGAGCGTGCAGAACCACTGCAGCGCGCTGTCCTGGCCGGGTTCCTTGGCGATCTCCCAGGGCTTCTGCTCATCGACGTACTGGTTCACGCGATCGGCGAGGAACATGATCTGGCGGATCGCCTTGCTGAACTCGCGCGCCTCGTAGTCGGCGGCGATCGCGTCGGCGAAGCTCCTCACCTCGAAGAGGATGGCGGGCGCCTGCTCGTCGTCCGGTGCCGGGGCGGCGAGGTTGCCGCGCATCTTGTGCTTGAGCTCCCGCCCCGCCGATAGCGGCTCCTCGGAGAGCTTGCCGGCGAAGCGCTTGGCGATGAAGCCCGAGGCGCGGCTCGCGATGTTTACGTACTTGCCCACGAGGTCGGAGTTCACCCGCGCGAGGAAGTCGTCGGGGTTGAAATCGAGGTCCTCGACGCGCGCGTTCAGCTTCGCGGCGAGGTAGTAGCGCACCCACTCGGGGTTCAGCCCCAGGTCGATGTACTTCTGCGGGCTCACCGAGACGCCGCGCGACTTCGACATCTTCTCCCCGGAGAGCTGCAGGAAACCGTGGACGAACACGTTGTCGGGCGGCTTCCTCTCGGCGAACTTGAGCGTCGCCGGCCAGAAGAGGGTGTGGAAGTAGATGATGTCCTTGCCGATGAAGTGGATCTGCTCCACCTTCGGATCGTTCACATACTTCTCGAAGTCCTGCCCCTTCTTCTCGAGGTAGTTCTTGAGGGACGCGAGGTAGCCGATGGGCGCGTCCAGCCATACGTAGAAGTATTTGCCGGGGGCGCCCGGGATCTCGATGCCGAAGTAGGGCGCGTCGCGGGTGATGTCCCAATCGTTGAGCCCGCTGTCCAGCCATTCGAGAACCTTGTTCGAGACCTCGGGCTGGAGCTTGCCGTCCTGGGTCCATTCGCGCAGGTACTCCACGCAGCGCGGGTCGGAAAGCTTGAAGAAGAAGTGCTCGGACTTCTTCAGCACGGGTTTCGCGCCGGTGAGCGCCGATAAAGGGTTCTTGAGGTCGGTGGGTGCGTAGACCGCGCCGCAGTTCTCGCAGGAGTCGCCGTACTGGTCCGGGGCAGAGCATTTGGGGCATTCGCCCTTGATGTAGCGGTCCGGCAGGAACATCTTCTTCACCGGGTCGAAGAACTGCTCGATGGTCTTGGTATCGATGAAGCCGTTCTTCTGCAGGGCGAGGAAGATCGCCGACGACAGCTCGCGGTTCTCGTCCGAATGCGTCGAGTGGAAATTGTCGAAGCTGATGCCGAAGCGCTGGTAGTCGCGACGGTGGCCCTCGGCGACCTTGGCGATCAGGTCCTCGGGCGTCACGCCTTCGGCCTCGGCCTTGAGCATGATCGGGGCGCCGTGGGCGTCGTCGGCGCAGACGAAATTGACCTTGTGCCCTTGCAGCCGCTGGAAACGGACCCAGATGTCGGCCTGGACGTACTCCATGATGTGGCCGATGTGGAACGGGCCGTTGGCGTACGGGAGCGCCGTGGTGACGAAAAGCTTGCGGGGCATTGAGAAGTGGTTTCGAGACCCCGCGATGATAGCAAATTGCTTTAAAATTCCGAGTTCGCTTCTCTCCGTTTGGAACTCCCGGCATGGCCCCCACCGAGAAAGACGTCCTCGACGCGCTCTCAGAGCTCGTCGACCCTGTCACCGGCCGCAATTACGTCGACTCCAAGGGCGTGAAGGGCGTGAAGGTCGAGGGCGAGCGCGTCTCGCTGGACGTGGCGCTCGGCTACCCGGCGCGCGGGGTGATCGAGAAGGTGCGCGCCCAGGTCTCCGAGCGGCTGCGCCAGCTGCCGGGTATCACCCAGGCGAGCGTGAACGTCCACTCGAAGATCGTGACCCACGCCGTGCAGCGCGGCGTGAAGCTCATTCCGGGAATCAAGAACATCATCGCGGTCGCCTCGGGCAAGGGTGGGGTGGGCAAGAGCACCACCGCCGTGAATCTCGCGCTCGCGCTCGCCGCCGAGGGCGCCACGGTCGGCATGCTCGACGCGGACATCTACGGGCCCTCGCAGCCCCTGATGCTCGGCATCACCGGCCGGCCGACCTCGCGCGACGGCAAGTCGATGGAGCCGATGGAGGGCCACGGTGTGCAGGCGATGAGCGTGGGCTTCCTCATCGAGCAGGACACGCCGATGGTGTGGCGCGGTCCCATGGTCACCCAGGCCCTCGAGCAGTTGCTGAACGAGACGAAGTGGCGCGAGCTCGATTATCTCGTGGTGGACCTGCCCCCCGGAACCGGCGACATCCAGCTCACCCTCGCGCAGAAGGTGCCGGTGACCGGCGCTGTCATCGTGACCACCCCCCAGGACATCGCGCTCATCGATGCGAGGAAGGGGCTCAAGATGTTCGAGAAGGTCGGTATCCCGATCCTCGGGGTCGTCGAGAACATGGCGATCCACGTCTGCTCCAACTGCGGGCACGCCGAGCACATCTTCGGCTCCGGCGGCGGCGAGAAGATGTGCAAGGACTACGACGTGGAATTCCTCGGCTCGCTGCCGCTCGACATCCGCATCCGCGAGCAGGCCGATTCGGGCAAGCCCACGGTGGTGTCCGACCCCGAGGGGGCGATCGCCTCGATCTACCGCGACATCGCCCGCAAGGTGGCGGCGAGGATCGCGCGCCAGGCGGAGGACCGTTCCGGCGTCTTCCCGAAGATCGTCATACAAAACAACTAGGTCCGCGCCCGGCTAGGAGACCCATGAGCATCAAGAGCGACAAGTGGATCCGGCGCATGGCCGCGGGCGAGCGGATGATCGAGCCCTTCGAGCCCGGGCAGGTGCGCGCCATCGACGGGCGCAAGATCGTGTCCTACGGCACGTCGAGCTATGGTTACGACGTGCGCTGCTCGGACGAGTTCAAGATCTTCACCAATGTTCATTCGACGGTCGTGGATCCCAAGAAATTCGACGAAAAGTCGTTCGTCAACTTCCAGGGGGGCGTGTGCATTATTCCTCCGAACTCCTTCGCTCTCGCGCGCACCGTGGAGCGCTTCAAAATTCCCAGGAACGTACTCACAATTTGCCTCGGAAAATCGACCTACGCACGCTGCTTTCGCGGCGATACACGCGTGGCGCTGGTCGACGGCACGGCGCCGACTCTCGAGGAAATGGCCCGCCGCCATGACGCCGGCGAGATTTTCTGGGGCTACAGCATCGGCGCGAACGGAAGGTTGATCGTCACGCTGCTCGACCACCCGCGCCACATCGGGACCGATTCGCTGTTGGAAGTGGAGCTCGACACGGGCGAGACCATCCATGCGACGCCGGACCACGTGTTCATGCGGCGCGACGGACAAATGGCCGCGGCAGGCGAGCTGCGTCCTGGCGATTCCCTGATGCCTCTCTATCGAGAGGCCGCACGTGGCTACGAAATGGTGTATCAGCCGCTGAACGGCCATCTTTACCCCACGCACCGGCTGGCCGACGAGTGGAACCTGCGAAATGGCATTTATGAAGGGGGGGCGGGCACACACCGGCACCACATCGACTTCGATCGTCGCAACAACCGCCCGACGAACATCGAGCGCATGGTCGCGGCCGACCACATTCGCATGCACAACGCTGCAAGCTATGGGGATGATTTCGACGCGGGCGCCCATGGCGCGGCGATCCGTGACTCTCTCGCGCGCCGCGCGCTCGACCCCGATTGGGTCGAGCACTTTGCGGAAGTCCAGTCGCAGCGCGCTGCCAGTTTTTGGAACGATGCTCGCTACGGCGACATCAGGCGCCGTCTGATCGAGGCAAGGCGCAATCCCAGCGCCGCGGCGCGAGAGGCCATGCGCCTGGCAGGCGCAGCGCGATTCAGCGATCCGGCCGAGCGGCAGCGCCATGCCGAGCGGATGCGAAGCGCCTGGGCGCGCGATGACGGCCGGCGCCGGCACGCGCAAGCGGAAGTGGCCCGTCGGATCAATCTGCGCCCCGAGATCACAGCGGAGCGCGTGCGGGCAGCGCTCGACGAGACCGGCTCCATCCGTGGGGCGGCGCGCCTGCTCGATTGCGATCGGTCAGTCTTCAGGCGTTTCCCCGAAGTGATCGCGCAAGCGCACGGGCGATATCGCAACCACAAAGTGGGGGCCATCCGCGAGCTGGCCGGTGTCCACGACGTCTATTGCCTCACCGTGCCCGAGGCGGGCAACTTCGCTCTGGAGGCAGGAGTCTTCGTGCGCAATTGCGGGATCATCGTGAACGTGACCCCGCTGGAGCCCGAGTGGGAAGGCTACGTGACGCTCGAGTTCTCGAACACCACGCCGCTGCCCGCCAAGATCTACGCCAACGAGGGCGTGGCCCAGATGCTCTTCTTCGAGTCCGACGAGGTCTGCGAGACGTCCTACCGCGATCGCGGCGGCAAGTACCAGGGCCAGCAGGGCGTGACGCTTCCGAAGATCTGAGCGGAAACCAATCGCCTCGCGGGACGACAGAATATTCCCCGGGCGCGGGGTTTTTTGCCCTATACTCCAGCGCGTTTTTTCCGCACTTGTAAGGAGGTCACAGAGACCCCGATGCCCCGAACCGCCACGGTAAAGAAGCTCCGCCCGCAACCGGAGTTTCCCCTCGATTCACACCCGGAAGTCAGCCTCGACTTCACGCGCGTCAAGCAGTACCTCCAGAGGCACGCGTACAAGAAGCCCGTCCTGCTGGTCGACCTCGAGATCGTCCGGGCGAAAACGCGCCGCTTCCGCGCGGCGCTGCCGAAGGTGCGCCCGCACTTCGCGGTCAAGGCGAACCCCGATCCGCGCGTCCTCAGGGTCCTGATGCAGGAAGGCGCCGGATTCGAGATCGCGTCCATCGCCGAGTTGGACATCCTGCTCGCGATCGGCGTGCCGGTGGCCGAGGTGTTCTATTCCAACCCGATGAAGTCGCGCGCCTTCCTCGGGTACGCCGCCGCCAAGGGCGTGGAGTGGTACGTGGTCGACAGCGCCGAGGAGATCCGCAAGGTCCGGTCGGTGAAGGCCGACGCCAAGATGTACATGCGCATCGACGTGCCCAACATCGGCAGCGACTGGCCGCTCGCGGGCAAGTTCGGCGCCCATATGCACGACGTGCCGGAACTCATCGAGGCCGCGGTGGACTGCGAGGCCGACCTCGCCGGCGTCACCTTCCACGTGGGCTCGCAGTGCCTGAATCCCGAGAACTGGCGGGTCGGCATCGAGCGCGCGAAGAAGGTCTTCGCCTCGATGCGTGCCGTCGGCCTCAAGCCCCGCCTGCTCAACCTGGGTGGTGGCTATCCGGTGCGCCACGTGAAGCCGATCCCCTCGATCGAGACCATCGCGGAGGTGATCAACAAGGAGCTGCGCCATTTCGGCCCCGAGGTGCAGCTGATCGCCGAGCCCGGCCGCTACCTGGTCTCCGACGCCGGCTACTTCATCTGCCGCGTGGTGGGCACGGCGACCCGCAACAACCAGCGCTGGATGTACTGGGACGCGGGCGTCTTCGGCGGGGTCATCGAGACTACCGAAGGCCTGCGCTACAACATCTACACCGATCGCGACGGCGAGCCGGTGTCGTGGAACGTGGCCGGGCCCACCTGCGACTCGGTGGACGTGGTGATGCGCGAAGAGCTCTTTCCTGCCGACCTGCAGGAGAACGACTTCATCTTCATCAAGAACGCCGGCGCCTACACCACGGCGTACGCCAGCAATTTCAACGGCTTCCCCCTGCCGGAGGTGGCGACCCTGGGGGTCTGACCGTGGCGCAGGACTTCTGGGCCGCGAGCGGCTACGGGTTGCTGGAACGCGAGGGCGCGGCGTTGCGGCCCACCGCGGGCTGGGTCGGGGCCTTCCTCGACCGGGACGAGCTTCGACCCCCCGAAGACGCCGGGCTGTGCGAGCGCGAGCTCCACCAGCGCCTCACCGCCGATCCGCTCGCGCCCGTTCCCGCGGAGGCTCTGGCGAGCGTCGAGGACGCGGACGCCCGCGAGAACTGGACCGAGTTCCTGCGCTTTCGCGAACGCGTCCTGGGCGCCGCGAGCCTCGAGGCGTGCTATCGCGACCTCTTCCGAGCGAACGAGGTCGATCTTGCGCCGCCGTTCGTCGATGCGCTCGCCCAGGCGATCGTGCGCGGCATCCTGGACGGCACCGAGGATCCGTACCTCTGCCGCGCGGGCGAGATGTTCTTCCGCCGCCAGCGGCTCGCGGCCGAGGCGGGCAAGGTGCTGGCCGCGGACGCCGCCACCGTTGAGGTGTTCGCCGAGACCGGCGGCTTCGGAGCCGTCGGCAGGTTGCTGCGCCAGCAGAACACGCCCGTGCCCGCGGTGAAGATGGATGTCCTGAACCACGAGAACGCGCAGCTCTATTTCATGCGCGACGCGCTCCATGCCTTCGCGCTCGACCTCGCTCCCGCCGGCGAGGGCGCGGCGGCGCTCGCGCGGCTGCTCGAGCGCTGGGTAGCCCACATGGCGGGGGTGGAGGTCACGGTCGAGCCCGTGGCGCGCATCGAGGATGAACGCTGGCGCTGGCACGTGGGCCTGGACGTGGACTCGAGCGCGATCCTGAACGCGCTCTATCGGGGCGAAGAGGTTGCCCCCGGGGACCTGGAGCGCATGGCGCTCCTCTTCCGCCTCGAGTTCCGCGATCCCGCGGAGGCGATCGCGGACCTTGGCGGGCGTCCGGTCTACCTGGGCCTCGCATGCCGCCCCGACCGCACGCTTCGGGTGAAGCCGCAGAACCTGCTCCTCAACCTGCCGCTCGCGGAAGCGAACTGACGCGCGCGGGTAGAATTGCGCAGGCAACTCGAAACGCAACCCAAGGAGCTGTGATGTCGCAATCGATGGGGGAAAGCACCGGCACGTTCATGCTGAGCAAGGAGATCGACCTGCTGATGTCGGAGCGCGCCAAGCTGCTGCGGGTGGCGGGCGCGGCGGCGCAATTCGTGGCGGTGATGGAGAGCCGCAACCTGCCGGAGATTGTGGCGACCGAGGCGGAGATCCTCGCCGAGAGCGTGAACGCGCTCCCCGAGGACACGCTCAAGGACGCGCTCGTCTCGATCTCGACCAGCGTCGGATAAGCGAGGAGCGACCATGGATCCCGATGCCTTGAACATGAGCATCCGCAAGTTCCTGAAGCACGTCGGCGTGCACTCCCAGCGCGAGATCGAGACGGCGGTGGAGAAGGCGCGCGCCGCGGGCAAGCTGAAGGGCGACGAGAAGCTGCCGGCGACAATGACGCTCCGCGTCGCGGGCATCGACCTCGAAGTGGTATTCGAGGACGACATCGAGCTGCAATGAACGACGCGGCGCCGGCAACCTCGGTCACCTACGCCGACATCGAGGCGGCCGCGCGGCGCCTCGATGGCGTCGCCCATCGCACGCCGGTAGCGACGTCGCGCTCCTTCGACGAGCTGGCGCAGTGCCACGCCTTCTTCAAGTGCGAGAACCTGCAACGCATGGGCGCCTTCAAGTTCCGCGGCGCGTACAACGCACTCGCGTTGCTGACGCCCGCCGAGCGCAGCCGTGGCGTGGTGGCATTCTCTTCCGGGAATCATGCCCAGGCGGTCGCGCTCGCCGGACGGCTGCTGGGAATCCCGACCACCATCGTGATGCCGGTCGACGCGCCCGCCGTGAAGGTCGCCGCGACCCGCGGCTACGGCGCCGAAGTAGCGCTCTACGATCGTGCCAAGGGCGAGAACCGCGAGGATGTCGCGGCGCGCATCGCCGCGCAGAAGGGCTCCACGGTGGTGCCGCCCTTCGACCATGCGGCGGTGATCGCGGGGCAGGGGACGGCAGCCAAGGAGCTGATCGAGGACGCCGGACCACTCGACTACCTCTTCGTCTGCACCGGTGGCGCGGGCCTGCTGTCGGGTTGCGCGATCGCGGCACAGAACCTCTCGCCCGGGGTGAAGGTGATCGGAGTCGAGCCGGCGGCGGGTGACGACGCGGCGCGCTCGTTCAGGACCAAGCAGCTGGTCCACATCGACGTTCCCCAGACGATCGCCGACGGCGCCCGCACCCAGGCGCTGGGCATGCTCACCTTCCCGCTGGTGCTGCGGCACGTGCACGACATCATCACGGTGACCGATGTGCAGCTGGTCGATGCGATGCGCTTCCTGTGGGAGCGCATGAAGCTCGTGGTCGAACCCACGGGCGCGCTCGCCACCGCCGGAGTGCTGGGCGGCGCGATCGACGTGCGCGGCAAGCGCGTCGGCATCATCCTGTCGGGCGGCAACGTCGACTTGAAGGCCATGGCCGCACTCTTCGCTTGAGCCGCCTGCCGCACCTCGGTGCGGCGATCCCGCGGCGCGGCAGCGGGGTCATGAGCCTGCTGGGGCGCGCCCTGCTCGCGGCGCTCGGCTGGCGAGTGGAGGGCGAGGTGCCCAACCTGCCCAAGATGGTGATCGCCGTGGGGCCGCACACCTCCAACTGGGACTTCATCGTCGGCGTCGCCGCCATGTTCGCCCTCGACCTGCGCATCGAGTTCATCGGCAAGCACACGCTTTTCCGCGGTCCGCTGGGCGTGTTCATGCGCTGGATCGGCGGCATTCCGGTGGACCGGTCGAACCCGAAGGGCGTCGTCGCCGATGCCGTGGAGGGGTTCGGCCCCGTCGAGCGGCGCATCCTCGCGATCGCGCCCGCCGGCACGCGCAAGCGCGGCGCGCGCTTCAAGTCGGGCTTCCTCAGGATCGCGCGCGGCGCGGGAGTACCGGTGCTGCTCGCGGCGCTCGACTACGGTGAGCGCTGCGTGCGATTCGGTCCGTCGTTCATGCCGGGCGAGGACATCGACGCCGAGCTTGCCCGCACCGAAGCACACTTCGCGCCGATCCGCGGCAAGCGCCCGCGATAGCGGCCCGCACAACATCGGTGCCTCGATGCACCAACTGAGTTCTCCGACAATTTGGCGGCAAGCCCCAAGTCCTTGATCTACCGTGTTCGGTGGCTGGCACGATTGCTGCAACAGCGAAAACGCCGGCGAGAGCCGGCGTTTCTCCTCCGAGAGCGGTTTGCCCCTCGCCTTGATGACGAGGGGCATTTTTTCAGTCGGCGTACACGCCCGCCTTCTTGATGATCGGGCCCCACTTGAAGATCTCGGCCTTGAGGTGTTGCTGCAGCGCCTGGGGCGTCTGCTTGTCGGCGCCGTAGGTGACCGCGCCCAGCTCGGTGAATTTCTGCTTCACCGCCGGATCGGCGAGCGCTTGCTGCATCGCCTTGACCAGCTTGTCGATGACCGGCTTGGGCGTGTCCTTGGGCGCGTAGAGGCCGTGCCAGATGCCGACGTTCGCGCCCTTGAGCCCCTGCTCCTCGAGCGTCGGCAGGTCGGGCAGGCTCGAGACGCGCTTCTCCGAGGTGATGCCGTACGCCTTCACCTTGCCGCCCTTGATCTGGCCTGTGGTGCTGGTGGTCTGGTCGCACATGATGTCCACCTGGCCGCCGACCAGGTCGTTCATCGCCGGGCCGGTGCCCTTGTAGGGAACCGTGAGCACGTCGGTCTGGATGGCGCTCATGAAGAGCATGCCGCAAAGGTGCGAGGCGGCGCCGATGCCCGCGTTGGCGACGCTCACCTTGTCCTTGTTCGCCTTCATGTAGGCGATGAGCTCCTTCAGGTCCTTCGCCGGCAGACCCGGCTTGCCGATGATCGTCATCGGCACCTCGTTCACCAGCCCGATGTACTCGAAGTCGGTGAGCGGGTTGAAGCCCGGCTGGCGGTAAAGGGCCGGGATGGTCGCCATGCCGATGTGGTGGATGAGGATGGTGTAGCCGTCCGGCTTGGCGTTTTTCACCACCTGCCCGGCGAGGATGCCGCCGGCGCTGGGGCGGTTCTCCACCACCACCGCCTGGCCGAGCGGCTTGGTCATCGCCAGTGCCAGGACGCGCGCGACCGTGTCGGTCGGACCGCCGGCCGCGTACGGGACAATCATCGTCACTGCTCGCGCCGGATAATCCTGCGCGGATGCGACGAGCGCCAGCGCGAGCGTGGCGCCGGCCAGAACGAGTCTTTTCAACATGATTTCTCCTCGGTTTTTCGTTAGGGCCTTTTCGCCGCTATGACTGCGATTGCGGTGCGAATCCCTGGTTACCCGACATTATAATCGCGAGCACATGCCGTATTTGATCCCCGTCATGAAGGCCGCATGAGCCTCGCTGCGTTGCTCGCGAGCCTGCTCGCGCAGTACGCCTACCCGGTGAAGGGGCGCCAGCCCCTGATGGCCTTCTACGGGCGCATGTGCCTGTCCGCGGCCAAGCGCTTGAACGCCGGCGACCGCAATTCAGGCATTCTCGCGTGGGCCGCCCTGATGGGGGCGTTGCTGGTCTCGGTCGCATTGCTCACGGCGCTACTGGCCGCGCTGCACGTGTCCCTGGCCTGGCTGCTGGAAGTGGCGATCCTTTACGGGACGCTGCGCTTCCTCACCACCACCGGGAGCCTCGCCTCGATCGAGAAGTCGTTGCGCGATGGGAACGCGGCGGCGGCGGCCAACCGCCTGGCGCAATGGCGCGGGGAGCCGGTCGAAGGCGAGGATCCGGGCGTCGTCGCGCGCCTCGCCGCCGAGCACGCGCTGCGCGAGGCCCATCACCGGACCTTCGGGCCGCTCTTCTGGTACCTGGTGCTGCCCGGTCCCCTCGGCCTCGTCCTTTATCCGCTCGCGTTGCGCGCGGCGCTCTCCTGGGAGCACCGGGTCGATCCCGACGAGCGCGATTTCGGCTGGTTCGCGGCGCGCGCTTTCCACGTGCTCGACTGGGTCCCGCAGCGCGTGAGCGCGTTCGCCTTCGCCGTGGTCGGCAACTTCGAGGACGCGCTCTTTTGCTGGCGCTCGCA
>JBDSRZ010000082.1:0-2624 GCA_039929025.1 Usitatibacter sp. | reverse complement strand
CGCCTCGCGCAGCGCTGCCGCGAAGGGCTCGGGTGTCGCGGCAATGAGCTTTGCGCGCTGTGCCGGATCGGTCTGCTCGTTCAGCACCGGCAGGTTGATGCTGCGCACCGGCGGCAGCATCGCGCCGGTGCTGCGATCGAGCTCGACGTCGACGACGCCGATGCCGCGCCCATACGAGGTGCTCTGGATGAGGAGGCGGCCATCGAGCTCACAGCGATAGCCTTGATGCGTGTGGCCCGAGATGACCACGCGGATCTCGGGGGCCAGGCGCCGCGCGATGTCGAGGAGCGCGCCGCGGGCGTCGGGGCAGGTGATATCGTTCCAATCGCCGCGCTTGTCCGGCGTCCCCAGCTCCATGCCCTCGTGGAATACCGCGACCAGGGCCCTCACCCCCTGGGCGCGCAGCTCCTCGGCCGAACGGTTCACCGCATCCGCTTCGTCGCCGAACGTGAGGCCCGCAATACCCGAGGGAACCACCAGCTGCGGTGTCGTCTTCGTGACCGCGCCGATGAATCCCACCGGAATGCCCTCGAAGGTCCTGATGACGTAAGGGGCCACGATGGGCTTGCCCCCGGAATCGCGCACATTGGCGGCGATGTACGTGTATCGCGTGCCCTTGTACCGCCCTTCCGCGCAGCTTATCGATGTGCTCGCGGGCGGGTTGGCGGCGCAGCCGCCCCGGATGATGCGCTGCAGCTCGATCTCGCCGGCATCGAATTCGTGGTTGCCAAGCGAGCTCACGTCGAGGCCGATGTCGCCCAGGATCTCCACCGTGGATTCGTGCCTGAAGAGTGTCGAAGGCAGCGGCGCCGCGCCGATGAGATCCCCGCCTGCCACCATGAGGCTGTTTCGAGACCCCTTGCGCAGCTGCTTTGCGATGCCCGCGAGTGCCGCGGCGCCACCCACGCGCACGCGCATGGGCTGGGCCCCGGCGGTTTCGCCTGGATCGGTGAGGACGAGCTGCAGCGTCGGTGCCGCCTCCAGGTTGCCATGGAAATCGTTGATCGTGATGAGCCGCAGCGCGACCCGGCCACGCTCCCCGGGGTCCGTAACGCACGAGCCGAGCGTCACGGCGAGCACCGCCGCCAGCAGGAGCCTTGCGGTCATGCGCGCGTCCCCACGGCCAATTCCGCTGCGGTGGTACTCCACTCCCACTTCCTGTCGCCCTGGGTATCGCGAATCTCGAGCATCAGGACGCGCTGGTTGCGTGGGCCGGTGACGGTGATCATGGCGAAGTTGCGCTCGTGGAGCATGGTGCCGGGAACGACCTCCGGATCGTCGCGCTCGGCGTCCACGATGTGGGTGACGACGCCGGAGGTGAGCGGCGAGGTGGTGATCTCGTGGATCGGATACAGGCCGGGGCGCTCGATACGCAGCATCTGCGCAAAATGGCGATCGCCTGAGAGGAAGAACACGCCGCGGATCCTGCTTTGCTCGAGCCAGCGCTTGAAGTCGGCTTGTTCCGCGGGAAAGTCGGACCACGACTCGCGGCTGGGCCCGCTGGTGCGATTGAAGAACTGGCTCCCGCCGGCGACGACCTTGAACGGCGCGCGCGAGTAGGTGAGCGCGGCTTTCAGCCACTGCATCTGTATGGGGCCGTACATCGCTTTCGCGGCGCTGTCGGCGGGCCAGCGATTCGGGTAACGGTAGGAGCGGTCGTCGAGCATGAAGATGTCCACGTCGCCCTGCGTGACCATGCCGTAGAGCCCGTCCGCGGGAGTGGCGTAGGGAACAGGCCAGTAGCGGCGGAACATTTCCATCGTCCACTGGCGATTGACGAACGAGGCGTCGGCATCGTCGGGACCGAAGTCGTGATCGTCCCAGATGGCCAAGTGCGGCGCCGCCTGCCAGAGCCTCGCGAGCCGCGGGTGCGAGCGGTACTGTCGATAGCGCCGGCTGATGCCCTCGCGGCTCGTCCATTCCGGGTCGCGCAGGTAGATGTTGTCGCCCAGCCAAAGCATCAGGTCGGGCGAAGTGGCCGCGATGGTGTCGTAGATGGCCTCGCCGCCACCATAGGGCTTCCCGGGGCGGTCGTACTTGTTGTCGTTCAGGTACGCGCAGGATCCTGCGGCGATGCGAACCGTGGGCGGGTCGGAGCGGTACTGCCAGTGCGTCTGGGTGCGGAACGAACCGCTGGCGACGATCCCGCCGCCCTGCGCGGCACGCACCGCATAGCGATGGAGGGTGCCCGATTCGAGCTCGCCGATGCGCAAATGCGCGGTGCAGTCGGCGCGCGGATCGAGCTCGGCTCGCAGGGTCCGCAGCGGTGCGCCCGAAGCTTCGCCCGCGCGAACCTCTACGTGCAGCGCCTGGGCCTTGTCGCCCTGCAGCCAGAGCGTGATGCCCTGCAGGTCGATGAAGCCGTGGACCACGCGGACCGCGGATCTGGCGCTCGCAGCCGCGGCGGGGCCCACCAGCCCCGGCAAGGCCGGAGTCGCCAAGGCGGCGAGCATCATGTCGCGCGCGTTGAACAGGGCCGCGCGGCGCGCAGGTATCGTCGGCCGGCCGTTGTCGCGTTCGATCATGCCCGGCCTCCGACGCGCGCGACGAGGATCGGGACGGGCTCCGGCGGCGCATCCGCGATCGCAAACGCGCCTTCGAGCAACTTGCACACCGCGTCGGCA
>JBDSRZ010000081.1:0-24996 GCA_039929025.1 Usitatibacter sp. | reverse complement strand
GGGTGGTGCCAGAGCACCTGGAAGTAGAAGTCGCGCCATGCGAGCTCCGAGAGCCACACGCGGGCGCCCTCGCCCTCGCGACCGAGGGCGAGGCTTGCCAGCTTGCGGACCGAGACGGTGCCGAAGCGGTTGTGCACACCCAGGTACGACACGCCGCAGACCGCGGGGAAGTCGCGCGCCGCGGCGTATGCGTCGATCCGGGTCTCGAAGTCCGCGAGCAGCCGCGCCGCGCCCTGCATGCCCGTGCCCACGGGGAAGCGGGCGAGGTTGGTGCGCGTGAAACCGAGCGCCTCGAGCGACGGCACCTCGACGGGAAAGGGCGGCGCAGCCAGCCCGCGCGCGTGCCTCGCGACCCCATAGGCTTCTATGTAGAAGGGCTCCATAAGCTTCATCCACGCGTTGCGGTAGGGCGTGAACACCGTGAACGGCCGCCCGGCTTGGGTGAGCACTTCGTCCTTCTCGAACAGTGCCTGGTCCTTGGCGCGGTGGAAGCGCCGTCCCTCGCTCGCGAGGGCCGCTGCGACCGCGGTGTCGCGCGCCGTGGCATCGGGTTCGTAGTCGCCATTGCAGAAGACCGCGTCGACCTCGAGGCGCCGCGCCAGCGCTGGGATCGCGTCGCGCGCAGCGTCGTGCAGGACGATCAGCTCGCCGCCCCTGCTGCGCAGGGATTCGCGCAGTTCACGCACGCTCTCCCAGATGAACTCCACGCGTCGATCCTCGCGGCGCGGCAGCGCCCCCAGTATCGCGCGATCGAAGACGAAGGCGCAATAGACCCGCGCGGCGGACTTGAGGGCGAAGTAGAGGCCCGCGTTGTCGCTGTCGCGCAGGTCGCGTCGGAACCAGAAAAGGGCGGATCGATAGGCGGGCACCGGAGGAACCTCCCGGTCCCATTTGAGCCAAACTTCGCGAAGCATTAAAATACGCGACCGGTGGCAAATGCAAACGATCAACCTCACCCGCCACTTCCTCATCGCCATGCCGGCGATGCAGGATGCCAATTTTTCCCGCACCCTCACCTTCGTCTGCGAGCACAACGACCGCGGTGCGCTGGGCATCGTTGTGAACCGTCCGATCGAGGCGACGCTCGCCATCTTTTTCAGTCAGGTCGAGATCCCGCTCGAGGGCTCGCTCCTCGCCGAGCAGCCGGTGTACTACGGCGGCCCGGTGCAGCTGGAACATGGCTTCGTGCTGCACCGGCCGCTGGGCGACTGGAAGTCGACGTTGCCCGTGGGCGACGTCGGCCTCACCACCTCGCGCGACATCCTGGAGGCGATGGCCCGGGGCGAGGGCCCTCGCGACCAACTGGTGGCGGTGGGCTACGCGGGCTGGGCGCCGGGACAGCTCGAGCAGGAGATCATCGACAACGGCTGGCTCACGGTGCGGGCGGACGTGGACCTGATTTTCAACCTGCCGCCGGAGGCGCGCTACGACGCGGCGATGCATTTACTCGGCGTGAACCCGGCCAACCTTTCCGGGGCGGCGGGCCACGCGTGATCGAGGGCACCGTCATCGGCTTCGATTTCGGCGAGCGCCGAATCGGAGTCGCGGTGGGAGAAACCTCGACCGGCATCGCGAGCCCGCTGGGCGCCATCGACGAGCCGGCCAACGAGCCGCGTTTCCGCGCGATCGCGGAGCTCGTACGTGAATGGCAGCCGGCGGGATTCGTCGTCGGGCGCCCGCGCCACGACGACGGCTCCGAGCACACGGTGGCGAAGCTCGCGGAGAAATTCGCGCGCCGCCTCGAGGCCCGCTTCGCCTTGCCGGTCGCGTTCATCGACGAAACCCTCACCTCGGCTGCCGCGGCGCAGAATCTTCGCGGCACACGCACGCGCGCGAGCCGGCCGAGCGACCTGGACGCCATGGCCGCGACCCTCATCCTGCAGAGCTTTCTCGATGAGATGCCACGCGTCGAGGCGCGCGAACCGTGAATGCCCCGCTGCCCGATCCCGAGGCGCTGGTGCGCACGCTCGCCGACGAGATGCGTGGCAGGCTCTCGCCTGAGGCGGGGCTGGTGGGGATCTACACCGGCGGCGCGTGGGTCGCGGAGCGGCTGCATCGCGCGCTTGGGCTCGCGGTGCCGCTGGGCGTGATCGCAGTCACGCTGCACCGCGACGATTTCGGCCGCATCGGCCTGCACCGCGAGGCGCGCCGCAGCCAGATCCCGTTTCCCGTGGATGGGCGCGAGGTGGTGCTGGTCGACGACGTGCTGTACACCGGTCGCACGGTGCGCGCCGCGGTGAACGAGCTGTTCGATTTCGGCCGCCCGAAGGCGGTACGCCTTGCGGTGCTGGCCGACCGCGGCGGGCGCGAGCTCCCCGTGGGCGCCGACTTCACCGGCGCGAAAGTGGAGATGGCGCGCGACGAGGAACTGGTGCTCTCCAACGACAACGGCAAGCTGCGCTTCGCTGCGGTGAAGAGGCCGCAATGACGACCCTCTCCCTGAAGGGCGAGGGAGCGATCGCAGGACGCGGTTTCGCGAAATCGGGGCATTCATGAGGCATAACGCGAGCCTCCAGGTCGGGCCCGACGGCACCCTCAAGCACCTGCTCACCACCGAGGGCCTGCCTGCAACCGTCATCACGCGAATCCTGGACACCGCCGACCAGTTCGTCTCGGTCTCGGAGCGCGAAGTGAAGAAGGTGCCGCTCTTGCGCGGCAAGTCGATCTTCAATGTCTTCTTCGAGAATTCCACCCGGACGCGCACCACCTTCGAGATCGCCGCCAAGCGCCTCTCGGCCGACGTGATCAACCTCAACGTGGGCGCGTCTTCCACCACCAAGGGCGAGACGCTCCTCGACACGGTCTGGAACCTGCAGGCGATGGACGCGGACATGTTCATCGTTCGCCATTCGCAGTCGGGCGCGCCGCACCTCATCGCGCGCCACGTGAAGCCGGGGGTGGCCGTCATCAACGCGGGCGACGGGCGCCACGCGCACCCGACGCAGGGCCTGCTCGACATGTACACCATCCGCCACTACAAGCGCGACTTCACCGCGCTCACGGTGGCGATCGTGGGCGACGTCCTGCATTCGCGTGTCGCGCGCTCCCAGATACACGCGCTGAAGACCCTCGGCGTTCCCGAGGTGCGCGTGATCGGGCCGAAGACGCTCTTGCCGGCGGCAGTCGAGCGCCTCGGCGTGCGCGTCTTCCACGACATGGCCGAAGGCATCCGCGATTGCGACGTCGTGATCATGCTGAGGCTGCAGAACGAGCGCATGAATGGCGCGCTCCTTCCCTCGGCAGGCGAGTTCTTCAAGTGCTACGGGCTCACCGCCGAAAAGCTCGCGCGCGCCAAACCGGACGCGATCGTGATGCACCCGGGGCCGATGAACCGCGGCGTGGAGATCGACTCTCCGGTGGCCGACGGCAAGCAGAGCGTGATCCTGCCGCAGGTCACGTTCGGCATCGCGGTGCGCATGGCCGTGATGGCGATGCTGGGGTCAGACCATAATTCGAACGCGCGGACGGCGCCATGAGGGGCGGCGGAGAAAGGCGGGTGGAGATCCGCGGCGCGCGCATCGTGGACCCCGCCGCGAATCGCGATGCCCCCGGCTCGATCTTCATCGCCGGCGGCCGCATCGCGGCGCTCGACCGGGTGCCCGACGGCTTCCGTCCTGACGAGACCATCGAGGCCGCGGGCCTCGTCGCCTGCCCCGGATTGGTCGACCTTTCCGCGCGCCTGAGGGAGCCGGGCTTCGAGTACAAGGCGACGCTGGAATCGGAGATGGCCGCCGCGGCGGCGGGCGGCGTGACCTCTCTCGCCTGCCCGCCGGACACGGACCCGCCGCTGGACGAGCCGGGGCTGGTGGAGATGCTTACGCGCCGCGCGCAGAGCCTCGATGGGCCCCGCATCTATCCGCTGGGAGCGCTCACCGTGGGCCTCAAGGGAGAGCGGCTCGCCGAGATGGCGGAGCTCCGCGACGCGGGATGCGTGGGCTTCTTCGACGGCAACGCGCCGATGCCCGATACCGCCACGCTGCTGCAGGCATTGCGCTATGCCTCGACCTTTGGCTTCACGGTGTGGCTGCGCCCCGAGGACCCGCACCTCGCGCGGGGCGGAGTCGCGCACGAGGGCGAGGTCGCGACGCGCCTCGGCCTGCCCGCGATTGCCTCGGTTGCGGAGACCATCGCGATCGCGACCATCGTCGAGCTCATGTCGATCACCGGCGCGCGTGTGCATCTCGCGCGGTTGTCGAGCGCGGCAGGCGTGGCGATGGTGGCCGCGGCGCGCGCGCGGGGCGTGGCGATCACCTGCGACGTCGGCATCCACCACCTGCATTTGTGCGATCGCGACATTGGCGACTTCGATGCCCAGTGTCGCCTGGTGCCGCCGCTGCGCGATCCCTCGGACCGCGAGCGCCTGTGCCAGGGGCTCGCCGACGGCACCATCGACGCGGTGTGCTCCGACCACACGCCAGTCGACGACGATGCCAAGCAGGTGCCGTTCGGCGAGGCGGAGGCCGGTGCCACCGGGCTCGAGCTCCTGCTGCCGCTCGCCCTGAAGTGGGGCGGCAAGGCCGGGCTTCCGATGGTCGAGTCGCTCGCGGCGGTCACGATGCGTCCAGCGCGCGTGCTCGGCATCGAGGCGGGGTCGCTCGCGCCGGGCGCTGCCGCCGACATTTGCCTCTTCGATCCCAACAAGGCCTGGCAGGTGCGCCCCGCGGCGCTTGCAAGCCAGGGCAAGAACACGCCTTTCCTGGGCCTCGAGCTGGTCGGGCGCGTGGTGCGCACGCTGGTCTCGGGCCGCACCGTCCATTCCACCTAGCCGAGCCGGCGCCGCGATTGCGGCGATGGCCGAGACCCGATTCCAGGACATCACCATGGACAATCCGCTCCTCGATTTTTCCGGCCTGCCGCGCTTCGGCGCGATTTGTCCCGAGCACGTGCAGCCCGCCGTCGAGCACCTGATCGCCGCTGGCCGCGCCACCATCCAGAGTCTCGCGCTCGCCGGTGGCGAACCCACGTGGGCGAGCTTCGTGGAGCCCCTCGACGACGCCAACGAGCGTCTCGCGCGCGCCTGGTCGCAGGTGGGCCACCTGAACGCTGTGGTCAATTCGCCGGCGATGCGCGACGCTTACAACGCGGCCCTGCCGATGGTCACGCAGTACTTCAGCGAGCAGGGTCAGGACCAGCGCCTGCATTCCGCCTACAAGGCGTTGCGGGCTTCGAAGGAGTTCGATTCCCTTTCGCGCGCGCGCCAGCGCCAGGTGGAGAACGAGCTGCGTGACTTCCGCCTCGGCGGTGCCGAGCTTCCCCCGCCGCAGAAGGCGCGCTTCCTCGCGATCCAGGAGGAGTTGGCGGGCCTCGCCTCGCGCTTCCAGGACAACGTGCTCGACGCCACCAACGCCTTCGGGCTCTTCGTGACCGACCGCGCGGAGCTCTCGGGGATCCCCGAGGACGTGCTTGCCCCCGCGGCCGAGGCGGCGAGGAGGGACGGCCGGGAGGGCTGGAAGCTCACCCTCCATTTCCCTTGTTACATGCCGGTGATGCAGTACGCCGACAACGCCGCGATTCGCAGCCGCATGTACCACGCCCATGCCACGCGCGCCTCGGCGTTCGGCACGCCCGAGTGGAACAACGATGCCAACATCCAGCGCATCCTCGAGCTGCGCGCGGAGATGGCGCGGCTGCTCGGTTACGCGTCCTTTGCGGAGCTGTCGCTCGCGAGCAAGATGGCGAAGAGTCCGCGCGAGGTGCTGGACTTCCTCGAGGACCTCGCGCGCCGCTCGCGCTCGTTCGCCGAGCGCGACATGGCGGAGCTCGGGGGCTTCGCACGGTCGGAGCTGGGCATCGCCAAGCTGAACGCCTGGGACGTGCCGTACGCGAGCGATAAGCTGCGCCAGGGCCGTTACGCCTTCTCCGACCAGGAGGTGAAGCAGTACTTCCCGGAGGACGCCGTGCTCGCGGGCCTTTTCCGCCTGGTGCAGACGCTTTATGGCGTGATGGTCCGGCCTGCCCAGGCCCAGTTCTACCACCCCGACGCGCGCTTCTTCGAGCTCTCCGACCGGGGCGGCAACCGCATCGGCCAGTTCTACCTCGACCTCTACGCGCGCGAGCACAAGCGCGGCGGGGCGTGGATGGACGATGCCATCAACCGCCGCCGTCGCGGCGACAGCGTGCAGACGCCGGTGGCGTTCCTCACCTGCAACTTCTCTGCGCCGGTAGCGGGCAAGCCCGCGCTCTTCACCCATGGCGAGGTGAACACACTCTTCCACGAGTTCGGCCACGGACTGCACCAGCTCCTCACCCAGGTGGACGACCTTGGCGTTTCCGGAATCAACGGCGTCGAGTGGGACGCGGTCGAGCTGCCGAGCCAGTTCATGGAGAACTTCTGCTGGGAGTGGGACGTGGTGGCGCCGATGTCGCGGCACGTGGAGAGCGGCGAGCGCATCCCGCGCGCGCTCTTCGACAAGCTCCTCGCGGCGAAAAACTTCCAGAGCGGCATGGGGTTCGTGCGCCAGCTCGAGTTCGCGCTTTTCGACATGCGCCTGCACGCGCTCGAGTGCGATGCGTCACACGGGGACGTGATGGCGCTCCTCGCGAGCGTGCGCCGCGAGGTCGCGGTGTTCGCCGTGCCGGAGTACAACCGCTTTCCGAACCAGTTCGCGCACGTCTTCGCGGGCGGTTATGCGGCGGGCTACTACAGCTACAAATGGGCCGAGGTGCTTTCGGCCGATGCTTACGACGCCTTCGAGGAGGCCGGAGTGCTCGACCCGGCCATGGGCGAGCGCTTCCGCAACGAGGTGCTCGCCGCCGGGGGAAGCCGCCCGGCGCTCGAATCGTTCGTCGCGTTCCGCGGCCGCAAGCCTCGGATCGACGCTCTTCTGCGTCATAATGGAATGACGCAAACGCCCTAGCCGGAGGAGCCATGCAGATCACCGTCATCGTTCGCGCGCTTGCCTTCGCCGCGGCCGCCGCGAGTCTCGGCGTCGCCGCGCAATCGACGCTCTATCGCTGGGTGGACAAGGATGGCAACGTCCATTTCACCGACACGCCGCCTCCCGGCAACGCCAAGAGCGCCACCCAGAAGCGCTTCGGCCAGGCGGCCGACGAGCAGCCGCCGCCCTTCGCCACGCAGACGGCGATGAAGCGCAACCCGGTGATGCTGTGGATCGCCCCCAACTGCGAGCCGTGCACGCAGGCGCGGCAGCTGCTCTCCAACCGCGGGGTGCCTTTCAGCGAGCGCGACGTGCAGGCGAACGTCGAGACCCAGCAGGCGTTCAAGGCGGTGAGCGGGGACCTGAACGTGCCGGTGCTCGAGGTGGGCGGCAATCGCATCAGGGGCTTCGAGGAGGGCCAGTGGAACGCCGCCCTCGACGCCGCCGGCTACCCGAAGGAGCGCACCTACGGCCAGGCGCCTACGCGGCCGACGATCGCCAACCTGCCGTCGGTGCAGAAGGACGGCGCCGCTGGAGCGACCCCGGCGCCGCCCAAGTAGCCCGCGATTGAAGATCGCGACCTGGATCGTCAACTCGCTCCGGGTAAGACTGCCGCACCTGGATTACGCTCCCGTGGTCTGCGAACTGGCGCTGTGATCGCCGGCGCCGCCTCGCATGGTCCGCACACGCCGCAGGCGGCGTTGAAGGACCTGCTGCGCCGTGCGCTCGATGTCGCCTCCTTCCCGATCGGATGGATCTCGTTCCTCGACCTCGGCCGCGAGCGGATCGTCGCGCGCATCGGCATCGCCTTCGGCGACCTGGGGCCGGAGCGATCGTTCGCCCTCAAGGCGCCGTCGCTGCGGGAGGCGTCGTACGTCGAGGATGCCGCCGCGGGCAGTTGGAGCATGCATCCGCTGGTGGCAGCAGCCCCGAGCGCGCGATTCGTCGGCGTCGTACCGCTGGTAACTCGTGCGGGCGCCGTGCTGGGCGCGCTCACCATCATCGATACGAAGCCGCGCACGCTGCGCAAGCAGGATCGCGTGGCGCTCGCCAACCTCGCCGACCTCGCGGCGGCGCGCCTCGAGACCCTGGGCAGCGTCCCGCCCGATGGCGGCGGAGAGATGCATCCGGAAACCGAGCTCGAAGCGCGCCTCGACCAGGAGCGCGAGCTGAGCGAAGCGGTGCTGGAGAATCTCACCGGCGCCTTCATCCTCGTGGGCCCGGGCGGGAAGCTGGTGCGCTGGAACCGGCAACTCGCCACCGCGGTCGGCTACCCGGATGCCCGCCTCGCCGCCATGAGCCCCCTCGACTTCATCTCGCCCCAGGACCGGGCCGACGCCGAAGCGGCGATGCGTTCGGTGCTCGACGAGGGTCGCGAGGTCTGCGTCGAGGTGGAGATCGTCGACAGCGGGGGCAACGTGCGTCCCTACGCGCTCACCGGTCGACCGGTGATCCTCGGCAAGCGCCGCCTAATGCTCGGCATGGCTCGTGACATCACCCTGAGGAAACGTGCCGAGCAACAGATGGCGCGCGCCAAGGAGCGCCTCGACCTGGCGCTCGCGAGCTCCAATCTCGCCCTGTGGGACTGGGATCTCGCCAGCGGCAAGGTTTACTTCAACGAGAGCTGGTCGATGCTCATGGGCCAGGCGCCGCGCGAATCGGTGTTCCCGGGCGAGGAGGTGGTGCTGTGGGCACACCCGGCCGAACGCAAGGTGTTCCGCGCGGCACTCGGCAACACCGCCAAGGGCGTGAGCGAGGAGTTCGATTGCGAATATCGCGTCGCCAACGCCGCCGGCGAGTGGATCTGGGTGCACTCGCGCGGCAAGGTCACGCAGCGCGACCCCGCGGGCCGGGCGCTCAGGATGACGGGCACCTCCACCAACGTCTCCAAGAGGAAGCGCGCCGAGGAGAGGGCCGAATACCTCGCCACGCGCGATGCGCTCACCGGACTGCCCAACCGGGTGCTGCTGCACGACCGCCTGGAGCAGGCGGTGGCCAACGCTGCGCGCCACCACACCGGCTTCGGCTTCATGTTCATCGACCTCGACCGCTTCAAGACGATCAACGATTCCCTCGGCCACCACGTCGGCGACCAGCTGCTGAAAGGCGTGGCGTCGCGGCTGGGCGCCTGCGTGCGGGCCTCGGATACCGTGGCGCGCCTGGGCGGCGACGAGTTCGCGGTGATCCTCGAGAACCTGCGCGACGATGACGACGAGGGCGCGCAGCAGGTGGCGCAGAAGATGATTGCCGCGATGGCCTCGCCGATGCTAATCGAGGGCCAGCCCCTCACCACCTCCTGCTCGATCGGGATCGGCCTTTATCCCACCGACGGCCGCGACAGCGCGACGCTGATGAAGAACGCCGACGTGGCGATGTACTACGCAAAGGAAAAGGGGCGCAACAACTACCAGTTTTTTTCCGCCGAAATGAATTCGCGCGCCCAGGAAAGGCTCTCGGTGGAGAGCTACCTGCGCCTCGCGCTGAAGCGCGGGGAACTGGTGCTGCATTACCAGCCGCGCATGACGCTCGCCGGTGAGCTCGTGGGCGTCGAGGCGCTGGTGCGTTGGCAGCATCCGCGCCGCGGCCTGCTGCTGCCGGCCAAGTTCATCGACGTGGCCGAAGATTCGGGCCTCATCGTGCCGATCGGCGAATGGGTGCTCAGGAACGCGTGCGCCCAGATCCAGGTGTGGCAGAAGCGCGTGAAGCCGGACTTGCGGATGTCGGTCAACATGGCGGTGGCGCAGCTCGCCGACGGCGAGCGCCTGCTCGCGGTCGTGGCGAGCGCGATCGCCGATACGGGCATCGCGCCCTCATGCCTCGAGCTCGAGCTCACCGAGTCCCATCTGATGCGCGACATCGAGGACAAGGCGGCCATCCTGCAGCGCCTCGGCGACCTGGGCGTGGGCATCGCCATCGACGACTTCGGCACCGGCTATTCCTCGCTCTCGTACCTGAAGCGGCTGCCGGTGGACACCATCAAGATCGACAGCTCGTTCGTGCGCGACATGGAGTCCGATCGCAACGACGAGGCGATCATCCGCGCGATCCTCGCGATGGCGCATTCGCTCAAGCTCTCGGCGGTGGCCGAGGGGGTCGAGACCGCGGCGCAGTTCGAGGCGCTGCGCCGGCTGGGCTGCGACGAGTATCAGGGATTCTTCGAGAGCCCGGCGCTGCCCGCCGCCGACTTCGAGAAGCGGTACGGAGCCCGAGGAAGGTCTGAATAATCCGCACCCCGCGTTCCTCTGTGTTGAAAATCCCCAGCTCGAATTTCGAGTGGCGTGAAACGCAGCCGTGCTGCTGCACCTATCCCTTCAGTCCTTGGTATCGATCTTCAAGTCCTGAACCTTGCGGGTGAGCGTGTTGCGGCCGATGCCGAGGAGGCCCGCCGCCTCGATCCGCCGCCCGCCGGTGTGCTGCAGCGCCTTCACGATCAGCGCGGTCTCGAAGTCGCGCGTGAGGGAGTCGGCGATGCCGCTCTCGCCGCGCGCGAGCCGGCTCGCCACCTCGCGTTCGAGCACGCGGCGCCAGTCGCCGTCGCTCGCCGCGGCGGCCGCTTCGCCGCGCACCTCTGGCGGCAGGTCTTTCACGTCGACCACCTGGCCGGGCGCCATCACCGTGACCCAATGGCAGACGTTCTCCAGCTGGCGGACGTTGCCGGGCCACTCCTGCGCGGCGAAGAACTGCAATGCCGCCTCGGTAAGACGCTTGCCGTCCACGCCCAGGTCGCGCGCGCTCTTGGCGAGGAAATGCTTGGCGAGCATGGCGATGTCCTCGCGCCGCTCCCGCAGTGCCGGCAGCCGGAGGCGAATCACGTTCAGCCGGTGATAGAGGTCCTCGCGGAAGAGACCCTGCTTCACCCGCGCCTCCAGCTCCTGGTGGGTGGCCGCGATCACGCGGACGTTGGCCGCGAGCGGCGTGTGTCCGCCCACGCGATAGAACTGCCCGTCGGAGAGCACGCGCAAGAGCCGGGTCTGCAGGTCCTGGGGCATGTCGCCGATCTCGTCGAGGAACAGCGTCCCGCCCTCGGCCTGCTCGAAGCGCCCGCGCCGCATCGCCTGGGCGCCGGTGAAGGCGCCGCGCTCGTGGCCGAAGAGCTCGCTCTCCAGCAGGTCTTTGGGGATTGCCGCGGTGTTGATGGCGATGAACGCCTTGGCGGCGCGTGGGCTGTGGCGGTGCAGGGCGCGCGCCACCAGCTCCTTGCCGGTGCCCGACTCGCCCGTGATCATCACCGTGGCGTGCGAGTGCGCCAGCCGGCCGATGGCGCGGAAGACCTCCTGCATCGCCGGCGCCTGGCCCAGGATCTCCGGGGCGTCGGGCTCGATGGGAATCACCTCGACCCGGCGGCGGCTCTCGTCGAGGGCGCGGCGCACCAGCTCCACCGCATGGTCGACGTCGAAGGGCTTGGGCAGGTACTCGAAGGCGCCGCCCTGGAACGCTGCCACGGCGCTTTCCAGGTCGGAATAGGCGGTCATGATGATCACCGGCGTCGAGGGCAGCCGCGCCTTCAGCTGCTGCATGAACTCCAGGCCCGAGACACCCGGCATGCGGATGTCGCTCACCACCACCTGGGGCGCCTCGCCTGGCAGGCTGTCGAGTGCGTCCTGCGCGGCGCCGAAGGTCTTGTGCGCGATGCCCTCGCGCGCGAGCGCCTTCTCGAACACCCAGCGGATCGAGCGGTCGTCGTCAATTATCCAAACCGGATTAGTCATCACTTCGCTCGCATTTCGAGTAGCCCTGTCCAACGTTCGGCCCCCCTCCCCTGGGAGGGGGTTCGGGGGAAGGTCCTCTTCATGCCACGTTCTCCCTCACCGGCAGCAATATCGTGAAGCGCGTGCGGCCCGGCACGCTGTCGAATTCGATCAGCCCGTGGTGTTGGCTCACGAAGCTCTGTGCGAGCGAGAGCCCCAGGCCGGTGCCCCCCTCGCGGCCGCTCACCAGCGGATAGAAGATCCGGTCGGCGAGGTCCGCGGGCACGCCGGGACCGTCGTCCTCGATCGACACCGCCACCGCGTGGCGGAAGTGAAGGCGAGCGATGGTGACCTTGCGTGCGATGCGCGTGGTGAGGCGGATCTCGCCGCGGCCCTTGGTGGCTTGCGCGGCGTTGCGGGCCACGTTTAGGATCGCCTGGATCAGCTGCTCCTTGTCGCCCGGCAGGTCGGGAAGGCTGGTGTCGTAATCGCGTTTCATTTCGAGCCCCTGCGGAAACTCCGCGAGCAGCAGGGTGCGCACGCGTTCCGTGACTTCGTGAACGTTCAGCATTTCCACGTGAGGCAGGCGGCTCGGGGTGAGCAGCCGGTTCATCAACGACTGCAGCCGATCGGTCTCCTTCACGATCACCTGGGTGAACTCGCGCAGCTCCGGGTCGCCCAGCTCGCGCTCGAGGAGCTGCGCTGCGCCGCGGATGCCGCCCAGCGGGTTTTTTATCTCGTGCGCGAGGTTGCGTATCAGCTCGCGATTCGCCTCCTGCTGCTCGTGGATCTTCTCCTCGCGTGCGATCTTCATCTGCTGCTGCAGCTCGCGGAACTCGAGCACCAGCCGCGACTCGCCGGCCGCCTCGATGGGGCTGATCACGCAGTGGAGGTGTGCGGGATAGCCTTCGACCTCCAGCAGCAGATCGTTGTCGTTGAAGCCGAGTTCGTTTTCGAGGGCGTGCGCCAGGCGCTGCGCGAACTCGTCGTTACCCGGCAGCGCGCGATGGAAGGGGACGCCGACCAGGTGGCTGTGGCCTTGCGCGAACAAGGTCTCTGCTGCGGGATTCGCGTAGGTCACGTGGAGGCTTTCGTCGAGCAACAGGACGGCAGTCGTCAACAGATCGAGCCCCGCGTGCGGGGTCACGATGCGCCTCCGGAAAAAGCAATAAGCGCGCCAGCCGGAGAGGCTGGCGCTTCGGCGGAAGGGGAGTGCCGGAGGGTAAGACGGGTCGAGGCTAGGGCTTGACGGCGCCGAGCTCTTTCTTGAGCGCCTCGATGTTCTTCTCGTGCTCGGCGACGGTAGCTTGGAGGCCGCGGATGCGGCCGGACGCCTTGTCGATGTTGCCGCGGAACTCCGCGAGCTGCGAGGGCGAGGGCTCCGTGGCCTGCTGCGCCACGCGCACCGCCGCGATCAATACCGGGTTCTGCTGTTCCTGCAGGAGCGAGTTGCGCGCGCCCGTGAGGGATTGCTCTTCCTGCGCGAGCTCCTGCTCGAGGATCCTGCGACGTTCGCCGTCGCGCTTCCTCTGCACCTGGGGCTCGATCGAGGCGAGGCGCTCGCGCGGCACGGCGGTCACGATCGCCGCCACCGGCTTCGCCTTCGCTTCGGGTTCCACGGCCGCCTCGGGCTTCGCTTGGCTCGCCTCCTTCGCGTCGGCCCTCGCCTCGGCCGCTTCGGCTGACGCGATGCTCGTCTTCTGCAAGCGCCCCGCGGGGGTGCCGGGGATGGTGGTGAGGGGCTCGAGCTCCATCACCGCGGCGCCCTTCATCGGCTTGTTCGAATAGGTCACGCGGCCGCTGTCGTCGACGTGCTTGTAGATCGTCGACTGGGCGAATGCCGCCGGCATCGCGGCTGCCATCGCGAAACCCGCGATCCAGACGGTCTTCATGCCGTGCTCCCTTTCGCGAAATCGGAAGGGAAGAATATGCAGCGCCCAACAAAATAGCAACGAGATCAAAGAGATAAACGGGTCTGGACCCTATAGGTTGTGGTCGCGATCGCTCGCGAACACAAGCCCCGCTCCGGATTCCAAACGAAAAAGGGGCGGATGGACCGCCCCCCGGGTGGCGCAAAGCGACCTCGCTCAGGACGAGTAGTACATGTCGAACTCGACCGGATGTGTCGTCATCCGGAAGCGCTGCACCTCCTCGTACTTGAGCGTGATGTACGCATCGATCATGTCGTTGGTGAAGACGCCGCCGCGCGTGAGGAACTCCCGGTCCTTGTCGAGGTTCTCCAGCGCCTCGTCGAGCGACGCGCACGGATGCGGCACCTTTGCCGCTTCCTCGGGCTCGAGGTCGTAGAGGTTCTTGTCGAGCGGATCGCCCGGATGGATCTTGTTCTGCACGCCGTCCAGGCCCGCCATCAGCAGCGCGGCAAAGCACAGGTACGGGTTGGCGGTCGGATCGGGGAAGCGTACCTCGACCCGCCGGCCCTTCGGGCTCGATACGAACGGGATGCGGCACGAGGCGGAACGGTTGCGCGCGGAGTAGGCGAGGTTGATCGGCGCTTCGAAGCCAGGCACCAGGCGCTTGTACGAATTGGTGCCGGGGTTGGTGATCGCGTTCAGCGCCTTGGCGTGCTTGATGACGCCGCCGATGTAGTAAAGCGCGAAGTCCGACAGTCCCGCGTAGCCGTCGCCGGCGAACAGGTTCTGCCCGCCCTTCCACACCGACTGGTGCACGTGCATGCCCGAGCCGTTGTCGCCCACGACGGGCTTGGGCATGAAGGTCGCCGTCTTGCCGTAGGAGCGCGCGACGTTCCAGACCGTGTACTTGAGGATCTGCAGCCAGTCGGCGCGTTTCACCAGCGTGTTGAACTTGGTGCCGATCTCGCACTGGCCCGGGGCCGCAACCTCGTGGTGGTGTACTTCCACCTCGACGCCCTGCTCTTCCAGCGCGAGGCACATCGCCGAGCGCATGTCCTGCAGCGAATCGACCGGCGGTACCGGGAAGTAGCCGCCCTTCACCGGCGGGCGATGCGCGAGGTTGCCGCCCTCGAACTTGCCGTCCGACGACCAGGGCGCCTCCTCGGAAAAGATTTTCACCGAGCTGCCCGACATGTCCACCTTCCACTCGACCGCGTCGAAGATGAAGAACTCGGGCTCGGGCCCGAAGTAGGCGATGTCGCCGAGGCCGCTGCTCTTCAGGTAGGCCTCGCACTTTTTAGCGATCGAGCGCGGGTCGCGCTCGTAGCCCTTGCCCGTCGACGGCTCGACCACGTCGCACGAGATCACGATGGTGGGCTCGTCGTAGAACGGGTCCATGCGCGCCGAATCCGGGTCCGGCATGAGCAGCATGTCCGAGGCCTCGATGCCCTTCCATCCCGCGATCGACGACCCGTCGAACGCGTGACCATCCTTGAACTTGCTGTCGTCGAACGCTTTCACGGGAACCGAGACGTGCTGCTCCTTGCCCTTGGTGTCGGTAAAGCGCAGGTCGACGAACTTCACCTCGTTTTCCTTGATTGTCTTGAATACGTCGGCCGCTGCGGATGCCATTGATTTCTCCTGATCGGTGGGTTTGGTGGTTTTGCCCTGAAATGGGGAACGGCGGGTTAAATAGTCCCGGTCGAGGCCATGAGAGAGCGAAAAACATGCCATTCATGGCCGAGACCAAGCCATTGATTAAGCTGCAACTATGGCACGGAATCGCCGCCATTTGCACTGATTTGGTGCCATCGCCGATTGGCCGCACCATCATAGAGCAAGGGCGCCGCCGAAGTCGCCATACTATATAAAGGGCAGGCTGGCGCTGGCTCGGACCGTTATCATGGCGGCCCGGCACCCGGCGCCTTTGACTCCCTCGCACTCCCGACCCCGATGGATCGTTACGCCGTCTTCGGCAATCCGATAGCGCACAGCCTTTCGCCCGCGATCCATGCGCTTTTTGCGAAGGCCGAGGGCGAAACGATCGACTACCGCGCGATCGAGATTCCCGCAGGCCGCTTCATGATCTTCGCGCAGCGGTTCTTCGACGAGGGAGGCCGCGGCGCGAATGTGACCCTTCCCTACAAGGTGAACGCATTCCATTGGGCCGGGGTGCGCAGCGCGCGCGCCGAGCTTGCGGGCGCGGCCAACTTCCTGATGAAGCGCGGCGGGAACATCGAAGCCGACAACACCGACGGTGCGGGCCTGGTGGCCGACCTCACCATGAACCTCGGCGAGGATCTGCGTGGCAAGCGCCTGTTGCTCTTTGGCGCGGGCGGTGCCGCTCGCGGCGTGATCGCGCCCCTCCTCGCGCTCGAACCGCGCTCGCTCGTCGTCGCGAATCGCACCGCCGAGCGCGCTCGCGACCTGGCGCGGCAATTCGCTGCCCACGGTGCGATCGAGAGCTCAGCGCTCGATGGGGTGCCGCCGGGCGCGTTCGACATCGTCATCAACGCGACCTCCGGCGGGACGCGCGGCGAAGCGCTGTCCCTTCCGCCCCAGGTGTTTGGCCCGGACACGCTTGCGTACGACATGGCCTATGGCGCCTCGGCCCGCTCCTTCGCGGCGCAGGCCCAGGCTCGCGGTGCACGCGCGAGCGACGGCCTCGGCATGCTGGTCGAGCAGGCGGCGGAGTCGTACCTGCTGTGGCGCGGCAAGCGGCCCGCGACCCGCCCGGTCCTCGAAGATCTGCGCGCGCGCCTGGCATGAAGCGGGCGGCGCGTTTCCTCGCGTGGCTCGCGCTCGCGGCCGCGGCGATCTTCCTCGCGGTGCAGCTGTCTTTCCTGGTGCGCGTCTGGTGGTGGAGGGACCATAATCCCGGGACCACGGCGTTCATGGAGGCGAGTCTCGAGCGCCTGCGCGCGAAGAATCCGGAGGCGGGGCTGCACCAGGCGTGGGTGCCGTACGACGGGATCTCCACGCACCTCAAGCGGGCGATCGTGGCGGCAGAGGATGCGCGCTTCACCGAGCACGAAGGATTCGACTGGGAAGCGATCGACAAGGCTCTGGAGAAGAACCGCAAAAGAGGCAAGATCGTGGCAGGCGCATCGACCATCTCCCAGCAGCTCGCGAAGAACCTCTTCCTGTCGCCCGACCGGACGCCCTGGCGCAAGGGCCAGGAAGCGATCATCACCGTGATGATCGAGCACGTGCTCGACAAGCGCCGCATCCTGGAGATCTACCTCAACGTGATCGAGTGGGGCAATGGCGTCTTCGGCGCCGAGGCGGCCGCGCGACACTACTTCGGCGCGAGCGCCCGGTCGCTCGGTCCCGAAGCCGCCGCGCGCCTCGCCGCGATCGTGCCCAACCCGCGTTTCTATGACCGCAATCGCGCCACGCCCTGGATCGCGAAGAAGACCCAGCTGATCCTCGATCGCATGCCCGCCGCGGAGCTGCCGTGAGCGCGCAGCCGCCACGCAGCGCCGAGAGCGCCGCTTCGCCCCAGGAGCACCTGGACGCGGTCGAGAGCCTCATCCGCAAGCATCGCGTCATCGACCAGCTGGTGCATCGCCAGGGCGAGAGCAAGTCGCGCCGCGCGGAGGTGGTGGACGGGGTGGTGCACAAGCAGAACCTGAACGAGCTGCGCGCGCGCCTCGGGCGCATGCACCCGGCCGATGTCGCCTACGTCCTCGAGAACCTTCCGCTCGAAGACCGCCTGCTCGTCTGGGACCATGTGGGCGAGGACCGGGGCGAGATCCTGCTCGAGGTTTCCGACGCGGTGCGCGACACGCTGCTCGCCGACATGGAGAACGCGGAGATCGTCGCGGCGACCCAGGACCTCGATGCCGACGAGATCGCCGACCTGGCACCCGACCTGCCGCAGGAGGTGGTCCAGGACATCATCGAGGCTCAGGATGTCGAGGACCGTGCCGAGCTGCAGACGGCGCTCTCCTTTGCCGAGGGTACCGTCGGCGCGCTCATGGACTTCGAGGTGGTGAGCATCCGCGAGGATGTGACCTGCGAGGTGGCGCTTGGCTACCTGCGGCGCTTCGACGAGCTGCCTGCGCAGACCGACGCCATCTTCGTGGTCGATCGCGAAGACCGGCTGAAGGGAACGCTGCCGCTCAAGCGCCTGCTGGTGACCGATCCCGATATCGAGATCGCCGGGCTCTACCAGCACGAGGTGGTTTCCTTCGGCCCGGAGGAGGACGCCGACGAAGCCGCCGAAGCCTTCGACCGCTACGACCTGGTGAGCGTGCCGGTGGTCGATTCGCAGCAGCGGGTCGTGGGCCGGGTCACGGTGGAGGCGGTGCTCGAATACGTGCGCGAGAAGCAGGAGGCGCAGAGCCTGGGCAAAGTGGGATTGCGGGAGGAGGAGGACATCTTCGCGAGCGTCTGGGCGAGCGCCAAGAACCGCGGTCCGTGGCTCGCGCTGAACCTCTGCACCGCCTTCGTCGCCTCGCGTGTCGTCGGCGCCTTCGAGGGGTCGATCGAGAAGCTGGCGGCGCTCGCGGCGCTGATGCCGATCGTCGCCGGCATCGGCGGCAATTCGGGTAACCAGACCACGACGCTCATCGTGCGCGCGCTCGCCCTCGGCCAGGTGAGCGCGGCCAACGCGCGGCACCTGCTCATCAAGGAACTCGGCATCAGCGCACTGAACGGCGTGATCTGGGGCGGGGTGCTGGGGCTCATCGCCTACGCGCTCTACCGCAACGTGGCGCTCGGCGGGGTGATGGCGCTGTCGATGCTCCTCAACCTCGTGGTTGCGGCGCTCGCCGGGATCTTCATCCCGCTCGCGATGGAGCGCTTCGGCCGGGACCCCGCGGTGGGCTCGAGCGTCTTCCTCACGTTCGTGACCGACAGCATGGGGTTCTTCATCTTCCTCGGGTTGGCGACCATCTTCCTGCTGTGACCCTCGCCGCGGGGCGATAGGAGACAGTCGAGCGCTGGCGGCTGCGCTGAACCTGCGGGGATGGGGTACTGCGGGGAATCCACCCGCTTGCGAGGCGCTACCCGGCCGTGCTTCCGACCGCGTTGGCGGCGACCGGTCGGGTCGCGCCTCGTATTCGGGTCCAGCCTTCTGTGCCTTGGAGGGTTTTGGCCCCCTTCAGCTCATCGGCTTGATCAGCGGCGTGATGACCGGGGTGACCGCCGGAGCCATCATCGGCTTCATCGGGGCCGCCGACGACATCATCGGCTTCGCACGCTTCGCCGCCGCCTTCCGGGCTGGCTTCTTCTTAGCCGCCTTGCGGGCCGGCTTCTTGGCTTTCCTGGAAGACTTCTTCTTCGAAGCTTTCTTCTTTGATGCTTTCTTCTTCGATGCTTTCTTCTTCGAAGCCTTTTTCTTGGCTACGCGCTTCTTAGAAGATTTCTTGGAAGATTTCTTGGAAGATTTCTTCTTGGCTTTTTTGCCACCGGCTTTTTTCTTCGAGGCTTTTTTCTTCGCTGCCATGTCAAAACTCCTTTCAATGTTGGACCGATTGTCTGTCGTGCGCTCCTCCTTTCGGCGGTCTGTCGCACTACCAAGCTTTCGATTTCTCATCGAACGAGATTGGTGAGGGGATTCTATGCACAACATCATCAAACCCGCACGCGTCAAGGGTGACTATTTGGATCGACTCGGGGCATATTGGTATCGACTCGATACCGTTACCGTGCGCATCGCACTATTTTTCGCGCGGGCGCGCGATCTTCAGCGCTTTGCGAGCGTGCGCTCGAGCGAATAGATCGATTCGACGCTTTCCCGCGCGCGCACCTCGATCGCCGCGCCCGCGTCCATCAGCACCTCGCAGGGGCGCGGGCGCGAATTGTAGTTCGACGCCATCGCCATGCCGTAGGCGCCAACCGACAGGATCGCCAGAAGGTCGCCCGCCTCGATGGCGAGGCTGCGATCCACGCCCAGCACGTCGGCGGATTCGCACACCGGGCCGACCACGTCGTAGCGCTCCGCTTCGCGCTTGTCGTTCGCCTGCACCGCGACGATGTCGTGCCACGACTGGTAGAGCGCCGGGCGTATCAGCTCGCTCATCGAGGCGTCAACGACGGCGAAGCGCTTCTCCTTGTCGAGCTTCAGATACTCGACGCGGGTGAGGAGCACGCCCGCGGGGCCGGCGATAGCACGGCCGGGCTCCAGCAGCACCTGGAAGCCGCGCCCGGCGAGGCGCCTGGCCAAACGCGCGCAATAGCCGCGCACGTCGGGCGGGGTTTCGTCGCGATAGCGGATGCCGAAACCGCCGCCCAGGTCGAGATGCTCGAGCTCGATGCCTTCCTCCGCGAGCGTCGCCACCAGGTCGAGGACGCGCTCGAGCGCCTCGTCCATTGGGGAGGTTTCGAGGATCTGCGAGCCGATGTGGCAGCCGATGCCGACCACGCGGATGTTGGCCAACGCCGCGGCGCGGCGGTAGACGGCGAGCGCGGCCGCATGCGGGATGCCGAACTTGTTGCCGGCGAGCCCGGTGGATATATAGGGATGGGTGCGCGCGTCGACGTCCGGGTTGATGCGAAGCGACACCGGGGCGCGCACGCGCGCCTCGCCCGCCAGCCGGTCGAGGCGCTCGAGCTCGGGCTCGCTTTCCACGTTGAAGCACTTGATGCCCGCGGCGAGCGCGGCCCGGATCTCGGCTTCCGACTTGCCCACGCCGGAGAAGATCACGCGCGCGGCCTGATGGCCGGAAGCGAGCACGCGAGCGAGCTCGCCGCCCGAAACGATGTCGAAGCCCGCGCCGAGGCGTCCGAGCGTGTCCAGGACCGCGAGGTTGGAATTGGCCTTCACTGCGTAGCAGACCAGGTGCTCCACGCCCGCGAGCCCCTCGTCGAACTCGCGGAACGCGTGCTCGATCATCGCGCGCGAGTAGACGTAGCAGGGTGTCCCGAAGCGTTGCGCGACCCTGGCGAGACAGACGCCGTCGAGGGCGAGTGCCCCGGCGATGCGTTCGAGGCCGCTCATGGCGCGGCAGGCTTGGGCGGCGGGGCCTCGGGGAGCTTGAGCGCTCCCTTCTGCCCGCACGCGACCACGGTCGCGAGCACGCAGCAGAGGAGCGCGAGAGCAAGGGCGCGTATCATCCGCGCATTATGAACGAGAGCGATTTCCACGGCGCCGTCGATGCGGTGCTCGGCCGCGTCGAGGCGGGCATCGAGGCGGCCGACGCGCTCGATGTCGACCTCGAGTCGGGCATCCTCACCATCACCTGTCCCGACGGGTCGCGTGTGATCGTGAACCGCCAGACGCCGAATCGCGAGATCTGGGTCGCGGCGCGCTCCGGCGGCTTCCACTTCGTGCTCCGAGACGGCCGCTGGATCGACACGCGCTCGGGTGACGAGCTCTTCGACTCGCTCGCTCGCTCGCTCGCGCTGCAGTCAGGCGTTCAAGTCGCGTTCAAGTAGTCGCGAAGCGCGAAAGCGGCGCGAAAACGCGTCGAAAAGGTCGCGAAAGCGAGTTGGTATCGAACCGACACCATAAATCGCCCGCAGAAATCCTTGACAGAATGGTAGCGATCCGATACTAATTCGCTCACGCGGTGTGTGCCGTGATGGAGGCGCGTCCTGGACAAGAACCCGATCGTGCTCCTCGAGTTGGTCGAGCGGCTCGGCAATCTGATGCGGGCGGAGATGAGGAAGGCGGGGGCGGATGAGTCGCTGCAGCCGGTCCACCTCCACGCGCTCATCTATCTTGGCAAGGCGAACCGCTACTCGAACACCCCCCAGGCGCTCGCCGACTACCTCGGCCTCACCAAGGGCACGGTGTCGCAGACGCTGCTCCTCCTCGACCGCCGCGGCCTGATCGAGCGCTTCGAGGACGACATCGACCGCCGCGTGGTTCGCCTTCGCCTCTCCTCGGCCGGCGAGCAGATGCTGGCGGAGTCGCAGCCGGCCCTGCCCTGGCAGAACGCCACCCGCAACATCAGCCCCAACCGCATCCGCAACGCCACCTCGGCGCTGCGCGAGGCCCTCGCCACCCTCCAGGAGGACAACGAGGGCACGGTGTTCGGCGAGTGCTCGAGCTGCAGCTGGTGCCAGAAGCTCTCGCAGCGCATCTACCGCTGCGGCAAGATGGGCGACCGGCTGTCCGGACCGGAGACGCGAAAGCTTTGCCGCATCTACGCGGCGAAGGTCGAGGAAAGCGCCTAGTGCTCTAACCCTAGAGGCGCTTGCGGGCGCGCGCGATGGCGGCGCGCACCGCCGCGGGCGCGGTGCCGCCGATGTGCGTGCGCGAGGCGATCGAGCCCTCGGGGGTGAGGACGGCGAGCGCATCCTCCTCGATCAGCGGCGAGAACGACTTCAGGGTTTCGAGCGACAGCCCCGCCAGGTCCACCCCGGCCGCTTCAGCCGCGCGGACCGCGCGCGCCACGGCCTCGTGGGCATCGCGGAACGCGAGCCCCTTCCGCACCAGGTAATCGGCGAGGTCGGTGGCGGTGGCGAACCCCTCGGAAAGAGCTGCGCGCATGCGCTCCGGCCGCGGTGTCACCGCCGGCAGGAGCTGGGCCAGGAGCGTGAAGACGTCGGAGAGCGTGTCGGCGGCGTCGAAGAGCGGCTCCTTGTCCTCCTGGTTGTCCTTGTTGTAGGCGAGCGGCTGGCCCTTCATCACCGTGAGGAGCGTGGTGAGCGATCCGTATACCCGTCCCGTCTTGCCGCGCATGAGCTCCGGGACGTCCGGGTTCTTCTTCTGCGGCATGATCGAGGAGCCGGTGCAGAAGCGGTCGGCGATTTCGACGAAGCCGAAGCGGGGGCTCATCCAGATCACCAGTTCCTCGGCGAGCCGCGACACGTGCATCATCGCCACCGACGCGGCGGCGAGGAATTCGATGGCGAAGTCCCGATCCGAGACCGCGTCGAGCGAGTTTTCGCAGACACCGTCGAACCCCAGGTCGCTCGCCACGGATTCGCGGTCGATCGGAAAGCTCGTCCCCGCGAGGGCGCAGGCGCCCAGGGGCAGGCGGTTCACCCGCCTGCGGCAGTCGGCGAGGCGCTCGGCGTCGCGGCTGAACATCTCGAAGTACGCCATCAGGTGGTGGCCGAAGGTGACCGGCTGGGCGACCTGGAGGTGGGTGAACCCCGGCATCAGCACCTCGGCGTGATGCTCGGCCAGATCGAGGAGCGCTTCACGGACCGCGCGGACATGGCCCGTGAGGGAGTCGATCTCGGCGCGCAGCCACAACCGGATATCGGTCGCGATCTGGTCGTTGCGCGAGCGCGCGGTGTGCAGGCGCTTGCCGGCGTCGCCTACCTTTTCGGTGAGCCGGTGCTCGATGTTGAAGTGCACGTCCTCGCGCTCGATCGACCAGGGAAAGGTGCCGGCGCGCACCTCGGCCAGGATCTCGCCCATGCCGCGCTCGATCGCCGCCAGGTCGACCGCGGATATGAGCTTGCAACGGGCGAGCATGCGCGCGTGCGCGACCGATCCCTGGATGTCGAATTCGGCCAGGCGCCGGTCGAAACCGACCGAGGCGTTGAAGCGCTGGGTGAGGGCGTCGAGCGGCTCGGCGAATCGTCCCGACCAGGCCTTGCCTGGGGGCGGTTGCGAAGCACCTGAAGAATCGGATGCCGCGCCGCCCGCCTTGTCGTCGTGTTGCATCGTAGGCGTGGCGATGGCCAAATGGATGACGTGGCGAGTATAAATCAGACCGGTGCGGGCATCCGGTTGCCAAACTTCTGCAACCTCGGCGTGATGCTTCGGTCGCTTCTGATCGCCAACCTTTTCGTGCTCGCGGCGGCGGTGCTGCGGGCTTCAAGCCCGCGGGGCATCGGCCTCGAGCTCGCCTTCATGGCCGCTTTCTGCGAGCCGGTGCTGATTGCGAGCCTTGCCATCCTCTGCGCCGCGCGCCGCTGGCTGCATTCGGTCGGCTACGTGGGGGCGATCGCGGCGATCGCGCTCCTCGAAGTGGCGCTGGCGTGGCTGGTCTCGATGGCGGCGGCGGAGATGCTGCCGGAGCGGGGCCCGATCCCGTTCGCGCACGTGGCCTTCCTCACGCTCTTCGTCACCGGCGGCCTCATCGCCTACTTCGACCTGCGCGCCCGCGCCCTCGCCCCGGCCATCGCCGAGGCGCGCATCCAGGCGCTGCAGGCGCGGATCCGGCCGCACTTCCTCTATAACAGCATCAATGCCGTCCTTTCCCTGATCCGCTCCGAGCCGCGAAGGGCGGAGCGGGCGCTCGAGGACATGGCGGATCTCTTCCGGGTGCTGATGGCGGACAACCGCACCCTCGCGCCGATCGCCGACGAGGTCGAGCTCGCGCGCCAGTACCTGGCGCTGGAGGGGCTGAGGCTCGGCGATCGGCTGCGGGTAACCTGGAGGACCGCCACCATGCCTGCTGACGCGCTCGTCCCGCCGCTGGTGCTTCAGCCGCTGGTCGAGAATGCGGTTTACCACGGCATCGAGCCGTCGGACGCCGGCGGCGCCATCGAGATCGACGTGGCCCTGGTCGGCAAGCAACTGGTGATGTCGCTCACCAATCCGTTTCCGGGCGGCGGGCGGCACTCCTCGGGAAACAAGATGGCGATCGTCAACATCCGCGAGCGGCTGCAGCTGCACTTCGACGCCGAGGCGAGCATGAAATCCGAGGTCGTCGATGGCATCTACAAGGTCACGATCCGCGTGCCCTACATCACCCGGCCCGCCTGACCATGTCGCTCGCGGGAACCCAGACCCCGAGGCTGCTGATCGCCGACGACGAGGCGCCGGCCCGGGCGCGGCTGCGCGACCTGCTGGACGAGTGCCGTGGGCATTTCCCGCTGGTGATCGTGGACGAGGCGCGCAACGGGCGCGAGGTCCTCGAGGTGCTGAACCGCGAGAAGGTGGACATCGTCCTGCTCGACATCCGCATGCCCGAGATGGACGGTATGGAGGCGGCGCGCCACATCGCCGGCATGGCCGAGCCGCCGGCGATGATCTTCACCACCGCCTTCGACGCCTACGCGCTCAAGGCCTTCGAGGTGAACGCGATCGACTATCTCCTGAAGCCCATCCGGGTGGAGCGCCTGCTGACTGCGCTTGGAAGGACCCGGGCGGCGCCGCCGATCTCGCGCCAGGCCCTGGACGCCGCCGCCAACCAGCCGCGCCGCCACCTCTCCGTCCACGAGCGCGGCAAGATCCACTTGGTGCCGATCGGGGAAGTGCTCTATCTGCGCGCGGAACTCAAGTACGTGACGCTGCGCACAGTGGCGCGCGAGTACCTGGTGGAGGAAGCGCTCACCAGCCTGGAGGAGGAGTTCAAGGACCTCTTCGTGCGCGTCCACCGCAACTGCATCGTGGCGCGGAGCGCGATCACCGGCTTCGAGCGCAACGCCGAGGAAAGCGAGTCGGGCTGGGCGGTGGTGATCAAGGTGACCGGCGAGAAGCTGCCCGTCAGCCGGCGGCAGCACCACGTGGTGAAGCAATTCCGGTAGGGCAAGGGTTGGGGATGGGGACAGGTTACGGCTCGACGCGCTACCTCGCATCGAACGGTAACCAGTCCCCACTTCATTCCCAATACGGCGTCTCCCCGAACGTCTTGCGCAGGAACTCGATGAAGAACTTCACCTTCGCCGGCAGCAAGCGCCGCTCGGGATACACCGCATAGATGT
>JBDSRZ010000080.1:0-5016 GCA_039929025.1 Usitatibacter sp. | reverse complement strand
CGGAGCGGATGCTTTCGTAGAAGCGAGGGCCGGAAGGGCCCGGCAGCAGCACGGCGGCGAGGGTATCGAGGCCCCGCGCGCCCTCGTGAATCGCGGTGTCGCGAGTGTGGAGTCGCCCGCCCTCGATCACCTCCGCCTCGCCGCATTCACGGCCCGCGAGGGCACGCGCCAGGAACGGCAGGTCGATCCTGTCGTAGCGCTGGAACCAGAGCTCGACGATGCCGCCGCAGCACTGGCCGAGCGAGGCGCCGAGCGAGAAGCGGTCCACGCGCGGGGCGGGAGCGCTGGCGGTGAGAAGATCGCGCGCAATGGCGATGGCGACGAACTCGAGGTGCCCGCCGCCGATCGTGCCGCGCTGGCCATCGGGCGTCACCAGCATCGAGGCACCCGCCTCACGCGGCGCCGAGCCGCGCACGGTGGCCACCACGACACGCACCACCGGCTGGCCGCGCTCGCGAAGCTCGTCATGAAGCGCGCGCAGCCAGTCCCTCATGCGGTCGCTTCTTCCGCCCCGGCAGCGGCGCGCGCACCGTCGAGCGAATCCACCGCCGCCAGCAGCGCTTCGGGGGTGGCCGGCGCGCGCAGCTTGGGTGCGCCCGGGCCGCACGCCGAGACGGCGTCGCGCAGCGCGAAGAACACCGCCATCGCGAGCATCAGCGGCGGCTCGCCCACGGCCTTGGAGCGGTGGATGGTGTCTTCGACGTTGGGCGCGTTCTCGAGCAGGCGCACACGGGCATCGGCCGGCCAGTCGCCGGCAGCGGGGATCTTGTAGGTCGAGGGCGCATGGGTGGTGAGGCTCCCCTTCTCATTCCAGCAGAGCTCCTCGCTGGTGAGCCAGCCCATGCCCTGCAGGAAACCGCCCTCGATCTGCCCGATGTCGACGGCGGGATTGAGCGAACGCCCGACATCGTGAAGGATATCGACGCGCAACAGCCGGTTCTCGCCGGTGCGGGTGTCGAGCGCCACTTCGGCCACCGCCGCGCCGTAGGCGAAGTAGAAGAACGGCCGCCCGGAAAGCGCGACGCGATCCCAGTGGATCTTCGGCGTACGGTAGAAGCCGGTGGCGGAGAGCGAGATGCGCCGCTCGTGCGCCCGCAGTGCCAGAGTCGCGAAGGCCATAGAGCGCCCGCCGCCGCGTACCTCCCCGTCGATGAACTGCACCTGCGCGGCAGGCACGCCCAGCTCCGTACCGGCGAGCTCCGCCAGCCGCTCGCGCACCGTGCGTGCCGCGGCCTCGGCCGCCTTGCCGTTCAGGTCGCTCCCCGACGATGCGGCCGTGGCGGATGTGTTGGGCACCTTGCTGGTGTCGGTGGCGTTCACGCGCACCGTGTCGAGCGGGACGCCGAGCGCGTGCGCCACCACCTGGCGGACCTTGGTGTGCAGGCCCTGGCCCATCTCGGTGCCGCCGTGGTTCACGAGCACGGTGCCGTCGGTGTAGACGTTCACCAGGGCACCCGCCTGGTTGAAGAGGGTCGCGTTGAAGGAGACGCCGAACTTGACCGGGGTGAACGCGAGGCCGCGCTTGAGGGTTGCACTGGCGGCGTTGTGGCGCGCGATGGTCTCGCGACGCTCCCGATAGCCGCTGCTCGCCTCGAGCTCACGGGCGATGCGCGGCATCACGTTGTCCTCGATCGTCATGCCGTAGTGGGTGACGTTGCGATCGTAGACACCATAGAAATTCACCCGGCGGACATCGAGCGGATCCTTGCCGAGGGCGCGGGCAATGTCGTCGAGCGCGTTCTCGATGATCATCATTCCCTGGGGGGCGCCGAAGCCGCGGAACGCGGTGTTCGAGACGGTGTTCGTCTTGCAGCGGTGCGACACCAGGTGCAGGTGCTCGAGGAAATAGGCGTTGTCGACGTGGCAGAGCGCGCGATCGTTCACCGCCGCCGAGAGATCGAGCGAATAGCCGCAACGCGACGCCATGGTGATCGTGGCGGCGAGGATGCGGCCCTCGGCATCGAAGCCCACCTCGTAGTCGGCGAGGAATTCGTGGCGCTTGCCGGTGATCACCATGTCGTCGTCGCGATCGAGGCGAATCTTGACCGCCCGGCCGGTGCGCGTGGCGGCAACCGCGGCGGCGCACGCCACCAGCGAGGCCTGGGTCTCCTTGCCGCCGAAGCCTCCGCCCATGCGCCGGCAATGGACGGTGACGTCGTGCACTCGGCAGCCGAGCGCGCGCGCCACCATGTGCTGCACCTCCGTGGGGTGCTGGGTCGAGCTCACCACCAGCATGCCGCCGTCCTCCTGCGGCAGGGCGAAAGCGACCTGGCCCTCGAGATAGAAGTGGTCCTGGCCGCCGAGCTCCACGGTGTTCTTCAACCGATGGGGCGCGGCGGCGAGACGTTCCATCGGCTGGCCGACGACGATCGTCTGGGTGGGCGAGATGAAGCTTGCGGCCGCCACCGCCTCGCGGATTCCCAGGATCGCGGCAAGCGGCTGGTACTCGACCCGAGCCTTGCGCGCCGCGCGGCGGGCGGCATCGTGGGAATCGGCCACCACCAGGAACAGCGCCTGACCCTCGTACTGCACCAGCCCGTCGGCGAAGATCGGGTCGTCGTGGATCACCGGGCCGCAGTCGTTCTCGCCAGGAATGTCGCGCGCCGTGAACACCGCGGCGACGCCGGGCGCGGCCGCCACAGCGGCCAGGTCCATGTCGGTGATGCGGCCGTGGGCGACGCTGCTCATGCCGAGGGCGCCGTGCAACGTGTCCGCGGGAAGCGGGACGTCGTCCGCGTAGCGCGCCTCGCCGCTCACATGCAGGTGGGCGCTCTCGTGGGTGACGGGATCGCCGGCGATGCTCATGGGCGGGCCACCGCGAGTTCTTCCACGCGCAGCGCCGCTCCATCGCCCGAATGCGCCGCATGGAAACGTTCCAGCAGCGCGGCGGCGACGCGGTTGCGGTAGGCGGCGCTTGCGCGCATGTCGCCGATCGGCGCGAAATCAGTGGCGAGTGCCTTCGCCGCGCCGCAAACGGTCGCCAGGCTCCACGGCCTGCCGTTCAGCGCCGCCTCGGTTGCCGTGGCGCGCTTCGGGATCGCCGCCATGCCCCCGTACGCGATCCGCGACTCGGCGATGGTGCCGTCGCGAACGCTGAGCGCGAATCCGGCGCAGAGGGCGGAAATGTCCTGGTCGAAGCGCTTCGAGACCTTGTACGTGCCCACGAGGTGGCCGGCTCGCGGCAGCGGGATGCGCACCGCGCGTACCAGCTCGCCCCTCGCCAACGAGGTCTCGCGGAAGGCGCGGTACAGCGATTCGAGGGGAATCGAGCGCTCGGCCGCGCCGCGCCGCAGCACCACCTCCGCGCCGAGGGCGATCAGCACCGGCATCGAGTCGCCGATCGGGCTGCCGTTGGCGAGGTTGCCGCACAGAGTCCCGGAATTGCGCACCGGCGGCGAGCCGAAACGGCCCGCGAGCTCGGCCAGCATCGGGTAACGCGCGACGATCGCGGCATAGGCATCGGTCAAGCTCACCGCGGCGCCGATCTCGATCATCGCGTCGGTCTCGACGATGCGGTCGAGCTCCGCTACATCGCCGACATAAAGGATCGGCGGCAGGTCGCGCAGCTGCTTGGTGACCCAGAGGCCGATGTCGGTCCCGCCCGCCAGCAAGAGCGAGTCGG
Organism: Usitatibacter sp.; assembly: GCA_039929025.1. Taxonomy (GTDB): domain Bacteria; phylum Pseudomonadota; class Gammaproteobacteria; order Burkholderiales; family Usitatibacteraceae; genus Usitatibacter. Next base: position 1,394 of record JBDSRZ010000080.1, on the reverse strand, counting down.
GCGCACGTGCGTACGCTTCGGCGAGCGCATCGAGGGTCCGCGGCGCCTGGAAACCTGGCAGCGCGACCGGCGTGTCGGCCGAGGGCAGGGCGGCGCGGCGCCGTCCGTCGTGCTCCGGCCCCCGTGGCCAGTGCATTGCGGGGCCTACGGCGTGCATGCGCATCGCGGCGTCGATGATCGGCCGGTATCCGGTGCAGCGGCAGAGGTTGCCGGTGATCGCCTCGACCGCCTCCGCGCGCGTGACCTGCGTGCGTTCGAGCCACAGCGCGAATAGCGACATCACGAAGCCCGGCGTGCAGAAGCCGCATTGCGAAGCGTGCGCATCGACCATCGCCTGCTGGACCGGGTGCAGCGACCCATCGGGCGCCCGCAGGCTCTCGACCGTGACGACTTCCTTGCCGTCGAGAGTGGCGACGAAGCGGATGCACGAATTGACCGCGCGGTAGCGCATCCCGTCCGCGCGCGCCTCGCCCACCACCACGGTGCAGGCGCCGCAATCGCCCTCGGCGCAGCCTTCCTTGGTGCCGCAGCGCCCGAGCGGCCCGCGCAGGTACTGCAGCAGCGTCGTGGTCGGCGTCGAGTCGCGTGCCTCTACCACCCGGCCATCGAGCAGGAAACGGGGGTAACGCGCCGCGCCCTCCAGGTCCTCGGCCCCCATCAGCTGCCGCGGTACGTGGAGTAGCTCCAGGGCGAGGCGAGCAACGGCACGTGGTAGTGGGCGTTGGCATCGGCAATGCCGATGCGGATCACGACGATGGTGAGAAAGGGCGGTTGCGGCAGTTTCACGCCCCTGGCGCGGAAGTAGGCTTCGAGGTCGAAGGAGATCTCGTAGAGGCCGGCGCGCATCGCATCGCCCGACAACAACGGCTGTGCGCAACGCCCTTCGGCATTGGTCACTGTGCGCACCAGGGTCTCCCGGGGCTCGCCGAGGCGGACCAGCTCCACCGGAACACCCGCGGCCGCGATACCGTGGCAGGTGTCCAGCACGTGCGTTGTCAACATGCCCATAAGCCGAGGATATCGCAGCCTCAGGAAGCGGTCAGGGCGAATCGAGCAGGTGCAGCCTCTTCTCCGCCATCGCGATCGCTTCGAAGTCCCGATCGTTCTCGAGAAGGGGGACGTCGTGCTCCACGGCAATCCTCGCGATCAGGCAGTCATTGCCGCTGCGGGGCGTATTTCCGGCCCGACGGCAGGCCGCATAGAGACGCGCCGCTTCGATGTGCGTGTCGACAGGGTCAAGAGGCAGGTAGCACATGAGGCCGGTGAACTCACGCCTCCAGCGCTCGAAGCGCTGCGACGAGTCCGCTCCCTGGAGGACCTCCTGCAGGATGATGGGTGCCACGCCCACGAGATCGTCACCCTCCAGCAGCGAGTCCAGGATCGCCACCTTGGGC
>JBDSRZ010000079.1:0-5269 GCA_039929025.1 Usitatibacter sp. | reverse complement strand
AGGTTGGAGATCATCACCACGTCGATGAGGCCGAGGACGACCAGCATGATCACCGTCTCGTTCAGCTTGGTGAGCTTCGCCGCGCCCTCCACCGTCACCGCGTCGAGGATGTGCACCAGCGCGCCCTCGTTGCCGAAAGCCGCGAGGACGAGGTAGTAGAGCTCCTGCCAGAAGAGCCACACGTAGATGCCCTGGGCGACGATGAGGCCGAGGTACAGCGGCAGCTGCAGCCAACGGCTCATGAAGATGAGGTTGGGCAGCGGCTTCAAAGGGCGGAGCTTGGAGCGATCGTCCATGGATATCCGGGGAAGGGTCAGGCGGCGGAACGAGCGGTCGCGATCCGCGGGGTGATTTCTCGACGGAGAATTTTACCATTGGGCGTGCGAGGGAATTCCCCGGCGAGGTATATCGCCTTCGGCGCCTTGTAGGCGGCGAGGTGCTCGCGGCCGAATGCGAGGAGCTCGTCGGGCGAGACGGCGGAGTCCTGGTGCACGATCACGTACGCCACCACCAGGCGCTTGTCCGCTCCCGCGTCTTCGCCGATGCACGCGCAGTCCGCGACTTCCGGATGGCCCTTCATCACGCGCTCGATCTCGTAGGGCGAGACGCGGTAGCCGAAGCTCTTGATGATGTCGTCGCGCCGGCCGAGGAACCACAGGTAGCCGTCCTCGTCGTAGCGCGCGTAATCGCCGGTGAAGAACCAGCCGTCGTGCTTCACTTTGGCGGTTTCCTCCGGGAGCTTCCAGTACTCGAGGAAAAGCCCGGGATCGTCGTCCGGCACGGCGATCATGCCTTGCTCGCCCGGCCCGGCTTCGGCGAGCGTTTCGGGATCGAGCAGTCGCACGCCGTGTCCCGGCTGCGGGAAGCCGGCGCTGCCGGGACGGATGGGCCGCAGCTTGTTCTGCGACAGGTAGTAGCTGAACTCACTCATCCCGACCGCCTCGTAGATGTCGAGGCCGAAACGCGCCTTCCATTGCGCGAACACCTCGTCGGAGAGGTGCTCGCCGGCGCTCATGCAGTGGCGCAGCCGCGGCACGTCGCTCCCGCCGGCCGTGGTCTTTTGCAGGATCTGGCGATAGATGGTGGGCACGCCGATGAAGATGGTGGCGCCGTGCTTGGCGACGAGCCGGGGCCAGGTGGCGGCATCGTTGTGGCCCTCGTGCGCGATCACGGTCTTGCCGCGGTAGAACGGGTCCATCAGCGCGGAGCCGAGGACGTAGGTCCAGTTGAACTTGCCCGAGTGGACGATCCGATCCGGCGACTCCGGGCCGCCGTCATCCGGCGCGAAGTCGAACCAGTATGTGGAGGCGGGCGAGCGCCCGATGAGGCTGCGGTGCGCCAGCAGCACGCCCTTGGGGTAACCGGTGGTGCCCGAGGTATAGACGAGGTAGGCAGGATCGGACGCGTGCGTGTCGTGCGCAGGCTCGACGGCGCCCACTTCCTTCAAAGTCGCGACCAGCGCATCGCCCGCCAGGATGACGTGCTTCAGCTGTCCGGCGCCCGTGAGCGCCGCGCCCAGGATCGACCATGCGGCCTCGTCCACCACCAGCGCCACGGCGCCCGAGTCTTCCACCAGGTAGCGGACTTCCGCGGCCGTGAGCAATGTCGAAGTGGGCACCGCGATGGCGCCGCGCTTGATGGCCCCGAGGAAAGCGGTGGGATAGTCGATGGAATTGGGCAGGCGCACCAGCACGCGCTCGCCCGCTTCGACGCCGAGGTCGCGCAGCAGCTGCGCGAAGCGCGAGGTGCGCTCGGCGAGCTCGCGGTAGGTGATCGAAGAATTCCCGAGCGCGTCGTCCTCGACGATCATCGCCACGCGATCGGCCCTCGGCGAGCCGAGGTGGGCATCGGTGCAGGCGACGCCGATGTTGAGGAGCTCCGGGACCCGCCAGGTCCATTCCATCGCGATCGCCGGCCTCAGCCTTTTACGCGCCGCATGGTCATGGAGTGCCGGAACCGCTCCGCGGGGTGGGTATTGAAGGCGACTTGCACGATCTTCCCGGTATTCGAGCGATAAGTCCGCTGCACCTCCAGCACCGTCGCCCCGGGGGCGACCTTGAGGCCCTTGGCCAGGTACGCGGAAACGACGCTGGCGGCGATTTCCTGGTGCACTTCGCCGATGCGTTGTCCGTAGAGGTCCTCGATCAGCTGGAAGATGGGCCCCCGATTTCGTTTCAGGAGGCGGCCCACCCCGGCGAATTCCGAGCTGATGTAGACCTCGGTCCAGCAAACCGGGAGCTCGCTGTCGTCGGTATAGCGGAAGCCGCGAACGACGAGCCAGCGATCGCCGGCGGCCGCCCCGAGGCGGCGAGCCAGCTTCGCATTGGCGGTGATGGTTTCGGTGGCCTCGATGTCGAAGCCTGCGCCCCGTGCGAAGGCCACCAGGTCGTTGATCGAGGTGACCTCGTGCACGTAGGAGTCCGGGTCCAGCGGCGGCACGACGGTGGTGCCCGCACCCTGGCGCGAGGACACCAGGTGATCGTCTCGCAGCCGGCGGATGGCCTCGCGCACCGTATAGCGGCTGATGGAGAAACGCTTGCACAGTTTCTCTTCCGTGGGGAGCTGGGAGCCCACGGGATGGATGCCGCGCACGATCTCATCCTTGAGCGCGCTCACGACCTGCATGTAGAGCGGCTTTCTAGTCGTCGATGCCATGGCCGCGCTTGGGCACCAGCACCGTGCGCTCGAAGCTCATGAACTGCGTGCCGTCCGCTTTCTTGCCGATGGTGCGCACGGTGACGATGCCCTGCGTGGTGCGGGACTGCGATTCGCGCTTGGAGAGCACCTCGGATTCCGCATAGATGGTGTCGCCGACGAAGACCGGGGCGGTGAGCTTGATGTCGTTCCAGCCGAGGTTGCCGACGGCCTTCTGGCTCACGTCGCTGACACTCATGCCGACCACCATGGAGAGGGTGAGGCAGCTATTCACCAGCGGCTGCTTGAACTCCGACTTGGCCGCGTACGCGTTGTCGAAGTGCAGCGGATGCGTGTTCATGGTGAGCAGGGTGAACCACACGTTGTCGGTTTCCGTGATGGTCCGCCCGGGGCGGTGCTCGTAGACGTCGCCGACGATGAAGTCCTCGTAGTAGCGCCCGAAGCTTTCGCGGTAACGCTGGCCCCCCACGGGAATCGCGCTTTGGCTCATGTCAGTCCCCAAAAGAAGCCGTGCCGATCGCGCGCAGCAGGCTGTCGGTGTGCTCGCCCAGCGCAGGCCTTCGAGTTCATGAGGCGGAACGTTGACCGGACAACTTGTCCAGGCAAAAGTCTGGCCACGATGCTGCAGTGTGTCAATGGGAGTCGTTGACGCTGTGGCAAACGCGGTGCTAGATTGTCTGGACAACAATTCCCGCCTTTCTCCCGCCTCGTCCCATGGCCGTCACCAGCCCGCCGCAGCTCGTCGCCGACGAGGTCGCCCTGCTGGGCGGCCTGGTGCCCCTTGCAGGCGCCGCGGTGGTGGACCTGGGCTGCGGCAACGGCGATTTCGCCCGCAAGCTCGTGGCCCAGGGCATGGCTCGATCGGTGGACGCGCTGGAGGTCGACCTGATCCAGCATGCTCGCAACGTAAACGGCGCGCAGTCGCCGCAGGTCACATTTGCCGCGGGTGGCGCGGAAGCCATTGCGTTGCCCGACGGCTCGCGCGATCTCGTGGTGATGATGAAGTCGCTGCACCACGTGCCCATGTTCCTGCAGGACCAGGCCCTCGGGGAGGTGCGCCGGGTGCTGCGCCCCGGCGGCCATCTCTATGTGTCCGAGCCGGTATTCGCGGGCGAATTCAACGAGGTGGTGAGGCTCTTCCACGACGAGGGCGAGGTGCGCGCAGCCGCATACGCCGCCATCCAGCGCGCGATCGCCGCCGGTATCCTGCTGCCCGTGCTGGAGCAGGAATTCATGGCGCCGCTCGCGTTCCGCGACTACGACGACTTCCACGAGCGCATCGTGAAGGCAACGCACTCGGAGCACGTGCTGACCCCGGAACTGGAGCGGACAGTGCGCGAGCGCTTCGAAGCACACATGACGCCCGCGGGCGCCAGGTTCAGCCGGCCGATGCGCGTCAACCTGCTGCAAAGGTAGCTTGCTCCGTCTTTCACAGGATGACGCCGTAAGGCCAGTTCTCCCGCACGACCTGCTCCGGCAACTTCCTCAGCACCTCGACTGCGAACGCCGTGTCCGCATCGGCGAGCGCATGCAACGCGTGCGCCTTGAGGAGCGTCTGCAGGGCCTTGCCGAACATCGGCGGATCGAGCATCTCGCCGTCGAACTTGATCGCACCGCCGAGAAGCGCGTCGGCTTCGATCGCCGCCTTGAGGATCGCGATCTTGGTCTTGATCTCGGTGGGCGAGGGGGTGAAGGCAACCTTGCAGGGGTGGATGTGCGAGGGATGGATCACCTGCTTTCCCGAAAGGCCCATCGCCGCTTCCTCGACCGCGTGCCGGTACACCACCCCCGATTCCTCATCGCCGTGGAGGTCCAGCCAGCGGCGCACATCATGCGGTTCCACGAACTCCTCGGGCATCGTGGAGGTGCCGATCAGCGTTTCGACCGCGCCGATCACGCCCTTGCCGGCGATGCGCGCCTCGAAGAGGATGTCGTGCAGGTAGAACTTGAGTTCCTCGGTCCAGTTGCGCGGCGTGATCTGAATCCCCATCGCCTTGGAGAAGTCGTGGATGCCGAAGACCACGTGCTTCACCGTCGAGTACTGCATCAGGTCGGGGGCGATCTTGAGCGATTTGGGATGCTCGATGATCGGCTGGATCGTCATGCGGTGGTTGAGCCCCGCCAGCACCGCCGAGAGGTCGCGGATCTCCGGCGCGCCGTAGGCTTCCCCCGCCTTGGCGAGCATCACGACGTCGAAGTGATCGGCCAGGTCGCGCACCAGCTTGAGGTCCAGCTCGTATTCATCGGTGCGGAAGGGATTGATGCGCACCGCGATCTGCACCTCCTTCTTGCGCGGCAGGTTCGGCAGCTCGCGGCGCAAGAGCTCGCGGCTCATCTCCTTTTGCCGGCAGCCGTCCTCGAGGTCGAAGAGGAGCGTGTGCGCGGTGGTATTCCAGCCGTGCTTGCGGAAGCGCTGCGCCGCCTGCTCGAGGTCTTCGTAGATGCCGAGCGAGGGCGCGTACTTGACCGGCGGGTAGTAGATCTGGATGCCGGGCCAGTAGTCGCCGAGGATGTCGGTGGAGGTCGGGGCTTGCGAAGCGTGCGCGGTGGTGCCGGGAAGGACGGTAGCCATCGCCCCACGCTAGCACCTCCTGTCGCGGAGCGTCAAAACGCG
>JBDSRZ010000078.1:0-3756 GCA_039929025.1 Usitatibacter sp. | reverse complement strand
GCCACCTCGAGGCGATGGGCGTCACCCGCTCCCACGTCTCGCTCACCGACGATGCGGGCGTGGCGGTGGCGTTCGTCGTGTTGGAGGGACCCTCACCCCGGCCCTCTCCCAAGGCAGAGGGAGCATGAGGCTGGGTCCGGCGATGGTGGATGTCGCGGGCCTCGAGCTCACACCCGAAGACATCGAGCGCCTGCAGCATCCGCAGGTGGGCGGCGTGATCCTCTTCGCGCGCAACTTCTCGGCACCGCTGCAGCTGATCCAGCTCACGCAGTCGATCCGGGAGCTGCGTTCGCCGCAGCTCGCGATCGCGGTGGATCACGAGGGCGGGCGCGTGCAGCGCTTCAGGCACGGCTTCACCGCCATCCCGCCGATGCGGGCGATCGGCAAGCTCTGGGACCACCATCCCGCGCAGGCGCTCGCCGCCGCGCGCGGCTGCGGCTTCGTGATCGCGAGCGAGCTGCAGGCGCACGGCGTGGATTTCACCTTCGCCCCGGTGCTGGACGTCGACTATGGCGAGTCGGGCGTCATCGGCGACCGTGCATTCCACTCCGATCCGCATACCATCGCGGTGCTCGCCGAGGCGCTGCAGGCGGGCCTCAACGCCGCGGGCATGGCGAGCGTCGGCAAGCACTTCCCCGGTCATGGGTTCGTGCGCGCCGATTCCCACCTCGAAGTCCCGGTGGACAACCGCACGCTCGCCGCGATCAACGCCGCCGACCTGCTGCCGTTCCAGCGCCTCGCGCGGTCTTCGAATGCTGCCGGTGCTGCGCAACAACGCATGGGCGGCATCATGCCGGCGCACGTGATCTACCCGAAGGTGGACACGAAACCCGCCGGCTTCTCGACCGTGTGGCTGCAGAAGATCCTGCGCGAGAAGCTGGGCTTCCAGGGCCTCATCTTCTCCGACGACCTGTCCATGGAAGGCGCGAGCTCCGCGGGCGGCGTGGTCGCGCGCGCGAACGCCGCGTTGAACGCGGGCTGCGACATGGTCCTGCTCTGCAACGACCCGCGGGCCCAGGACACGATGCTCGAAGGCCTCGAACGCCGTCCGATCGCGCCGACACTCGCCCAGCGGCTGCAGAAGATGCGCGGCCGCGCGATCGCGACCGCGGCGCTCGAGGCGAACGCGGCCTACCTTGCCGCGACGGAGAACCTGGCGCGCGTCCGGCCGTCGTGAAACCGGGGTCAGACCCCAGGCCTTTCGATTCCGCGGAGCTGCTGGCGAGCCTGCCCGCGTTGCCGGGCGTCTACCGCTTCAGGAACGCCGGCGGCGACGTGATCTATGTCGGCAAGGCCGGCGACCTGAAGAAGCGCGTCTCCTCGTACTTCCATAAGTCGCAGCCGAGCCCGCGCACCACGATGATGGTCTCGCAGATCGCGGGGGCGGAGACCACGGTCACGCGCACCGAGGCCGAGGCGCTGCTGCTCGAGAACAACCTCATCAAGAGCTTGAGCCCCCGCTACAACGTCCTCTTCCGCGACGACAAGAGCTACGGCTACATCCTCGTTACCGGCCACCACTACCCGCAGATCCGCTTCTATCGGGGCGCGCACACCAAGGGCAACCGCTATTTCGGCCCGTATCCGAGCGCCTGGTCGATCCGCGACACCATCGGCCACCTGCAGCGCGTCTTCCACCTGCGCACTTGCGACGACACCGTGTTCGCGCATCGCTCGCGCCCCTGCCTGTTGCACCAGATCGGGCGCTGCTCGGCGCCGTGCGTCGGCAGGATCGCCGCCGAGGACTACAACCGCGACGTCGATCACGCCGCGCAGTTCCTCGAGGGCAAGGAGACCGACGTCATCAACGAGCTCAGCGCGCAGATGAACGCGGCGGCGGAGGCGCTGCAGTACGAGGAGGCCGCCGGCTATCGCGACCAGATCCGCATCCTGCAGCGCATCCTCTCGGGCCAGGCGGTCGAGTCGACGGGCGCCGGCGACACCGACGCGATCGTGGTGGTGGAGCGCGAGGGCGTGTGGTGCGTGACGCTCGCGATGATCCGCGGCGGCCGGCATCTCGGCGACCGCAGCTTCTTCCCGCAAAACGCGGCGGGCACCGACGCGTGCACGGTGCTCGAAGCCTTCATGGAGCAGCACTACGCGGCGCAGCCCATCCCCGGTCGCATCGTTGCCGACCAGCTCGACAAGCCCCCCGAGATGGAGGGGATTCTCGGAGCGCTCGCGGGCCGCCCGGTGAAGATCGTCTCGCGTCCCATCGGCGAGTCGCGCACCTGGCTCGAGATGGCGCGCCAGAACGCTTCGCTCGCCATCGGCCAACGGCTCTCGGCGCAGGCGACCCAGGAGGCGAGGGTGGCCGCGCTGCAGGAGTGGCTCGGGGTCGAGCAGCCCATCGGACGGATCGAGTGTTTCGACATCAGCCACACCATGGGCGAAGCGCCCATCGCCTCGTGCGTCGTCTACGACCGCGGCGCGATGCAGAACTCCGAGTACCGGCGCTACAACGTGAAGGGCGTGGAGCCGGGCGACGACTACGGCGCGATGCGCTTCGCGCTCGACAAGCGCTATCGCAAGCTCGCCGACGCGGGAGAGGGGAAGACGCCGGACCTGGTACTGATCGATGGCGGGCTCGGGCAGCTCAATGCCGCGCGGGGCGTGATGGGAGACCTGGGCCTGCACCAGATCCGCATGATCGGTGTGGCCAAGGGCGTGGAGCGCAAGGCCGGGATGGAGCAGTTGTTCTTTCCCGACGAGGAGGAGCCGAGGAGGCTTCCGCCCGACCATCCGGCGCTGCATCTCATCCAGCAGATTCGCGACGAGGCGCATCGCTTCGCGATTACCGGACACCGCGCGCGCCGCGGCAAGGCGCGCACCGCCTCACGCCTCGAGGAGATCTCCGCCGTGGGGCCGCGCCGGCGGCAGGCATTGCTCGAGCACTTCGGCGGCTTGCAGGGAGTATTGGCGGCCGGTGTCGACGACCTCGCCCGCGTCGAGGGCATCAGCCGTAAACTGGCCGAACGCATCTACCAGGAATTGCACTAGCTGTGGCCGTTCGCTTCAACTTCCCGCTCTTCCTCACCTGGTGCCGGATCGTCGCGATCCCGCTTTTCGTGGCGGTGCTCTATCTGCCCGAGGACTGGCTGAGCGCCGCCAACAAGAACCTCATCGCCATGTGGATCTTCATCATCGCGGCGGTGACCGACTGGCTGGACGGCTGGCTCGCGCGGCGCTGGAACCAGACCACGTCTTTCGGCGCGTTCCTGGACCCCGTGGCCGACAAGCTGATGGTCGCCGCCGCGCTCATCGTGCTCACCCACAAGGACCTGGTGGATCCGTTCGCCTCGCTCATCATCATCGGGCGCGAGATCACCATCTCGGCGCTGCGCGAATGGATGGCGCACATCGGCAAGTCGAAGAGCGTGGCGGTGAACATCCTCGGCAAGTTCAAGACGGTCGCGCAGCTCGTGGCCATCCCGTTCCTGCTGTACAACGGGTTCCTCTTCGGACTCCTGGATACCAATTGGGCGGGTCGGTGGCTCATCTGGGCCGCGGCGATGATCACGCTGTGGTCGATGGTCGTGTACCTGAAGGCGGCGTGGGCCTCCGGCGCGCTTCACGAGAAGTGACCCGGCGGGGCTTCTTTTTCCCTTGCGTTTCCGTGGGATGCAGCGCGGCGCGGGTTGCTCCCGGCACCCGAAAACGGCTATAATTCGCCTCCTATGCGGCAGTAGCTCAGTTGGTAGAGCGCAACCTTGCCAAGGTTGAGGTCGAGAGTTCGAGACTCTTCTGCCGCTCCAG
>JBDSRZ010000077.1:0-8132 GCA_039929025.1 Usitatibacter sp. | reverse complement strand
GGCCCGGTGGCGATCGCCGCGGTACCGAATCTGCACGCGATGAACGTCGATCCCGAAGCCGCCGCCGTGGCCTACCGCGAACGCGTCGTGGGGCCCTTCCGCGACTTGCTGCCGGCCGACGCGGTGGCGAGCATCGAGGAGCAGCTGGCCGGCGCGTGCACAGTGGAGATCGCCGCGTTCGACGAGTTCGCCAAGCTGATCGGCGATGCGGGTGTGACGGCGCGCTACGACCACATCGTCTTCGACACCGCCCCCACCGGCCACACGCTGCGGCTGCTGGCGCTGCCGGCCGCATGGAGCGGCTTCATCGCCGCGAGCGCCGCGGGGACCTCGTGCCTGGGGCCGCTGCAAGGGATGGTGGCGCAGCGGGATCTTTATGCCGCCGCGGTGGCGATGCTCACCGACACGGCGGCGACGACAATGGTGCTGGTGAGCCGCCCCGAGCGCACCGCGCTCGATGAAGCGGAGCGCACCAGCACCGAGCTGGCCGAGATCGGGGTGCGCAACCAGATGCTGGTGCTGAACGGCGTCTTCCAGGCGAGCGGCGCCGATCCGGTGGCCGCGGCGCTGCAGCGCGTCGGACGCGAAGCGATCGCCGCCATGCCGCCTCGCATCGCCGCGCTCGCGCGCACCACCGTCCCGCTTCGCCCACGCCAGGTGGTCGGCGTCGAGGCCCTGCGCGGATTCTTCTCCCGCGACACGGCATCGCCGGGCAGCATGGAACGGGTTGCGCAGCCGCGGGCACTCCCGCCGCTGGAGCAGCTCATCGGAGATCTCGAGGCAGCGGGCCGCGGCCTGGTGATGACGATGGGCAAGGGTGGCGTGGGCAAGACCACGATCGCCGCGGCGATCGCCCTCGAGCTCGCGCGCCGCGGCCATCAGGTCCATCTCACCACGACCGACCCCGCGGCCCATATCGCGGCGGCCGTGGGCCGTTTGCCGAAAAACCTCACCCTCGGCGAGATCGACCCGGCGATCGAAGTGCAGCGCTATCGCGACGAGGTGATGGGGTCTACCGGCGCGAAACTCGATGCGAACGGCCTCGCGCTGCTCAAGGAAGACCTGAGTTCGCCCTGCACCGAGGAGATCGCCGTGTTCCAAGCCTTCGCGCGGGTGGTCGACCAGGCGGTCGACCGCTTCGTCGTGATCGACACCGCGCCGACCGGCCACACCATCCTGCTGCTCGATGCCGCGCAGTCTTTCCATCGCGAGGTGATGCGCCAGGCGAAGAGCGTGAGCGAGGCGGTGCGCAACCTGCTGCCGCGCCTGCGCGACCCGGACTTCACCCGCATCATCCTCTGCACCCTCGCCGAGGCGACGCCGGTGCACGAGGCGGCGGCGTTGCAGGCGGACCTGCGGCGTGCGGCCATCGAGCCGTTCGCATGGGTCGTGAACCAGAGTCTCGCCCCGCTGAACCTGTCCGATCCGCTGCTGGTCGCGCGCCGCGCGCAGGAGAACCGCTATATCGAGGAGGTTGCTGCAACCCATGCGCGCGCGGCTTACCTCGTCGGCTGGCAGGAAAGCATTGCCGCGAGTGCGTCCGCGCAGCCGGTGGCGAAGGTCGCGTGAACGCGCGAGCCGAGGTCGGCGCTCGCATCATCGACGGCCGCGCGGTCGCCCGGCACATGCGCCAGGGATACGCCCTGCGCGTGAAGGCCCTTGCGGCGCGGGGCGTCACGCCCGGGCTCGCGGTGATCGTCATCGGCGACGATCCCGCCTCGGCGGTCTACGTGCGCAACAAGGCCAACGCGTGCCGCGAGCTGGGGATGCATTCGGAGCTGCATCGCTTTCCCCACGGGTGCGCGCAGGCCGAGGTCCTCTCCCGCATCCACGCGCTCAATGCCGACGATCGCATCCACGGCGTGATCGTGCAGCTGCCGCTGCCCCCGGGTTTCGACCTGCGCCGGGTGCTGGAGTCGGTCGCGCTCGACAAGGATGTCGACGGCTTCCACCTGTACAACGTCGGCAGCCTCGTCATCGGCGACACCATCTTCCCGCCGTGCACGCCCTACGGCGTGCAATGCCTGCTGGAGTACGAGGGGATCCAGGTCGAGGGCCGCAACGTGGTCGTCGTCGGCGCGAGCAACATCGTCGGCAAGCCGATGGCGATGATGCTGCTGAAGAGGGAAGCTACCGTCTCCATCTGCCACGTGAAGACGCGCGACCTGGGCCAGTACACGCTGCTCGCCGACATCCTGGTGGTCGCGGCCGGCGTGCCCAACCTGATCGTGCCGCAGATGGTGAAGACCGGCGCCGTGGTGATCGACGTCGGCATCAATCGGCTTCCCGACGGCCGACTGGTGGGCGACGTGGACTTCGAGGGCGTGCGGCGGAAGGCTTCCTACATCACGCCGGTGCCCGGCGGCGTGGGCCCGATGACGGTGACGATGCTGCTTGGCAACACGCTGCAGGCGGCCGAGCGCCGCCTGGCGCCGCGCCTGGCCGCGGGTTGAACCGGCGAGCCGGGCTTCCCGTTCGGCAAACGCACCATGCGCTGCGCGCGGCCGGGTATTTCCCAAGGGATGTGCGCGAGAGCACCGAAGCCGCGCGCACGCGGCTCGCCGGCATGGTGAGGGGACGTATCATCGCGCACGTCAATCGCTGAGATCGGCTCCTATGCAGAAATTGCCCGAGAAGATGCGCTACATCGACCTGCCAAACCCCGGCCCGCCGGAGGCGATGCAGGTCGCCGAAGGCCCGCTGCCCGCGGTGGGCGAGGCCGATCTCCTGATCCAGGTCGCCTACGCCGGGGTGAACCGCCCCGATGTCGCGCAGCGCATGGGCCGGTACAACCCACCGGCCGGCGCCTCGCCGGTGATGGGGCTCGAGGTCTCCGGCACCGTGGTCGCGGCCGGGAAGGACGTCACCCAATGGAAGCTGGGCGACCAGGTCTGCGCGCTGACCCCCGGCGGCGGCTATGCCGAATACGTCGCCGTTCCCGCGGCGCACTGCCTGCCGATTCCGCGCGGGCTGGGACTTGTCGAGGCCGGCGCGCTGCCGGAGAACTTCTTCACCGTCTGGGTGAACGCGTTCGACACGATGAAGCTCAAGCGCGGCGACACGTTCCTCGTGCACGGCGGCTCGAGCGGCATCGGCCTCACCGCGATCCAGCTCGCCCGGGCCTTCGGCGCCACGGTGTTCACGACCGCCGGCAGCGACGAGAAGGCCGCCTTCTGCAGGAAGATGGGCGCTCACCACGCGTTCAACTACCGCACGCAGGATTTCGAGGCCGCCATCGCCGCCATCGCCGGCAAGGCCGGCATCGACGTGATCCTCGACATGGTGGGCGGCGAGTACATCCACAAGAACCTGAGGCTGCTCGCCACCGAGGGCCGGCTGGGCTTCATCGCGTTCCTGCAGGGCGCGAAGGCCGAAGTCGATTTCGCACGCCTGATGCTGAAGCGCCAGACCATCACCGGCTCCACCCTGCGCGCGCGCCCCGATGCGCAGAAGGCGGCGATCGCGCGCTCGCTGCTGGAGAAGGTCTGGCCGCTGATCGAGCGCGGCGAAGTAAGGCCCGTGATCCACGAGGTCTTCCCGCTGGACAAGGTGGCCGACGCGCATCGCCTGATGGAATCGAGCCGCCACATCGGCAAGATCATGCTCGAGGTCGTACCGGGCCCGGCGCGATAGGGTTTTCCCGGATAGCCGGGAGTTGCGGCTATGCTGTGCCTTTGCCGCAATCGCAGAGGAGCAACGCGCCCATGAGCACGATCGAATCCGTCCTTCAGGAAACCCGCGTTTTCCCGCCCGCGGCGGAGATTGTGAAGAACGCCAACATTTCCGGGATGGCGGCCTACAAGGCGATGTGCGCCGAGGCCGAGACGGACTTCGAGGGCTTCTGGGCGAAGCACGCCAGGGCCGAGATCAAGTGGTCGAAGCCCTTCACCAGGATCCTCGACGAGTCGAATGCGCCGTTCTTCAAGTGGTTTCACGACGGCGAGCTGAACGCGTCCGAGAATTGCATCGACCGTCATCTGCCGACGCAGGCCGAAAAGACCGCTCTCATTTTCGAAGCCGATGACGGAAAGGTGACCAAGGTCACCTACCGCGAGCTCTACCATCGCGTCTGCCAACTCGCCAACGGCTTGAAGACGCTCGACCTGCAGAAGGGCGAGCGCGTGCTGGTGTACATGCCGATGTCGATCGAGGCGGTGGTCGCGCTGCAGGCCTGCGCGCGCCTCGGCGCCCCGCATGCGGTGGTGTTCGCGGGCTTCTCCGCCAAGAGCCTGCAGGAGCGCATCGTCGACGTGGGCGCGAGCATCGTCGTGACCGCCGATGGCCAGTTCCGCGGCGGCAAGGAGATCCCGCTGAAGCCCGCCGCCGACGAGGCGATCGCGCTCGGCGGCTGCGACAGTGTGCGCCACGTGGTCGTCTACAAACGCACCGGCGCGGCGGTGGCGATGAAGGAAGGCCGCGACAAATGGTGGGCCGACCTGGTGCGCGACCAGCCGACCGATTGCCCGCCCACGGCGGTGAACGCCGAGCATCCGCTCTTCATCCTGCACACCTCGGGCTCCACCGGGAAGCCGAAGGGTGCGCAGCACTCCACGGGCGGCTACCTGCTGCACGCGCTCTGCACGATGAAGTGGACCTTCGACTACAAGCCTACGGACGTGTACTGGTGCACCGCGGACGTGGGCTGGATCACGGGCCACACCTACATGACGTACGGGCCCCTCGGCGTCGGCGCCACCGTCGTGATCTTCGAGGGCGTGCCGACCTATCCCGATGCGGGGCGGTTCTGGAAGATGATCCAGGACCACAAGGTCAGCATCTTCTATACGGCGCCCACGGCTATCCGCTCGCTCATCAAGGCGGGCGGCGACCTGCCGACCCAGTACGACCTGAGCAGCCTGCGCCTGCTGGGCACCGTGGGGGAGCCGATCAATCCGGAAGCGTGGATGTGGTACTACAACGTGGTCGGCGGGACGCGCTGTCCGGTGCTCGACACCTGGTGGCAGACCGAGACCGGCGGGCACATGATCACGCCCCTGCCGGGCGTGACCCCGCTGAAGCCCGGCTCGTGCACCCTGCCGCTGCCCGGGATCTTCACCGACATCGTCGACGAGACCGGCCATCCGGTTGGCCGCGGCAAAGGCGGCATCCTGGTGATCAAGCGCCCGTGGCCCTCGATGATCCGCAATATCTGGGGCGACCCGGAGCGCTTCAAGAAGAGTTATTACCCCGAGGAGTTCCAGGGAAAGCTTTACCTCGCCGGCGACGGCGCCTCCACCGACGAGGACGGCTACTACCGGATCATGGGTCGCATCGACGACGTGCTCAACGTCTCGGGGCATCGCCTGGGAACGATGGAGATCGAGTCCGCGCTGGTGGCGAACACCGAGTTGGTGGCGGAGGCGGCGGTGGTGGGACGGCCCGACGACCTCACCGGCGAGGCGGTGTGCGCGTTCGTGGTGCTGAAGGGCGCGCGTCCCACCGGCGACGAGGCCCTGCGCATCGCCAGGGTGCTGCGCGACTGGGTCGGCAAGGAAATTGGCCCGATCGCCAAGCCCAAGGACATCCGCTTCGGCGACAACCTGCCGAAGACGCGCTCGGGAAAGATCATGCGGCGCCTGCTGCGCTCGATCGCCAAGGGAGAGGAGATCACGCAGGACGTCTCCACGCTCGAAAACCCGGGAATACTGGAGCAGCTGAAGCAGAACCTCTGAGAGGGAGGAGGGCACGGTGGCGAAAAAAGGCCGCCGCGGCGAGCGGCTGGCGGGACTCTTCCTGCTCGGCTGCCTGCTGTTCAACTTCCCGCTGCTGGCGCTCTTCAACGTGCGGGCGGCCGTCTTCGGCATCCCCCTCATCTACGTGTACCTGTTCGCGGCGTGGGCGCTGCTGATCGCCCTGGTGGCGCTGATCATGGAACGGCAGGACTGAGGGCGCGCGCGTGCTCCAGGGATGGGTGATCGTCGCCGCGTCGTTCGGCTACATCGGGCTGCTCTTCGCGATCGCCTACTACGCCGACGCGCGAGCGCTTGCGGGGCGCTCGATCATCACCCCGGTAATCTACAGCCTGTCGCTCGCGGTCTATGCCACCGCGTGGACCTTCTACGGCAGCGTCGGGCGCGCGGCGAGCGACGGCGTGGGTTTCCTGCCGATCTATATCGGCCCCACGCTGATGATCCTGCTGTGGTGGTTCGTGCTGCGCAAGATCATCCGCATCAGCAAGGTGAACCGGATCACGTCGCTCGCCGATTTCATCGCTTCGCGCTACGGCAAGAGCGCGCTGCTCGGCGGGCTGGTGACGGTGATCGCGGTGGTCGGCATCCTGCCGTACATTTCGCTTCAGCTGAAGGCGGTGTCGTCGAGCTTCCAGATCCTGCTGCAATATCCCGAGATCGTGATGCCGCAGAAGGTGGGGGCGGTCGCGATCATGCAGGACACCGCCTTTTACGTGGCGCTCTTCATGGCGCTCTTCACCGTCGCGTTCGGCACGCGCACGCTCGACGTGAGCGAGCGCCACGAAGGGATGGTGGCCGCGATCGCCTTCGAGGCGGTGGTGAAGATGATCGCCTTCCTGGCGGTCGGCGCCTTCGTCACCTTCGGCATATTCAACGGCCCGGGCGACCTCTTCAGCCGCGCCGCGGAGCGCCCGGAGCTCGCGCGACTGATGACGCCCTTCGGGGAGGCGGGCGTGGGCTACGCCGGCTGGGTGTGGCTCACGGTGCTCTCGATGCTGGCGATCATCTTCCTGCCGCGCCAGTTCCAGGTCGCGGTCATCGAGAACGTGGACGAAAAGCACCTGCGCAAGGCCGTGTGGCTCTTCCCGCTCTACATGCTGGCGATCAACATCTTCGTGCTGCCGATCGCCTTCGGCGGGCGCCTCGCCTTCACCCAGGGCGACGTCGACGCGGACACCTTCGTGCTCACGCTGCCGATGGCGTTCCAGCAGGAAGGCCTGGCGCTGCTGGTGTTCATCGGCGGCCTGTCGGCGGCAACCGGCATGGTGATCGTCGAAACGATCGCGCTCTCGACCATGGTGTGCAACGACCTGGTGATGCCGATCCTGCTGCGCTGGAAGTGGCTGGACCTGGCGCGGCGCCCGGACTTCACCGCGCTGCTGCTGGACATCCGCCGCGGCGCGATCGTCGCCATCCTGCTGCTCGGTTATTTCTATTTCCGCATCGCCGGCGAGGCCTACGCGCTAGTCTCCATCGGGCTCATCTCGTTCGCCGCCGTGGCGCAGTTCGCTCCGGTGGCGATCGGCGGGCTTTACTGGAAGAGCGCCACGCGGCTGGGCGCGCTCGCTGGCCTCACCGCGGGATTTGCCGTCTGGCTCTACACGCTGCTGCTGCCCGCCTTCGCCAAGTCGGGATGGCTCGGCATCGGCTTTCTCGAGCGCGGGCCCTTCGGCATCGAGCTCCTGCGTCCCGATGCCCTCTTCGGCCTGGCGGGCCTGGACCAGATCACCCACGCGATGATCTGGAGCATGTTCGCCAACATCGGCGCGTTCGTGCTGGTGTCGCTGCTCGGCCGACAGAGCGCCGCCGAGCACAGCCAGGCGACGCTTTTCGTCGACGTCTTCACCCAGACAGGCGAGCGCGGGCGCATCTGGCGCGGTACGACCTCGGCCTCGGCCCTGCAGACGCTTCTCGGGCGCTTCCTCGGGCCGGCGCGCGCAGCCGATCTCTTCCGCGCCTATGCCCAGGAGCGCGGGCACGAATCGATCGATGCCCTCGAGGCCGATGCCGAGCTGGTTCATTTCGCCGAGATCCAGCTGGCCGGAACGATCGGCGCGGCCTCGGCGCACACCATGGTCGCGACGGTCACGCAGGAGGAGCCTCTCGGCATCGACGAGGTCATGAGCATCATCGACGAGGCCTCCCAGGTGATTGCCTACAGCCACAAGCTCGAGGAAAAGCAGCAGGAGCTCGAGCAGGCGACGGCGAGCCTGCAGGCTGCCAACCTGCGCCTGCAGGAACTCGACCGCCTCAAGGACGACTTCGTCTCCACGGTCACCCACGATCTGCGCACGCCGCTCACCTCGATCCGCGCCTTCTCGGAGATCCTGCACGACAACCCCGACATCGACGAGCACGAGCGGCACCGCTTCCTCGGGCTGATCATCAAGGAGTCCGAGCGCCTCACGCGCCTCATCAACCAGGTGCTCGACCTCGCCAAGC
>JBDSRZ010000076.1:0-3123 GCA_039929025.1 Usitatibacter sp. | reverse complement strand
CCCGAGGACATCGCGCTCATGGTGGACCAGGTGCTCGCCCGCCTCGCGCGCCACAGTGGCAACGCGCCGCCGAAGCTCGCCGACGATGCGCTGGTGGCGCTCAAGCGCTACGACTTCCCCGGCAACGTGCGCGAGCTGGAGAACATCCTCGAGCGCGCCCTCGCGCTCTGCAGCGACAACACCATCACCGTCGACGACCTCTACCTCACGCAGAGCGCCTCCCGGGACCGCGCGCCCAGCCTCGACGGGGCGCTGGGCACCCGCGGCCTGCCGCTGCACGAGTTCCTCGACTCCCTCGAGCGCGAGGCGATCATGAAGGCCCTCGAGGCCACGCGCTTCAACAAGACCGCCGCCGCCAAGCTCCTCGGCATCACCTTCCGGTCGCTGCGCTACCGCCTGGACCGGCTGGGGATCGACTGAAATTGGTGTCGGAGTCGAATTAAAAAATGGTGTCTGACACCATTTCCGCGGGGCGGAAAATCGACTCTGACACCATTTATTTGGATGCGGCCGGCGTGTGCGCCGGGGCGCGGTGGGTGCCGAGCCCGAACTACGACCAGCGCCCGGAGGGTGAGCGGATTTCGCTGCTGGTGATCCACAACATCTCGCTGCCGCCGGGAGAGTTCGGCGGGCCGTGGATCGAGGACCTCTTCCTCGGCCGGCTGGATCCCCAGGCGCATCCTTTCTTCGCCGAAATCGAGGGCTTGCGCGTGTCGTCGCATTTCCTCATCCGCCGCGATGGCGAGCTGGTGCAGTACGTCGCCACCGAGCTGCGCGCCTGGCACGCCGGGGCGTCGCAATGGATGGGGCGCGAGAAGTGCAACGACTTTTCCGTCGGCGTCGAGCTCGAAGGCGCGGACGATGTGCCCTTCGCCGAACCTCAGTACGAAACCCTCGCCGGGCTGATAAGAGCCCTCTTCGAGCGATACGGAGAACTCGCAATCGCCGGCCACAGCGACATTGCCCCGGACCGCAAGACCGACCCAGGTCCTTGGTTTGATTGGGATCGTTTTCGGGCGTCTATCACGTAATAGCTACTGCTCAAAACTTCAGCAAGAACCCCCCGCAAGCGCCTGAATCGGCAAAGGAAAAAAGAGACGAAAAAGTCTCTTGCTTTGCCCATTTTCCTTTACTAGACTTTGTGCCCAAGACCTTGTCCGCCCACTAGGTGTTGTGGATTGGTGGGTTAAAAAGATGTTGATAACCGGGGGATAAATCCCGGCTTATGCACAAAGAATCCGAGACTTAGCAGGCCCAAGAAGCCTGTGTACACACCAACCCTGGGGAGCACGACCCGGGCCTGAAAACAGACAGGAGACGCACCCATGCGTTTGGCATCCGACATCCTTCCCGCGCCCCCCCCAATCGGTGATACCCAGATCCTCGGGGAGGAGGGCACCACGCCGCCGGAGAGATATGCGGATTACAAGATCATCCGCCGCAATGGCTCGGTCGTGGGCTTCGAGCCGGACAAGATCGCGGTCGCCATGACCAAGGCGTTCCTCGCGGTATCCGGCAATACCGCCGCGGCGAGCGCCGGCGTGCGCGACAAGGTGCAAGCGCTTACCGAGGCCGTGGTCCAGTCGCTCATGCGCCGCCATCCGGCCGGCGGCACCTTCCATATCGAAGACGTGCAGGACCAGGTCGAGCTCGCGATGATGCGTGCCGGCGAGCACCAGGTCGCCCGCAGCTACGTGCTCTATCGCGACGAGCGTGCGCGCGAGCGCGCCAAGCGCGTCCAGGAAGCCGCCGAATCGCAGAAGCCCCGCATCAACGTGATGGTCGGCGGGGCGAAGGAGCCGCTCGACACCGCCAAGCTCGAGGTGCTCATCACCTCGGCCTGCGAGCACCTGGGCGCCGATGTCGACCCGAAGAAGATCATGGATGCCACGCTGCGCGACCTGTACGACGGCGTGCCGCTGGAGGAGGTGCACAAGTGCGCCATCCTCGCCGCCCGCATGCTGATCGAGCAGGATCCCGACTACACCTACGTGACCGCGCGCCTGCTGCTGCACACCATCCGCCGCGAGGTCCTGGGCGAAGAGGTGCTGCAGGCCGAGATGTCGCAGCGCTACGCCGAATACTTTCCGACCTACATCAGCCAGGGCGTGAAAGCCCAGCTCCTCGACGAGCGCCTCGCCTCCTACGATCTCAAGCGCCTCGGCGCGGCGTTGAAGCCCGAGCGCGACCTGCAGTTCAACTACCTCGGCCTGCAAACGCTCTACGACCGCTACTTCCTGCACGTGAACGACCACCGGATCGAGCTGCCGCAGGCGTTCTTCATGCGCGTCTCGATGGGCCTCGCGCTGAACGAGATCAACCGCGAAGACCGCGCGATCGAGTTCTACAACGTGCTGTCGACCTTCGACTTCATGTCCTCGACGCCGACCCTCTTCAATTCGGGGACGCAGCGCAGCCAGCTTTCGTCCTGCTACCTCACGACGGTGGCCGACGACCTGGACGGGATCTATGAAGCCATCAAGGAAAACGCGCTCCTCAGCAAGTTCGCCGGCGGACTCGGAAACGACTGGACGCCGGTGCGCGCGCTGGGTTCCTACATCAAGGGAACGAATGGCAAATCCCAGGGTGTGGTTCCGTTCCTCAAGGTCGTCAATGACACCGCGGTCGCGGTGAATCAGGGCGGAAAACGCAAGGGCGCGGTCTGCTGCTACCTCGAGACGTGGCATCTGGACATCGAGGAGTTCCTCGAACTGCGCAAGAACACCGGCGACGACCGCCGCCGCACGCACGACATGAACACCGCGAACTGGATCCCCGATCTCTTCATGAAGCGCGTGATGGAAGGCGGCGAGTGGACGCTATTCTCGCCCTCGGACGTGCCGGACCTGCACGACAAGTTCGGCATCGCGTTCGAGGAGGCGTACACGATCTACGAGAAGAAGGCCGCGCGCGGGGAGTTGAAGCTGCACAAGAAGGTGCCGGCGCAGAGCCTCTGGCGCCGCATGCTCACGATGCTCTTCGAGACCGGGCACCCCTGGATCACGTTCAAGGACGCGGCCAACATCCGCAGCCCGCAGGGCCACGTCGGCGTGGTGCACTCGTCCAACCTTTGCACGGAGATTACCCTCAATACGAATAGCGAAGAAATCGCGGTCTGCAACC
>JBDSRZ010000075.1:0-6902 GCA_039929025.1 Usitatibacter sp. | reverse complement strand
GTGCTCGCCGGCTGCAGTGACCCTCACCCGCAGGAAGTCGCCCGGCTTTGCCTTGCGGGCACCCTTCACGCGGACGAGGCCGTCGATCTCCGGCGCGTCGGCGCTGCTCCGCGCGATCGCCGCGGTGCCCTCCATCTCGTCCACCAGCACGTCGAGAACGCGCCCGACCTTGCGCGCGAGCTTCGCGCGGCTGATCTCGGCCTGCACCGCCATGAAGCGCGCGCGGCGCTCCTCGCGCACCTCGTCCGGCAGCGGATCGGGCAGCTCATTGGCCTTCGCGCCTTCGACCGGCGAGTAGGCGAAGCAGCCGACGCGATCGAGCTCCGCCTCGCGCAGGAAGTCGAGCAGCTCCTCGAACTCCGCCTCTGTCTCTCCGGGGAAGCCTGCGATGAATGTCGAGCGCACCGTGATGTCGGGGCACGCCGCGCGCCACGCGCGGATGCGCTCGAGGTTCTTCTCCGACGAGGCCGGGCGCTTCATCAGCTTGAGAATGCGCGGGCTCGCGTGCTGGAACGGCACATCGAGGTAGGGAAGGATCTTGCCCGCGGCCATCAGCGGGATCACCTCGTCCACGTGCGGGTAGGGGTAGACGTAGTGCAGGCGCACCCAGATGCCGAGCTCGCCCAGGGCCTCGCAGAGCTCCGTCATGCGCGTCCTCACCGGACGCCCGCCCCAGAAGCCGGTGCGGTACTTCACGTCGACTCCGTAGGCGCTGGTGTCCTGGGAGATCACCAGCAGCTCCTTCACGCCGGACCTGGCGAGGCTTTCGGCTTCCTTCATCACGTCGCCGATCGGCCGGCTCACGAGGTCGCCGCGCATCGACGGGATGATGCAGAAGGCGCAGCGGTGATTGCAGCCCTCGGAGATCTTCAGGTAGGCGTAATGCTTCGGTGTCAGCTTCACGCCGTGCGCGGGCACGAGGTCGGTGAACGGATCGTGGGGGCGCGGCAGGTGCTGGTGCACGACATTCATCACCTCGTCGCGTGCGTGCGGGCCGGTGACCGCGAGCACGTTGGGGTGCGTCTCGCGCACGATGTCGCCCTTGGCGCCGAGGCAGCCGGTGACGATCACCTTGCCGTTGGCAGCGAGCGCTTCCCCGATCGCGTCGAGCGACTCCTTCACCGCCGCGTCGATGAAGCCGCAGGTGTTCACCACTACCAGGTCGCTGCCTTCGTAGCTGGGCGCGATGTCGTAGCCCTCGGCACGAAGCTGGGTGAGGATGTTTTCCGAATCGACCAGCGCCTTGGGGCAGCCGAGGGAAACGAAGCCGACTCGCGGCTGTGGGGTCAGACCCCGGTTACCTGGCGTCACGGATTCTTTCCCCGGGGGTCTGACCCCTGGACCGCGTGGTTCCTGGATTTCACCTGGCCTTCTTCTTGCGCGGAGCCTTCGCCTTCGTGACCGGCTTTTCCTCGGGCGCGGCCTCGCCTTCCGCGCCCGGCGCCGAATAAGGAAAGCCGGAGAAGAGCTTGAGAGCCTGGTTGCGCAGTTCCTCCTGCATGTCGATCACCGCCTTGGCGCCCTGCTCGAGGTAATTGCCCATGACGTTGGGAATCGGCTGGCCGGCGACGAACGGCACCTTCGGGATCTCGCCGTAGATGGTGGGCGCCTGCGACTGGAAGCGCTTCTGCGCCTCGTGAAAGGCGAAGATCGAGCGCTCGAGGTACGAGCCCATCAGGCCCTGCATCGAGTGCCCGTAGTAACGGATGATGTTCGCGAGCATGTCGGTGGAGAACATCGGCACGCCGCCCGACTCCTCCTCGAGGATGATCTGCAGGAGGATCGCGCGCGTGAGGTCGTCGCCGGTCTTCGCATCCTGCACCTGGAACTCCTTGTACTCGAGCACCAGCGCCTTCACCTCGGTGAGCGTGATGTAGGTCGAGGTCTCCGTGTCGTAGAGCCGGCGATTCGGATACTTCTTGATGATCCGGGGCGTGCCCATGGGCGTTGGGTCCTCTCGAATTGCTGCGCTACATCAAACGGTTCGTGTGCGAGGTCGCCCCTGGGAGCCAAGGGTACACCTCAAGTACTTCATTTTATTACATTTTGAGCGAATGCGGCGGTGCGGGGTAGCAAGTCTGGTGCGTTGCACCAAAATAACCTTGACAGGGGTCCCTGGGCTTCCTAGAATGAATTTGTTGCGCCGCACCATCGCGGCCAGGAATCGCGAAAATGACCACCGCCAGCCCGATCACCAACCTGTCCCGCGCGAGCCTCGAGGCCGCCGTCCGCGCCACCCGCATCTCCATGGATGGGGCCGAGCGCGCCATCGCCGTGCAGCTCGAGTACACCAAGGGCGCTTTCGCCCAGGCCGCCCTCAGCGCGCGCGCCGTTGCCAGGGCCAAGGACGTCCAGGAGCTCTTCACGCTGCGCACCCGCATCGCCGAGAACGCGCTCGAGAACCTGATGGGTTACTCGCGCAGTCTTTACGACGTGGCTTCCACGGCCCAATCCGAATACTCGCGTCTCGCCGAGGAGCGCATGGCGCGCTTCCAGCAGACGGTCTCGGAAACCGTCGAGCAGGCCGCCCGCTCCTCCCCCGCCGGCGGCGACGTCGCCGTCGCGGCGATCCGCTCCCAGCTCGCGGCCACCACCGCTGCGTTCGACAGCTTCACCAAGGCCGCCAAGCACGTGGCGAGCTTCACCGACGCCGGCGTGAAAGCCGCGGCCGGCGCCAAGCATCGGAAGTGAGCCGCATCACGCGGCCACGCAAACCCCTCCTCCTCCTTTATCGCTTTACCGGGTAAAGGCTTCGAACCCCAGGTTTACCTGGGGTTTTTTTTGGCGCTTGAATCAACTGGGCCCCGGCCTTCGCCGGGGTGACGACGAAAATGGAAAAAAAGAAGATCGCGCTGGTGACCGGCGGCGCCGGCGGCATCGGCACCGCGGTCTGCAAGCGCCTTGCCCGCGACGGCAATTTCGTGGTCGCCAACTACCACGTCCCCGGCGACGAGGCGCGCTGGGTGCGGGCGATGGCCGAGGCGGGCCTCGCGGAGCATTCGGCCCTCGCCCTGGGCGACGTGACCGACTTCGAGGCGATGGGCGCGATGGTGCGCGCCATCGAATCCGACCATGGCCCGGTCGCGATCCTGGTGAACTGTGCCGGGATCACCCGCGACTCCACCTTCCGCAAGATGACGCCGGAGCATTGGCATGCGGTCATCTCCACCAACCTCGACAGCGTCTTCAACGTGACTCGCCACGTGATCGAAGGCATGGTCGAGCGCGGCTGGGGGCGGGTGATCAACATCTCGTCGGTCAACGCCGTGCGCGGCCAGTTCGGCCAGACCAACTATGCCGCCGCCAAGGCCGGCATCCTCGGATTCACCAAGTCGCTCGCCCAGGAAGTGGTGAGGAAGGGCGTGACCGTCAACGCGGTGTCGCCGGGTTATGTACAGACCGACATGGTGATGGCGATCCGGGAGGACGTGCGCGAGAAGATCGTCGCCGAGATTCCCGCCGGGCGGCTGGCGAGGCCGGAAGAGATCGCTGATGCGGTGGCGTTCCTCGCCTCCGATGGCGCCGCCTACATCACCGGCACCAACCTTTCGGTGAACGGCGGCCTGCACATGTACGCCTGAGCCGTGCAGCGCCTGACTTCCAATGATCACAAACCGCGTGTCTTTGGTGATCGACTCGTATCGGCCGTCCGCTGAATGCACCGCCCGCCTTCACGGCCGGGGAGCCTTGATCGCGCGCCGTCTCAGAAGGTGACGGTGACGATGATGAGATCGCTGTAGCTTCTGGCCTGGACGTTCTGGCGCGGCGGTATGCGGCCATGGACAGTGTGATTCGCGAACGTCCCGCTGCCGCTCACGGTCCCGGTGCTGCCGGCGCCGTCGCCCCAGACGCCGGTGCGGGTCGCATCGGCCAGCGCGAAGGCGGCGGCCGGCAACCAGGCAATGATCTTCATCGTGCGACTCCCTTGCATGCGTGGATGCCGACGTTCGGCAGCGGATCCTCGGTGGGCGGAAACTTCAATTCGATCTCGCAGCTCTGTGACCGCCAGGTCGCGGTCAGGCGATTGGATGCCCCGAGCCCGGCCACGTAAGCCTCGCCACGCAGCCCGACCGGAAACTCCTGTGCGTCGCCCGCGACGCGCCAAACAGCTCGCCCGCCCTGCGATTCGCGAATACGAGCTTGACCCCAACCGCAAGACGGGACGTCACAGCACCGGCGTAGACTGCGGTCTCAGGCGCCTTGCGGCACTTCGCGCCAAGCGCAGTCATCGCGAGGGCTCGATGCACGACAGGACACCGGCGGCCCATGCCGCGCAGGAAATCTGGCTCCTCGCCCTCTGGACGGACGAGGCGAGCTACAGGGCGTGGCACCAAAGCCACCTCTATCGGGAGTCTCACCGGGACTCCCCAAAGGGACCCTTCTGGACATACAGTTGCCGGGAATGGACGGCGATGCGGTACGTGCCACCACGCGGGCCCTGAGCGCCAGAATGCCCCGCAACTTCGGAAAGCTACTGGGCCGCGCCGCAAGTGCCGTTTCGCTCCTGCTTTTGATCGGCTTGTCCGCGCTACTCGTGCGCAGTCAAGCCCAGGGCGAGAAAGAACTGATCGACCGTTTCAGGATTCGCGCGGAGATCGGCTCGCAGTTCCTGACGGGGTATGTCAAGGACTTGCTGGCGCGGGAGCGCCTGGAGGCTGCTGCCGAGCTTGGTGGGAACGTCTCGGCGCAGCAATTCACACGTTTTTCCCGGGGGCTTGGATTCCCCGCCGCAATCCTGCTGGATGACGCAGGACGCGTGTTGGCAGTGGAGCCGCCTTCTTCCGAGGTGGTGGGCAGGGACTTCGGCGCCCGCTATGAACACCTACGCGCCGCGCTCGAGGGACAGGTGGCGGTCTCGAACGTTGTTTCGTCGGCTGCACGCTCCGTCCCGGTGGTCGGCTTCGCCGTCCCGATCGAGACGGATCACGGTCGACGAGTATTCAGTGGCGCTCTGAGCATTGCCACCACTACTCTCGGGAGCAGCTATCTCAAGAGCATCGTTCCAATCGCCAACGCGCGCGTTTATCTTGTGGACGCAAACGCAGCCACCATCGCCAGCAGCCTTGTCGGACCGCAAACCGCCGACTTGATGCAGCAACGAGATCTACCTCTGTCGAAGGCGATCGCATCCGCAGCCGAAGGGCGCTATGCAGGCTCCGGCGAAGTCGAGCGGTTTGCAGTGGCACTCGTCGAGTCTACGCCCTGGCGCCTGGTGCTATCGGCCCCGGAAAAAGCGTTGCTGGCTCCGTTAGCGGGCCCTGCGCGGTGGATCTCCTGGGTGATCTTCGTCGTACTCTGTATCGCCTCGGGAACGGTGGTCCTCCTGTCCAAGAGGCTCGCAAGCAGCCGCGCAGCGCAGCTCGCCGCGCTCGAGAAGGTGTCGCTCACCGATGCGCTGACCGGGCTCTACAACCGTCGAGGTCACGAGATCCTATCCGCCCAGGTCCTTCGTTCGGCCGCGCGGGAGAAGACAATGGTCGCGGTTTTCTTTCTCGATCTCGACGGGTTGAAGCGCGTCAACGACGAACAGGGGCACGAGGCAGGCGACCGCCTGCTGCTGAGAGCCGCTGACTTTTTTCGTAGCTCCTTCCGGGACTCGGACGTGATCGCCAGGCTGGGTGGCGACGAGTTCTGCGTGGTCGGCGCCGTTCCGGCCACGGCAGGCGACGGTGAAAATGTTCGACACCGCCTGGAGGAGAACCTTGTTCGCCACAACGCGACGCGCGCCACCGAGCCTCCACTAGCCTTCAGCATCGGTCTCGCCTGGTGGGATCCCCGCAATCCCCGGTCACTGGACGACCTCGTCAAGGAGGCGGATGGACGGATGTACGAGGCCAAGCGAGACAAACGCATGCCGTAGGGGGTTGCCCGGGCAGGCTCGCGTAAAACGCGGCCCCTTCGAGATGGGCTTTCTCTTACTCCGCCCTCGCCTTCGTCGACGGGACCGATTTCATTCGAATCCGAGCAACTCGTGCCCAACGATCCCGCGATTAGGTCTGGGACTGACACATCTACGATGGCTTGCGTTCAATTTAATGGATACTATAATAGCCCTACAAATTAACATAGGCTATTTTAATATCCCATGAAGGCTATCGACATCATGCCTCGGCCGGTATCCCGCGAACTGCAAGCCGTGGGCCGCGGCATCGCCATTGCGCGTCGCCGGCGACGGATTCCAGTGGCGCTCATGCTGGAGCGGACTGGGCTCGCCAAGCGCACCTACCAACGGGTGGAGAAGGGCGACCCCAGTGTAGCCATGGCCGCCTATGCAATGGCACTTCACGCCCTCGGCATGTCGGCCAATCTGGCGCTCCTCGCCGACCCCGAGCGCGACGCCAGCGGCATGCTGCTCGAAACCCAGAACCTTCCGCAGCGCGTGCACGCGGCGAAGGCCTCGAAATGAAAACCGTCGTCGGCGTCTACCTCGGCGAGAGCGCTGTCCCCGTGGGCGATCTCACCTTTGTCGCCGACCGTGGCAAGGAAGCGTGCCAGTTCGCCTACGCCACCTCGTGGCTCGAGAGCGCCGATCGCTTCGAGATCGATCCGGCCTTGCCGCTTTCGCCAGGACACCACTTTCCGCAAGGCAAGGCCGTCCTCTTCGGTTGTTTCATGGATTGCGCGCCGGACGGTTGGGGCGAGATGGTGATCAACCGCGATCGCAGGAAGCGCGGAGTCACGACGCCTGCAACCTCCCTCGACATGTTGCTCGAGATCCATGACGGCTCGCGCATGGGAGCGCTTCGCTTCAGCGCCGACCGAGGAAAGACATTCCTCGCAGACCCCGGACCTGACGCCAGAAAAGCGCCCCCCCTGATCGAATTGAAGGATCTGCTGCGCGCCGCCACCGCCATCGACAAGGACACGGAGACGGCCGACGACCTTCGCCTGCTGCTGCGCCG
>JBDSRZ010000074.1:0-25656 GCA_039929025.1 Usitatibacter sp. | reverse complement strand
GGAGCAGCACGAGGCCGAGGCGGACACCCACTCGATCTCGCATTCGAGCGTGCTGGGCCCGGAGCGGCGCAATCCCGAGCACGCCTTCGCGGTCATGAACCGCCTGGTGCAGAAGGCGGCGATGCGGTTGCGCAAGGCCGGCTATTACGCCTCGCGGGTGTCCATCGGCCTCAAGTACCTCGACGGCTCGCGTTGGGACGCGGAGATGCGCCTCGTCGACACCCAGGACACCGTGACCTTCCTGCACGCGCTCGACAAGATGTGGGCGAAGCGGCCGAAGGACCGCCGCACCATCCTGCAGGTGGGCATGGCCTATTCCGACCTCGTCGCCGAGGACAAGCGCACCGGGACGCTGTTCGCATCGGAGGCGAAATCCAAGAGCCTCTATTCGACCCTCGACAGCCTCAATGCGCGCTTCGGCAAGCAGGCGGTCTACTTCGCGAGCGCGCACAAGGCGCGCGACCGCGGCGGGCTGCACATCGCGTTCAACCACATCCCCGATCCGAAGACGGACAAGTGATCTGCGCGCGGCCCTCGCTCTGCGAGCGTCGTCAAAGTCGGGCTGCCGTGGCGATCTCCTCCCAGGCCTGGGGATGCGCCTCCAGCTGGGGCCGTGCTTGCAAGAGCGATTTTCGAATGTGCTTGCGGCTGGAGGTGGGAGTCTTCTCGAACGCCGAGGCCAATGCTCCCGGATGAATCTCCCCGAGCGCAGCAATCAAGGCGGCCGCTTGCTTCAAATCCTTCTGTGTCTTTTCCGGACGCCCCGTCCTCAGCTGCGCGACGATCAGCTTGTGGACGGCGAAGCGTTCCGGAACCGGAACACGAACGGCCGCTACTCCGTGGCTGGAGATCGCGGCACCTGTCTGGGTTTCGGTGACGAGGTATTTGAGGAACGGCAATGCCGTGACGTGCGCATTCAATTCGGGTACCGAGTGTGTTCCGATTTCGCTTCCGGAAGCGGGGACGAGCAGGTCGAAAGTGAAGCGGGATCTGCCCTTCTCCTTGAAGCTCGTCGGGGGATCCCGATGCCTGAGTTGCGGCACGTCCACGAAATCGATACCCGACTCGCGCAGCAGGTCCAGCAGCCCTCCTTTGGGCAATTTCCGAATTGCCAGTTTGCCGGGCCGCGCGATGTCGACGTCCTCGGTGGCGAATACTGCGACTCGTATGCCCAGCCGGTTCACGACGACTTCGAAGGCATGAGTGCCGACAAGTACCGCGCCCGCGTCGAAGATCCTGTGCCTGGTCAGCGGGGCCAGGGCGGCCAGGTGCTTCGGCGGGAGCGCGCAGTAACCCTCCCTCGCCAGCAAGCGCACCAGCTTGAGGACCTCTCTGGCCTCCTCGAGGCGCCCCTTCCAGTCCTGCGCCCGCCGCTCGGACTCGGCGGTCCCGAAGTGGCCCGTTATGTACTGGTCTTTCTTGGCGCCCTGGTAATCGTAGTATTGCCTTACGTAGAATTTCGAGCCGCTCGAATTCTCGCGGACGCTTATCGACCCGGGGGTACCCACGAGGATTTCGGTCTGGTGGAGGGCGTGGTTTTCCACCTCGGCGTAGGTCGCGGCGAGTCCCGGGAAATGTCTGGCATAGAGCGGCCCGGCCATTTTCGTATCCTCTACTCAAGGTTTCTAGAGGATATTCCCGTATCCTCTAAACGTCAATGACAGAGGATACGAAGAGGAAATCCATGAAGGACAGGGTGGTAGTGATCACGGGGGCCTCCAAGGGCATCGGGGCGGAGCTGGCGAGGCAGCTCGCTGCCCGGGGCTCCCGGCTGGTACTCGCCGCGCGCGGCCTCCATGAGCTGGAGGCGGTGGCCGGAGAATGCCGCAATCTCGGCGCCCAGGTGCTGACCGTGAAGGCCGACGTCGCGGTCGAGCACGATTGCCAGGCGATGGTATCGGGCGCGGTGCTCGGCTTCGGCGGTATCGACGTACTGGTCAACAACGCCGGCATGACGATGTGGGCGCGCTTCGAGGACATCCACGACCTCTCGATCCTGGAGCGGATCATGCGCGTGAACTACATGGGCGCGGTGTACTGCACGCGGCATGCCCTTCCCTACCTGCGCGCCTCGAAGGGCTTGCTGGTCGGCGTCTCCAGCCTCGCCGGGCGCACCGGGGTGCCGACGCGCACCGGCTACAGTGCCTCGAAGCACGCGATGACGGGCTTCTTCGACTCGCTGCGCATCGAGCTCGCCGATTCCGGGGTGGCAGTGACGATGATCTACCCCGGCTTCGTCGCCACCGGCATCCGCGAGAACGCCACCGGGCCCGACGGGTCGCCGATTCGGGTGAGCCCGGTGAAGGAGCGCGAGGTGATGGGCGTTGAAGAGTGCGCCCGCCTCATCGTCGAGGCGATCGAGCGGCGCCGGCGGGAAGTGGTGATGACCGCGCGGGGTAAAATAGGCCTTTGGCTCAAGCTCGTCGCCCCGGGTCTCATCGACCGGATCGCGCGGCGCGCCGTAGAGCGGGGACGTTGATGGACCTGTCAACCCGGATGGCATCGGCGAGCTTCCGGCGCGCGGGCTCCGCTGCGGCACTCTAGATTTCGCTTCAACAACCAGGAGACAGGACATGACGATCAAAGTCGGCGACCGCCTTCCCGAGGGCACGGTGCAGGAATTCATCGAAGTCGAGGGCAACGGCTGCAGCGTGGGCCCGAACACCTTCAAGGTCGAGGAGCAGGTGAAGGGCAAGAAGATCGCGATCTTCGGCCTGCCGGGCGCCTTCACGCCCACTTGTTCGGCCAAGCACGTGCCGAGCTACCTCGCGAACCTCGACCAGCTGAAGGCCAAGGGCGTGGACGAGGTGTGGTGCTTCTCGGTGAACGACCCGTTCGTGATGGGCGCCTGGGCGCGCGACCAGAAGGCGGCCGGCAAGATCCGCTTCATGGGCGACGGCAGCGCGCAATACACCCAGCAACTGGGCCTCGGGCTCGATCTCAACGCGCGCGGCATGGGCATGCGCTGCCAGCGCTTCTCGATGCTGGTGGACGACGGCGTGGTGAAGACGCTCAACGTGGAAGCCCCGGGCAAGTTCGAGGTCTCCGGCGGCGACACGATGGTGCAGCAGGCCGGCTAGAAAACCGGGGTCGGACCCCGGTTTTCAGCGCGATCCGAAGATCGCCACGATCACCAGGAACACGATCACGGCGACAACCAGCCAGGTGACCTTGAACCACGACAGCGGGCTCTCGCCCGCGACCTCGCCCGTCTGCCCGTTCACCAGGAAGCGGTAGGTCTTGTCGCGGAAGCGGTAGGCGGAAACCCAGACGGGCAACAGCACGTGCTTGAAGGTCACCCCTTCATAGCGCGTGGAGACCTGCTGCACCCGCTGCTGGTCGCCGCCGATGTCGCGCCGGACGAGGCCCATGACCTCCGCATCGATGGCCTGCTTCGCGATCGGGAAAGCCTCGCGAAGCCCCACCTGGTAGGCCTCGGCGCGGTAGCCGCTCACGAATTCCGGCTGGTAGGGCGCGAGCCCCTTCAGGTTCCACGCGCTCGCGGCGCCGCGCAGCGAGGCGGGCAGCGAGGGCGAGGCGAGCACCAGCACGTCGTCGTGGAAATGCCCGACGTGGCCCGAAGCCGGCTCCCAGCGGGTTTGCTTTACCCGCCGCGTCGCGCTGACGGTCTCGCCCGCTGTGTTGCGCGTCGTGTAGTCCTCGCTGGTGTAATAGTCTTCGCCCCGCTCGCCCGAGTACGCGGTCGCGGTCGCGCAGTCGTAGGTCCAGAACGGCAGGTAGGTGCCGGCGAGCGCGGCATCGCTCTGCGCGTAACGCTTGAGCTCCTTGGGCGCGAGCCACAGGCCTGCGACCCAGCGCCGGAACTCGTCCTGGGCCCGGCCTCGGTTGATTTGAAACGGGATCATCGCGCGCGGCTTGATCGAGCGGCGCGCGTAGCTCTTCGACACCACGGGCGCCGCGCAGAAAGTGCAGGCGGCCGCGAAGTGGTTCGGCGGCAGTTGCTGCTCGGCGCCGCACTTCTCGCACTTGATCGTTTCCTGTTCGAAGGTCTCGGCCCCCTTCTCGAGCGCCGCGAGCTGCGCGTCGAAGTCGATCTCCTCGACGGTCGCGTCGGACTCGGCAATCGCGTTCTCGGTGCCGCAGGCCTCGCACCTGAGGCTGCGCGTTCCCGGCGCGAAAGCGAGCTTCGCCCCGCACCCGGCGCAGGGGAAGGTCCTGATGAAATCGCGCGGCGCCGCATCGTTCGCGGCGCCACGCTGCCCCTGTGTGGCCGGAGAGGCGGACTCCCGCGTCACCGCGGAATCGGCGGCGGGGAGTTGGTGAACAGGACCGCCAGCTCGGGCACCTCGCCCGCCTTCGTCCACTGCGCCATGCCGGACTTCCACACCAGCGTGTCGCGGTTGAGCTGCCCGCCGCTCGCCTGTTGCTGCAGCGCGCCCACCTCGAACGGACCGGTCTGGTTCTGGCCCACGGCGACGTGGTATCCGGTCGCCGTAATCGGCGGCGGCATCGCGCTCCCGCCCTGCCCTCCACCCGAGAGGGCGCCTGCCATCGCCTGGCCCATGGCGACACCCGCACCGAGCCCCACGCCGGCGCCGGCGAGGCCGCCGGGATTGTTGGCCGCATCGCGGATCGAGGAGGCCGTCTCGTACTGGGTGTACGCCTGCATATTGCCGATGGCGGCGATGGCACCGCGCTTGTCGATCGCCTTCTCGACCTCCTCGGGTAGGCCCACGTCCTGGACCTGCACCTCGACCAGCTCGAGGCCCATCGCGGCGAAATCTGGCGTGAGGCCCTCGCGCAGGCGGTTGCCCATCTCGACCACCTTGGCCTCCAGCTCGATCACCGGGATGCCCAGGCTCGGCATCAGCTCCTTGATGCGGGTGCCGATCTTGCCGCGCAGGTTCTCCTGGATCTCCTGCGTGGTGAAGCGATTGTCGGTGCCGACCAGGTCCTTCACGAAGATCCCCGGCTCCTTCACGCGGATCGAGTAGAGGCCGAAGGCGGTCGCGCGGATCATGCCGAAGTCCTTGTCGCGCATCATCGCCGGCCCCGGGGTGCCCCACTTGAGGTCGGTGAACTTGCGCGTCGAGACGAAGTAGACCTCCGCCTTGAAGGGGCTCTCGAAGCCGTATTTCCAGCCGCGCAGCGTGGCCAGGATCGGCAAGTTCTGCGTGGTGAGGGTGTGGGTGCCGGGCTTGTAGACGTCGGCGAGCTGGCCCTCGTTGATGAACACCGCCATCTGGCCTTCGCGCACCACCAGCTTCGCGCCGTACTTGATCTCGTTCTGATAGCGCTCGAAGCGGTAGGCGAGAGTGTCATTGCTGTCGTCGAGCCACTCGACGATGTCGACCAGCTCGGTCATCAGCTTGTCCCACAGGGCCATGGCGTCTCCTTAAGGTAGAGAAATAGTCGTTGCCGAGAGGGATTACGGTACCCTTAGCGGCTCAAATCCACAACGTCGAACTGGCCCATGCCCCTTACGCTGTCCGCCCTGAATGTCTACCCCGTCAAGGGCTTGAAGGGGATCGCGCTCACCCAGGGGCGCTGCACCGAGCGCGGCCTCGAGCATGACCGCCGCTGGATGGTGGTGGATACCGAGGACAATTTCATCTCGCAGCGCGAGTTGCCGAAGATGGCGACCATCTGGACGCAGATCGGCAAGAGCGCCCTCACCCTGTCCGCGCCCGACATGGACCCGCTGGACATCCCGCTCTCGCCTCCGCCTTCGGCGCCGAAGATGCGCGTCACCGTATGGGACGCGGTCTGCGACGCGCTCGCCGTCTCCGGTGAGGCCGACGCATGGCTCTCCGACTATCTCTCGATGGAGTGCCGCCTGGTGTACATGCCCGACAAGTCGCGGCGCCTGTCGAACACGAAGTACGCCGGCGAGGGGAAGCTGGTCGGCTTCGCCGACGGCTACGCCTATCTCCTTGCGGCGGAAGCGTCGCTCGCGGAATTGAACACACGGCTCACGGCCCGCAAGCAGGCCGAGGTGCCGATGAACCGCTTCCGCCCGAACCTGATCGTCTCCGGCACCGAGCCCTACGCCGAGGACGCCTGGAAGCGCATCCACATCGGCCAGGCAAGCTTCGCCGCGGCCAAGCCGTGCGGCCGCTGCCAGGTGCCCACCACCGACCAGTCCACGGGCGAAGTGACCGGGCCCGAGCCCCTCGCGACGCTCGCGACCTACCGCGAAAGCAAGGAGTTCGGGGTGATGTTCGGCATGAACCTCGTCACGGAAAAAGTGGGGATGGTGCGCGTAGGCGACGAAGTGCGGGTTGAGTAACCCAACCTGCTCAGGGCCGCCCCGGCGCGTGCGGCTTGAGGAGGAAGGCCGCGAGCGCAGGCAGCAGGAAGAGCGCACCCAGCATGTTGAGGAAAAACATGAAGGCAAGCAGGATGCCCATGTCGGCCTGGAACTTGAGGGCCGACATCGCCCAGGTCCCCACGCCGATGGTCATCGTCACCGCCGTGAACACCATCGCGGTGCCGCGCTCGTTCAGCGCTTCATAGAAGGCGGAGCCGAGGTCCTTGCCCTCCTCGAGGTGGATCTCGATGCGGTCGTAGAGGTAGATGCCGTAGTCGACGCCCACCCCCACGCCGAGCGCGATCACCGGCAGCGTCGAGACCTTGAGCCCGATGCCGAGCGCCGGCATCAGCGCCTCGCAGAGCACGGAGACGATCGCGAGCGGGATCAGGATGCAGAGCGTGGCGCGAAGGCTGCGGAAAGTGATCATGCACATCGCGAGCAGCGCGCCGAAGATCGCGAAGTTCATCTCCCAGCGCGCCTTGTCCACCGCCTCGTTGGTCGCCGCCATCACGCCCACGTTGCCGGTGGCGAGCTTGAACTCGAGCTTGTCGCTGTTGTGGGTGGCGGCGAAGTCCTTCACTGCGGCTACCAGGCGCGCGATCGTCTCGCCCTGCTGGTCGGTGGTGTTCACCAGCACCTGCATCGCGCTGCAATCGGGATTGAGGAGCGCGGTGGAGGTGTCTATGGGCGTCACGCTCTGCGCCATCACCTGCGGGTCGCGCGGCAGCTGCCGCCACTTCATGTTGCCTTCGTTGAATCCGGCGTTGACCGTCTTCGCCATGCCCGGCAGCGAGACCACCGACTGCGAGCCGGGGACGTTCTGCATGTACCAGTCGAAGCGCTCGATAGTGCTCATCACGTCGTACTGGGTGCACGCGCCCTGCACGTTCTTCGTCTGCGCGACGACGCCGAGCGTATTCACGCCGATGGCGAACTTCTCGATGATCTTCTTGTTGTCCTGGTTGTAGCGCGATTCGGGTCGAAGCTCCGGCACGCCGATGCCGTAGTCGCCGACCTTGAGGTTGTGGGCCTGGATGAGGCCGGCCACGAGAACCACCGTCGCGATGGCGACGATCACGATCGCACGAGGGCGCTCCACGCAGCGCGACACGGCCCTCCAGAACCGCTGCGTGCGGCCTTCATGGAACGCCTGCCGCGCGAGCGCGCCCTTCGACATGCTCACGTGCGAAAGCATGATCGGCAGCAGCATCTTGTTGGTGATGATCATCCACGCGACGCCGAGGGAGGCGGTGATGCCCAGCTCGCGCACGATGTCGATCGGGATCAGCATGATCACCGCAAAGCCGAGCACGTTGGTGAGGAGCGCGAGCGTGCCCGGGATGAAGAGCCTGGCGAACGAGCGCCGCGCGGCGGTGAGGCTGTCCACGCCCGAAACCACCTCGTGCTCCCAGGTCCTGGTCATCTGCACCGCGTGGGATACGCCGATGGAGAAGATGAGGAACGGCACGAGGATCGACAGCGGATCGATGCCGAACCCGAGGATCGGCAGCGTGCCGAGCAGCCAGAGCACCGGCATCATCGCGGCGGCGAGCGCCACCAGCGTGAGCTTCAGGTCCTTCACGAACCAGAGCATCAGGGCGAGGGTGATCACGAAGGCCACGCCGAAGAAGGTGATCACGCCGCGCGCACCGTCGCGTATGTCGCCCACGGCCTTCGCGAAGCCGGTGATGTGCAGGCTGTGGCGGTCGCTCCCGTACTTGGCGCGAAGCGCCTCCAGCTTCGCGGCGACGTCGAAGTAGTTCAGGCGCTGCCCGGTCTGCGGGTCGATCTCCATCAGCCCCGCGCTCACCAGCGCGCCTGAAAAATCGGTGGCCACGGTGCGGCCGACCTCGTTCGACTTGTTCACGTTGGCGCGCACGGTGGCGAGGTCCGCATCCGTGCCCTGGAAGGTCGCGGGGATCACGTTGCCGCCGGCGAATCCCTCCTCGATCACCTCGATGAAACGCGTGTTCGGCGTGAACAGCGACTTGACCGAGGGCCGGTCGACGCCGTTCAGCAGGAAGACATCGTTGGTGATGCCCTTCAGCTTCGCCATGAACTCCTGGTTGTAGATGTCGCCGTCCTTCTGGACGATGGCGATCGCGACCCGATTGGCGCTGCCGAAGACCTTCTCGTAATCGCGGTACACCTTCATGTACTCGTGCCTGAGCGGCACCATCTTGTTGAAGCCGGCGTCCACTACCAGGCGCGAGGCCGAAACGGCGAAGAGCACGGTCATCAGCGAGAACACCGCGAGCCACACCTTGCGGTGGTCGAAGACGAGCGACGAGACCTTCTGGATCAGCCGCTGGAGACTCATCGCTTCACCGCCGAGGGCAGCGCCACGCTGCGCGCGCCGGCCTCGCCCAGCAGCAGGAGGCTGTCGGGGGCGCCGAGGATCACCTTGGAGAATGCACGCGTGGTACCGCTGGCGAGCGGCACGAACGACTTGCCGCCGTCGCGGCTCACGAGCGCGGTGCCCGCGGACCCCGCGATTACGAGCGTGCCGCCGGGCAGGCTCGATCCGCCCAGGAGCGTCGCGGTAGAAGGGTTGTCGACCTGCGTCCAGGTGGCGCCCGCGTCGACGGAACGAAAGATCCGCCCGCGCATGCCGAAGGCGACGACGGCGCCGTCCTCGGCCAGCACGGCGCCGAAAAGCGAGCCCTTGTAGGGCGAGGCGATCGGCTTCCAGGTCTTGCCCGAATCGGGGGACGTGAGAATGGTGCCCGCCTCGCCCAGGATGACGAGTTTGCCCTCGCCGGCGTTCACGATGGCATTGAGGTGCTTGTCGTCGGTGGAGGCCTTGCGGTCGTTCCAGGTCTTGCCGCCATCCGCGGTCTCGTAATACGCGCCATAGGCACCGACCGCGATGCCCGCATTGGCATCGAGGAACAACACGTCGAGGAGCGGCCGGTTCTCGGCGGGCGCGGAAAACTGCTGCGCCCAAGTCTCGCCGCCGTCCGCGGTCGTGAGGATCACCGAATCATGCCCGACGGCCCAGCCGCGCCTGGCGTCGATGAAGCGAACCGCCGTCAGGAGCGGCGCCGCGGGGCTCTTCGCGCGCTTCCAGGTCGCCCCGCCATCGTCGCTCAGCACGATATAGCCCCGATCGCCCACGGCGACGATGCGGTTGCCCATGCGCACCGCGTCGGCCAGAAGCAGGCGCTGCATCGTGGTCGCGGTGAGCGGCCCCGGCGTCGACTGCGCCGGCTCGGGCGCCGCATGCGCCAAGGGCTCGAGGCCGCGCAACAGGGTCGCGACTGCGCCGGCCAGGATCAGGGATCCCGCGGCCCCGAAGAGCTTCTTCATGCGGGACAAGGGACCCGCGCGGCTAGCGAGTGCCGGTGCCGCGCAGGTTCGATGGCGTGTAGTCGCCGGGGGTGCGCTTGATCGGCTCGTAAATCTTGCTCTCCTCGTTGCGCAAGCCCATGGCAATGTAGCGGCCCGACTGCAGGTCGTGGTGCACTTCCACCGTGGGGAACGTCATCGGCACGTTGTACCAGTTCTCGTTGTGCTGCTCCGAGAAACGCCACAGCTCGCCGCGTGCATCGTACTTGTCGGACAGCAGCGGGGTCCAGCTGTCCTCGTCGAGGAAGAACACGCGCTTCGTGTAGATGTGGCTGGTGCCGGCCTTGAGCGTGGCCTCGACAACCCAGACGCGATGCAGCTCGTAGCGCGGGAGGTCCTGGTTGATGTGGCCGGGCTTGAGGATCTCGGAGTACTTCACCTTGGGGTCGGAGAGCTTGTACGAGTTGTAGGGAACGTACATCTCGCGCTTGCCGACGAGCTTCCAGTCGTAGCGGTCGGTGGCGCCGTTGTACATGCCGAAATCGTCGTTGGTGCGCAGCCCGTCGGCGGCAGTGCCGGGGTTGTCGTAGGCGACGTTCGGCGCGAGGCGCACGCGGCGCTGCCCGGGGTTGTACGTCCAGGCGCTGCGCGGCTCCTTGGTCTGGTCGACGGTCTCGTGCACCAGCAGTATCTGGCCCGCGAGGCGCGCAGGCGCCGTGGTGCTCTGCAGGTAGTTCAGGATCTTGTTGTTCTCGCGCTGCGACGCGGCCTTGGAGAGATTTCCGTAGGAGAAGTCGTACTCGTACTCGAACTTCACCATCGCGTAGTCGCCGCCGCGGGTAACCGCCGCCTGCGCCCAGTTCATCGCGTACGTGTCGCCGCGATAGCGCAGCAGCGAGTTCCAGATCGCCTCGTTGCCGTCCTTCGGGATCGGGAACGGGATGCCGCCCATGCAACCGGTGACGCCGTTGCCCCCGGGGGCGAGCTTCGCCTTGGCCGCGCACTCCCTGGTTTCCTTGTAGTGGCCTTCGGGAGAGGAAGCGGAGCGCCGCGTCGGGTAAACGACCATCTTGTAGGTCGGGTACTTCTTCAGCATGGCCCTCTGTCCGTCCGAGAGCTGTGCCTTGTACTGGTCGGCGTTCGCCCCGGTGATGGTGATGGTCGGCCGGTCCTGGGGATACGGATCCGGATAGGGCTTGCCGAGCTGGAATCCGGCGACCGGCTTGGTGATCCCGCCGTCCCATGCCGGGATCGTGCCGGCCGCGTTGGCCGCCTTCTCGCCGCCCAACGGGGTGAGCGTGGTGCCGAGCTTGGCGAGGTCCGCGGCGGAAAGCTCCGCCGCGGCGGGCGCGGCGTAGGCGGCAGCGACCGCGAGCGCGACGAGCTTGATTCTTGTGGTGGCCAGCATTTTGTTTTCTCCTAGTCGTTGTGTATTACCCTCTCCCCAACCCTCTCCCACTCCGAGGCCGGAGCCCGCGGCAGAGGGAGCGAACGTGGGAAAGGGCTTCGCGAAAGTCCTGCTTCCCTAGAACGAATAGCTGATGGCGAGCGAGGCGAAATCGCGGTCCTTGAGGGGGTTCGCGCTGGAGCACCAGCTGGCCG
The DNA here is from genome assembly GCA_039929025.1 of Usitatibacter sp. Lineage (GTDB taxonomy): Bacteria > Pseudomonadota > Gammaproteobacteria > Burkholderiales > Usitatibacteraceae > Usitatibacter. The sequence goes on along the minus strand of JBDSRZ010000074.1, from coordinate 14,492 downwards.
ACTGGCCCGCGGTCACCGCCGAACCCGCGGGCGGCACGTCGGTGCCGCAATAGGTGCGGCCGCCGAAGTAGCCGGTGTACTGCAGATCGACGATCCACTTGCGCTGGTAGTCCCAGGCCACCCCGACCGAGGCCGACTTCACCGATTGGTTGAAGTTGGGACCCACGCCCTTCACGTCGTGGTTGAACGCAAGGCGCGGCGAGAGGTTGCCGCCGGCCAGCGCGTTGGCATATTCGAGCCTGCCCAAGAGCCGGTAGCCCCACGAGAACTCGGTGAGGAAGCTTTCCGGGGCCTGGGTGGAGAACGCGCTCGCGAGGACCGCGCCGAACGCGGTCGCGGGCAGGAACACCGCCGGGCCGTTGAACTTCACCTCGCTGCCCAGGTTGTGGAACCAGTTGAAGCCGGCCTCGCCGACCAGCACGCCCTGCGAAGCACCCAGGATGTTGGGCATCGACTTGGTGCCGGTCACCTGAAGCTGACTCGCCTTCACGCGCTTCCAGCCTTGCATGTAGGTTCCGTCGGGAATCAACGCGGCCGCCGTGGCGCCTGCGGGCGCGCCGGGAATCTGGGTAAAGCCGGTCACTAGGTTCGGCAGGCCCAGGGAGGCGAGCAGCAGCTCGGGGGTGGCGTATTGCAGCGGCTGGTTGGGACGGTAGGAGTACTCGCCCTGCAACGCCACGCCGAACGGGCCCTGGGTGTTGAAGCTCACGCCGTAGAGCTTGATGTCCTCCGGATACTCGGCGAAGTAGTTGGCGGTGCCGGTTGCGCAAAGTGCGCGCAACGCCGCGGTGGCGCAGATCGGCGCGATCAGCGGCCCGCCGGTGAGCCGCGAGGTGGTCGTGCCCTTGATGCCGGAGAAGAACGGGATCCGGCTGTGGTAGTTCATCGCGTACACGCCGAGTTCGGTGTTGTTGAACTCATGGGCGAGGTAGCGAAGCGCCCCACCCCACTGGCCGTCATCGCTCGGGGGCCGGTCGGCGCTGCGCGGCGCCCAGACGCTCGCGGCCGGATCGTACGGGCCATAGAGCGCGACCGCGGTGGCGCTCAGCGTGGGAATGCCGGGCGGCACCGGGTTGCCCGGGGGCGTGTGCTCGTCGCGGCGCCGGCCGAAGGACAGGATCACCCGATTCGCGTCGTCGGAGGCGAAGTCGTTGTTGGAGAAGTAGGAGCCGCGCGGATCGAGGCGGATCTTGTCGTGGTTGGTGAGGTAGAAACCCTCGATCGTCGCGGCGTTGGTCATCTGGAAGGAGGACCAGATGCCGGTCGTAGGAATGAACGCTTCCTTGAGCTCCGAGCCCGGAACACGCAGCTTCGAAACGTCCACCGCGTTGATCACGTTGATGCCGTTGGGGATGAAGGTGCTCTCACCCCAGCTGATCACCTGCCGGCCGACGCGCACGTTGAGGTTGCGCCCGCCGAGGTCGAAGGCGCCGTAGACGAAGCCGTCCAGGCCGACCACGTCCTTGCCGAGGCGCTTGCGGCCCACGGGGCCCAGCTTGTCGCTGTCGTGGAGGTCGAAGTCGTAATAAGCGCTGCCGCGGCCGAAGAAGCCGAAATTGCGCCACTTGACCTCGGCATCGACGGTGGCCTTCAGGAGGTTGGCGAACGCCTTGTTCTTGTCGAAGTTCAAGTCGCCGTCATCCTCGTTCGCCGAGCGCGAGGTGCCGCCGTTGGCGATGCCGATCAGGGCCGGATCGCGCTCGGAGGTACGTACCGAGATGCCGTAGCTCACGGTGGTGTCGACGTTCGCGCGGATGCCGTTGGGCAGCTCGAACTGCAGGGCCCAGGCCGGGGCCGCGCCCAGCAGCGCGATCGCGACGACAAGCGGTTTGGCCGCGGGGCGGAAGGCGGTTCTCATCTGTCTCTTCTCCTGTTGTGAGTCGTTATTGGCAGCGCGAAGCGGGGCTGCTGCCGGTCGTTTTCTGCGGCTATTGTGCCCTCAGGCGAGCGACTCGAAAAGGCCCGCCGCGCCCATGCCGGTACCGATGCACATCGTCACCATGCCGTACTTCGCCCCGGCGCGTTTCATCCCGTGGACGAGCGTTGCGGTACGTATCGCGCCGGTGGCGCCCAGCGGGTGGCCGAGCGCGATGGCACCCCCCTGCGGATTCACCTTTTCCGGGTCGATGCCGAGGTCCTTGATCACCGCGAGCGACTGCGCCGCGAAGGCCTCGTTCAGCTCGATCCAGTCGAGCTGGTCCAGCCTGACCCCCGAGGCGGCGAGCACCTTGGGGATCGCCTTGATCGGCCCGATGCCCATGATCTCGGGCGGGACGCCGGCGACCGCGAAGTTCACGAAGCGCGCGAGCGGCTTCACGTTGTATTTCTTGAGCGCCTTCTCGCTCATCAGGATCACCGCGGCGGCGCCGTCGGACATCTGCGAGCTGTTGCCGGCCGTGACCGATCCTTTGGCCGCGAACACCGTGCGCAGCTTGGCGAGGCTCTCGAGGCTGGAATCGGGACGCGGGCCCTCGTCGTTCTCGGCGACCTTCTTGCGGTGATTGACCTGCCCCGAGGCGAGATCCGGCGTGGCGCTGTCGATCTCGTAGGGAAGGATCTCCTCCCGGAAGTCGCCCCCGGCGATCGCCTTCGCCGCCTTCTGGTGGCTCGCCACCGCGAAGGTGTCCTGCTCCTCGCGAGTGACCTTCCATTGCTTCGCGACATTCTCGGCGGTGATGCCCATGCCATAGGCGATCGCCACATGCTCGTTACCCTGGAACACGGCGTCGTTCAAGGCGATCTTGTTGCCCATCATCGGCACCATCGACATCGACTCGGTGCCCGCGGCGATTACCACGTCGTCGTCGCCCGTGCGGATGCGGTCGGCGGCCAGCGCCACGGCCTGCACGCCCGAGGAACAGAAGCGGTTGATCGTCATCGCCGGCACCGAATCCGGCAGGCCCGCCAGCAGCACGCCGATGCGTGCCACGTTCATGCCCTGCTCCGCCTCGGGCATCGCGCAGCCGACGATCACGTCGCCGATGTCGTGTGGATCGAGCCCCGGCACCTGCGCGATCGCGCCCTTGAGCACATGAGCGAGCATGTCGTCGGGACGCACGTTGCGGAACATGCCGCGCGGCGCCTTGCCAACGGGCGTGCGGATGGCGGCGACGATGTAGGCATCCTGGACCTGCTTGGTCATGACGTTCTCCAGTCATCCCGGCGAAGGCCGGGATCCAATTGGGCCCCGGCCTGCGCCGGGGAGACGATTAGTTTCGCAACGGCTTGCCGGTCTTGAGCATGTGCTCGATCCGCTCCTGGGTCTTCGGCGTCTTCGCCAGCTCGACGAAGTGGCGCCGCTCTAGGTCGAGCAGCCACTTCTCGTCGACCATACTGCCGGGCTCCACCGGCCCGCCACACAAAACCTCCGCGATCCGCGAGGAGATTTCGTAGTCGTGCTCGGAGATGAAGCCGCCCTCCTTCATGTTGACGAGCATCATCCTGAGGGTGGCGATGCCGGTGTCGCCGGCCACCGGGATCTGCGTCGGCGCGAGCGGCGGGCGAACCCCCGACTCGGCCATCGCGCGCGCCTGCTGCTTGGCGACGTACAGCAGCTCGGCCGGGTGGAACACCACGAGGTCGGCGGATTTCAGGAAGCCACGCTCGCGCGCGTCCTCGGCGCTATTCGAGGTCTCGCCCATGGCGATCTGGCGGAAGACGCGCGCCAGCTCGGCGAACGCGTCGCCGCCCCGGGCCCATGCAGCCGAGCGCTGCGCGAATTCCTTGAGGCCGCCGCCGGCGGGCAGCAGCCCAACGCCCACCTCGACCAGGCCGATGTAGCTCTCCAGCGCCGCGACCACGCGCTGCGAGTGCATCACGAACTCGCAGCCGCCGCCGAGCGCCATGCCCTCGACCGCGGCAACTGTCGGCACCAGGCTGTACTTGAGCCGCTGCGAAGTCTGCTGAAAGAGGGCGACCATCCGCTCGAGCTCGTCGAAGTGCCCCGCCTTGAGCGACTCGAGCGCCGCCTTCAGGTTGGCGCCGACGGCGAAGGGCGCCTCGTGCCAGATGACCAGTGCATCGAAGCTCTTCTCGGCCTGGTCTATTGCCATGCACAGGCCCGCCAGCACTTCGGTGCCCAGTGAATGCATCTTGCTCTTGAAGGAGACGATCGCGATCCCGTCACCCTGGTGCCACATGCGCACACCCTCGTCCTCGAAGACGGTGGTGCCGCGGTCCGCCGGCCTTTCGCCGATGACCATCTCGGGGAAGAGCTGGCGCGCGTAGACCGGAAGCTTCGAGCGCGGCACCATCCGGCCGGACTCGGCCGAATAGGAGCCTTCGGGGGAATGCACGCCCTTGCGGCCGTCCGTAACCCATGCCGGCAGCGGCGCCGTGGCCATGGTCTTGCCGGCGGCGATGTCCTCGGCAATCCATTTCGCCACTTGCTCCCATCCCGCCGCCTGCCACAGCTCGAACGGCCCCAGCTTCCAGCCGAAGCCCCAGCGCACGGCGAAATCGACGTCGCGCGCGCAGTGCGCGATCTCCGCCAGGTGCACCGCGCTGTAATGGAAGACATCGCGGAAGATCGCCCACAGGAACTGGGCCTGCGGATGGGACGAGGCGCGCAGCTTCGCGAACTGCTGCGCGGGCGACTTCTCCTTGAGGATCGCCTGCACCTCGTCGGCGATGGCACCCGTCTGCGCACGGTAATCCTGCTTCGCAACGTCGATGACGAGGATGTCGCGGCCCTTCTTGGTGTAGAAGCCCGCCTTGGTCTTGGCTCCAAGCGCGCCTTTGGCGATGAGCGCGGCGAGGAACATCGGCGCCTCGTAATGCGCGTGCCAGGGGTCGGTGGGCAAGGTGTCGTGCATCGTCTTGATCACGTGGCCCATGGTGTCGAGGCCGACGACGTCCGCGGTGCGGTAGGTGGCGCTCTTGCCGCGTCCGATGGCGGGCCCGGTGAGCGCGTCGACCTCGTCGAAGCCGAGCTTGAACGCCGCCGTGTGATGCATGGTGGCTAGCATCGAGAACACGCCGACGCGATTGGCGACGAAGTTCGGCGTGTCCTTGGCGCGGACCACGCCCTTGCCGAGCGTCGTGGTGAGGAAGGTCTCGAGCCGGTCCATGATCGCCGGATCGCTCTCCGCGGTCGGCACCAGCTCCACCAGGCGCATGTAACGCGGCGGGTTGAAGAAGTGGATGCCGCAGAACCGCGTGCGGAGCGCGACCGGCAGCGTCTTGGAAAGCTCGGTGATCGAAAGGCCGGAAGTGTTTGAAGCGAAGATCGCGTTCGGTCCGATGTGCGGCGCGACCCTTTCGAAAAGCGACTTCTTCCATTCCATGCGCTCGCTGATGGCCTCGATCACCAGGTCGCACTCGGCCAGCAGCGCCAGGTGCTCGTCGTAGTTCGCGGGGATGATCTGCTTCTGGACGGCGGCGGTGGCGAGCGGGCTGGGGTTCTGCTTGGCGAGCGCGTCGATCGCCTTCTTCGCGTTGGCGCTCTTGTCATTGCCTTCGGCGCCGAGCTCGAAGAGGTACGGCTGCACGTTGGCGTTGGCGAGGTGCGCCGCGATCTGCGCGCCCATCACGCCCGCGCCGAGAACGGCGGCCTTGCGGATGAGGACGCGCTGCGACACGGAAGCCGCCGTGATCTCCCGGGCGAGCTTCTCGCCGCGGGCGTGCTGCATCGTGGCGGTGAGGGTGGTGTCGGTCATTTCGAGCCTCCGCTGGGTCCGGAAACGGATTCAAACGAGCGTTTGAATTCTACGCCGTTTTCCATAACCATCGCGGAGTGCCTCGGACTACCGAGTCGCCTTCCAGATCCGTAGCGAGGTGTGCGCGGCCATGCCGGAGAAATCGCCATCGGTGGTGAGCATCGTCAGGTCATAGCGGATGCAGAGCTGCGTCAGGATGGCGTCAATCGTGCCGACCTGAACGCCGGCGCGACGACAGAGATTGCGAAGCGCCGCGGCGTCGATGTGATCCTGGCGGTCGGGCGAGATGAGGGGAAGGGCGGCAAAGCGATCGATGATCCGGCTTCGATCCTTCGGCCCTGAAAACCCCTGGAGCAACTCCTGAAGCACCAGGCCGGTGGTGACCACCGACTCTCCGGTCTGAAGCGCACCCTTCAGGGCCTCGACTTCCGGCACCGATGCCGCCGAGTCACGTCGCAGCGCGAGCGACCAGACGCTCGTGTCGACGAGCAACGTCACTTGCGCGAACGCTCCTTCTTGTGGGCGAAGGAGGCATCCCACTCGAGCTTGCCCATCAGATCCAGCAGCCCCTTCTGACGGCGACGCGCGATGAACTCCTCGAGCGCGCGGGTCACCGCCGCCTTCTTGGTCTTCTCGCCGCTAAGTTCCAGGGCTCGCTCGATGAGCTTGGGGTCCAACGAAAGATTGGTCGCCATGTGTGCCTCCTCACACACTAGGTTACACAAGAGGGCCGCTCTCGTAAAGCAGGATTCCCCGCGCCCCCGATGAGGAGCCATGACTCTTGGCACACCACTCTACGTGCGAACCAGCCCCTCGCCGCCCTCCGGGGGCACATTGCGCGGCTGCCGTCGCTCGTCGACCGCGACATAGGTGAGCTGCGCTTCGGTGACCTTCACCGCCTCGCGCGTTCCGCTCCTGCCGCGCTGCGCGAACACCTCGACGTCCACCGTGATCGAGGTGCGCCCGACCTTGAGCACGCGTGCGTAGAAGCTCACCAGGTCACCGACGAACACCGGCTCCTTGAAGACGAACGAGTTCACCGCGACGGTGACGACCGGACCGTGGGCGCGCTCCCAGGCGGGGATGCTGCCGGCGATATCGACCTGCGCCATCACCCAGCCGCCGAAAATGGTGCCGTGCGCGTTGGTGTCCGCCGGCATCGGCACGATGCGCAGCACCGGCATATCGCCCTCGGGAAGCATGGTCATGAGGCCACCTCGGGCAACACGAGCACCTTGCCCGTGACTTTTCGATCCTTGACGGCGCGCAGCGCCTCGGCACCGCGCGCGAGCGGAAAGCGCCCGGAGATGAGCGGTCGAAGCTCGCCAGAGGCGACCCACTCCACCAGCTGGCGCGTGTTCGCCTTGTGCGCCTCGGGCTCCTTGCGGGTGAAGTCGCCCCAGAAGACACCCACGATCGAGCAGCCCTTGAGGAGGGCGAGGTTCAACGGGATGCGCGGGATTTCGCCGTTGGCGAATCCGACTACGAGAAAACGGCCGCGCCACGCAATACCGCGCAGCGCCGGCTCCGTGTAGGCGCCGCCCACCGGGTCGTAGATCACGTCGGCCCCGCGACCCTCGGTGAGTACCTTGATGCGCTCGCGCAGGTCCTCGGTCGCATAGTTGATGGTCGCATCGGCGCCGCGGCTCACGCACGCCGCGAGCTTCTCGTCGGTCGAGGCGGCCGCGATGACCTTCGCGCCCATCTTCTTGCCGAGCTCCACCGCGGCGATCCCGACGCCGCCCGCGGCGCCCAGCACCAGCAGCGTCTCGCCCGGCATGAGATGCCCGCGATCCTTGAGCGCGTGATACGAGGTCGAATAGGTGAACATGAAGGAGGCCGCCGTCTCGAAGTCGAGACCGGCGGGGAGCGGGATCACGCGTGCCGCGTCGGCGAGCGCCTCCTCCGCGAAGGCGCCGTGCATCACGATCGCGATCACCGGGTCGCCTACCTTCACGTGCGTCACGCCCCCGCCCACCTCCCTGACAAGGCCCGCGAGCTCGCATCCGGGCGCGAACGGCATTGGCGGCTTGAACTGGTACTTGCCCTCGACCATGAGGACATCGGGGAAATTCGCCGCCGCCGCCTTCACGTCGATGACCACTTGCCCGGGCCCGGCCTTCAACGACGCGAATTCCTGGACCGCCAGCGCCTCGAGCGCGCCCAGCTCCGTACACATGAGGGCCTTCATCGCGGGGCGACCTCCAGGACCAGCTTGCCGAAATTCTCGCCGCGGAAGAGCTTGAGGAGCGTTTCGGGGAATGCGTCGATGCCTCCGGGCACGACGTCTTCCTTCGCCACCAGCTTTCCCTGCGCCATCCACTCGGCCATTTTCTTCGCCGCCTCGCCGTAGCGAGCCGCGTAGTCGAACACCACCATTCCCGTCATCGAGGCGCGGTTCACCAGCAGCGAGAGGTAGTTCGACGGACCCTTCACGGCCTCGGTCGCGTTGTACTGCGAGATCGCGCCGCAGATGACGATGCGCGCGTGCAACGCGAGGCAGGCGAGCGCCGCATCGAGGATGTCGCCCCCGACATTGTCGAAGTAGACGTGGATGCCGTCCGGACAGGTGGCCTTCAACCTGGCCTTCACGTCCTGCGACTTGTAGTCGATCGCCTCATCGAAGCCGAGCTTCTCCTTGAGATAGGCGCACTTGTCGGCGCCGCCCGCGATGCCGACCGCGCGGCAGCCCTGGATCTTCGCGATCTGGCCCACCACGGAGCCCACCGCGCCCGCGGCACCCGACACCACGACGGTCTCGCCCGCTTTGGGCTTGCCGATGTCGAGCAGCCCGAAATAGGCCGTCATGCCCGGCATCCCGAGCACACCGAGATAGACCGGCAGCGGCGCGAAGCGGTCATCGACCTGGTTCACCCCTTTGCCGTCGGTCAGCGCGTACTCCTGCACGCCGAAGCTGCCGACCACGAAGTCGCCCGGCTTGAACGCGGGATTGCGCGAAGCCAGCACCTCGCCCACAGCGCCGGCGCGCATCACCTCGCCGATCTGCACCGGGCGGATGTACGACTTGCCCTCGTTCATCCAGCCGCGCATCGCCGGATCGAGCGAGATGTAGCGCACCTTCACCAGCATCAGGCCGTCCGCCGGCTCGCCCACGGCCTCCTCGGTGAAGCTCCAGTCGGAGCGCTTCGGAAGCCCCGAGGGCCGCGCCGCCAGCCGCACCTGGTGATTCACCGCTCCTGCGAAATCGTTCATGGCCGACGTCCCTTGTAGAGTGCCTCGATGCGGTCCCGATGGCGTTCGAGCACCTGCGCACGCCGCAGCTTCAAGGTCGGCGTGAGCAGGCCATTTTCCACCGTCCACTTCTCGTCGACGATCGCCACCCGCCGGATCTGGGCGTAGCCCGGGAACCCCTTGATGAGCCCCGCGATGCGCCCCGTGGCCAGCTTTTCGTCCACCGCGCCCAGCTTCGCGGCCTCGGCAGCGTTCAGCACCACCAGCGCCGTGAGGTAGGGCTGCCCCTCGCCGATCACCATCACCTGCTCGAACAGCGGGTCGAGCAGGATCGCGAGCTCCATGTCGACCGGCGGCACCTTCTCGCCGTTGCCGAGAACCAGGATTTCCTTGATGCGGCCGGTGATGTAGAGAAAGCCGTCCTTCCATTTCGCCTGGTCGCCGGTGTCGAGCCAGCCCTCGGCGTCCTTCACCCTGGCGGTCGCTTCGGGATTGCCCCAGTACCCGAGCATCACGTTGGGCCCGCGAGCCTGGAGCACCGAATTGTCGCCCAGGCGCACTTCCACGCCGGGAAGCGGCATGCCGATGCTCGCCGGCTCGTTGCGCTCGATAGTGTTCGCGCTCACGATCGGCGCGGCTTCGGTGAGCCCGTATCCCTGGCAGATGGGCACGCCCAGGCCGATGAAGGCATGGGAGATGCTCGCGCTCAGCGCCGCGCCGCCGCTGATGCACAGGCGCACCCTGCCGCCGAGGCGTGCGAGCAGCTTGTCGGCGACGAGCGGCTTGAGAAGCGGCCACAGCAGGAACTGCGGCTTGAAGCCCGCACGCCCCTGGCGCCATTCGAAGACGCGCCAGCCGGTGCGGTGGGCGAGCTCGAACATGCGGCGCTTCGCGGGCGGCGACGACTCGAGACTCGCCTGGATCGCGGCGTAGAGCCGCTCGAAGATGCGCGGCACCGAGACGATGATCGTCGGGCGCACCGTGATGAAGTCCTCGGAAAGCTGCTGGATCGAACGCGCGAAGGTCACTTGCGACCCCGCGACCATCGTGAGGTAGCAGCCGACGGTACGCTCGAACATGTGCGACAGCGGCAGGAACGAGAGGAAAAGGTCGCCAGGATAGACGTCGTAGACCGCGAGGGCCGCCTTCACGTTCTGCAGCATGTTCTGATGCGAGAGCATCACGCCCTTGGGCTTGCCGGTGGTGCCGGAGGTGTACACAATGGTGGCGAGGTCGTGGCCGCCGCGGCGTTGATCGCCCGCGTGCGGATTGGTTTGCGCTCCGGAATCGAGCCACTGCGTCCACGCGACCACCCGCGGATCTCCCGCTTCACCCACCGGCTTCAAGGTCACGATGCGCTGCAGGCCGGAAACCAGGTCGCGCACCTCGCCGATGCGCTTCCAGTGCTCCTCTCCGCCGACCAGCAGCACCTTGACCCCGGCATCGCCGAGGATGTAGCCGAAGTTTTCGGGACGATCCTCGACGTAGAGCGGGACCACCACCAGCCCCGCCCTGTACGCCCCGATGTCGAAAGCGACCCACTCGACGCAGTTGCGCAGCATGATGGCGACGCGATCGCCGGGCGCGAGGCCTTCGGCCGCGAGCGCCGCCGCGACGCGGCCGGCCAGCGCGGCGACCTCCTCCCAGGTGCGGCTGCGCCATTGCTTCGTCTCGGCGTCGAATTCGCCATAGGCCACCTTGGCCGGCGTTGCCGCCACGCGCTTCGCAAAGACGCTCGCGATCGATTCGTCGTCGTCGATCGGCACCGATGCGGTCGCTTCGCGATTCATTCGCGTCGGAATGGCTTGGCCGCAAGCCGGTTCCCGGCGCAGAGCGCGGGGCTCAGATCGAATCCCAGCCGGTATCCGGCTCGAACCGCAGCCCGTGGTGGGCCTTCAGCTCGTTCATCACCTTGAGCCATTCCTGCTTGCCGCGCGCGCGGATGGTGGCGATCGGCCCGCCGCGGTGGGGCGCGAAGCCGGTGCCGAAGATCATGCCGACGTCGACCAGGTCGCCATCGGCGACGATGCGCTCGCGCAGGCAGGCGACCGCCTCGTTCAGCGCCGGTGCCACCATGCGGTCGGCGAGCGCCCCGAGGTCCACGGTGCCGGGCCCGATGGACGACTTCTGCGGCTTGCCGTTGACCCACTTGTAGAAACCCCGCCCGGTCTTCTTGCCGAAGTTCTTGCCTTCGACCAGCGACTGCAGCTTCTTCGGGATCGGGGAGCCGGGTTTCGCGAGCTCCTGGCCGACCGCCCAGCCGATGTCGAGCCCGACCATGTCGGCGAGCTCGATGGGACCCATCGGCATGCCGAAATCCTCCATCGCCGCATCGATCGTCTCCGGCGGTATGCCTTCGTCGACGAGCAGCATCGCTTCCAGCAGGTAGGGCGACAGGACACGGTTCACGAGGAAGCCGGGCGCCGATTTGCACGGCAGCGGCAGCCGGTCGATCTGGCGCGCGAAGGCCTGGGCCGCCTGCATCACTTCCTCCGATGTCTGGGGGCCGCGCACGATCTCCACGAGCTGCATTTGAGCTACCGGATTGAAGAAGTGGATGCCGACGAGGCGCTCGGGCCGCTTCAGCACCCCCGCCAGGTCCTGCAACGGGATGCTCGAGGTGTTGGAGGCGAGGATCGCCGTGGGCTTCATGCGGGGCTCGATTTGCGCGAACACCTTTCGCTTCACCTCGGCGTTCTCGACGATCGCCTCGATCACCAGGTCGGCCTTGGCCACACCATTGCCGGCGACATCCGGAATCAGCCGGTCGAGCGCCGCCTGCACCAGGTGCGGCTGCTTGAGGCGCTTGCCGTAGAGCTCCGCGCCGCGCTTCACCGCGGGCGAGATGCGCTCGGGCGCGAGGTCCTGCAGCGTGACCGTGATGCCGCGTAACGCGCACCAGGCCGCGATGTCACCGCCCATGGCGCCCGCCCCGATGACGTGCAGGTGGCGGATACCCGCCACCGTTTCGGGGTCAGACCCCGGTTTTGCCGTTGCCTGGTTTGCGGGGTCTGACCCCGGTTTTTTCCCCGACTTCCCCAACGCCTTCAGCCGGTCCTGCAGCCCGAAGATGCGAATCAGGTTCCTGGTGGTCGGGTGCGCGGCGAGGCTCGCCATCGAGGCGGGATGCTCGCGCGGGACGTTGCGCACATCGCCGCCGAAGTCCTTCCACAGGTCGATGATCGCGTAGGGCGCCGGGTAGTGGTCGGGCCGCGCCTTCTGCGCGACCTTCTTGCGCGACATGTTCGCCACCAGCGAGCGCACGCCCGGCCAGTTGGTGATTGCCGCGGCGAGCGGCGGCTTTTGGCGCCGCGGCGGGTCGAGCAGAATCCTGCGCGCCGCATTCTCGAAGTGGCGCCGCGGCGTCACCGCGTCGACGAGCCCCAGATTCTTCGCGCGGCGACCATCGACGCTGCGGCCGGTGAGCATGAGGTCGAGGGCGTTGGCGGCACCGATCAACCGCGGCATGCGTTTGGCGCCGCCCCATCCCGGGACGATGCCGATCAGCACCTCGGGCAGTCCCATGCGCGTCTTCGGCCCGTCGTCCATGACGCGATAGCGGCAGGCGAGCGTGAGCTCGGTGCCCCCGCCCATGCAGAAGCCGTGGACCAGCGCCACCGTCGGGAAGGGCAGCGCCTCGACGCGATCGAAGACCTCGTTGCCGAGCACCGTGAAGGCCATCGCCTCCTCGGCGTCCTTGAGCCGCGTGAACTCCTCGATGTCGGCGCCCGCCGCGAAGCCGTTCTCCTTGAGCGAGAGGATCGCGAGCCCCTTGGGCGGCATCGAGACCAGGTGCTCGCAAACCTGCCGCAACTCGCGCAGCGCGTCGCTCGAAAAAGTGTTGGTGGTGCGGCCTTCGCGGTCGAAGGCGAGCCAGGCGAGGCTGTCGGCATCGACGCTCAGCTTCCAGTGCTCGAGTTCCATGAATCCCCTCTAATCTTGTCGGCCCCGCGAATAACCTTGTCGTCCCCGCGAATAACCTTGTCGTCCCCGCGAAGGCGGGGACCCAATAATCGGGCCCCCGCCTTCGCGGGGGAGACATCGCCTTTCCTTCGCCGAATGTACAGCGTCTTCTCGACATCGGCGACGACGGTGCCCTGTGCATCGACGATGTCCACCCTGAACACCGGCTCGTACTTCGCGCCCGCCTCGGTGTGCTGGCGCGCCTCGGCGATGCGCTCCTCGGCAATCTCGAAGCGGGCGGTGACGGTGCCGCGGGCGGGCTTCAGGAACCGCACCGTTCCCTGCTTGTCCCAGACGAGGTAATCGGGGCCCAGGTTCTTCATCATCATTACCATGAAGAACGGGTCGGTCATGGCGAAGAGCGATCCGCCGAAGTGGGTGCCGACGTAGTTGCGGTTGAGGAGCCGCATGCGCAGCTCCACGGTGGCCGAGCGGAAGTCCGGCGCGATCTCGCGCACGCGGATGCCGGCGCCGCGGAAGGGCGGCCAGAGGTTGAGGAGCCGTCTTATACCGGCGGCGCCGAGCTCGATGCGCGAGAGGAATCCCTGGGACATTTTGATTGGGTCCCCGCCTACGCGGGGACGACGAGTATCACGCGGAAATGACGAGTATCACGCGGGGACGACGAGTATCACGCGGGGATGACGAGTATCAAACGCGCTCCACCAGCATGGCGCCGCCCTGCCCGCCGCCGATGCACAGCGATGCCACGCCGCGCTGGCCGCCGGTGCGCTCGAGCACCTTCAGCACGTGCAGCACCACGCGCGCGCCCGAGGCGCCGATCGGGTGGCCGAGCGCGATGGCGCCGCCGTCCTGGTTCAGCTTCGCGCGGTCCACCTTGCCGAAGGCGCGGTCGAGGCCGAGGTGCTCCTTGCAATAGCTCTCGCTTTCCCACGCGGCGAGGCAGCCCAGCACCTGCGCGGCGAAAGCCTCGTTGATCTCGATCGCGTCCATGTCGGATAGGCCCAACCCGTGGCGCATGAGGAGCGGCGTGATCGCGTGCACCGGGCCCAGGCCCATCTCCGAGGGATCGAGCGCGCCCCAGTGCGTGTCGACGATGCGGCCGAGGGGCCTCAGGTCGTACTCGCGCAGCACGTCTTCCGAGGCGAGAACCAGCATCGCCGCACCGTCGGTGATCTGGGAGCTGTTGCCGGCGGTCACGTTGCCGTAGGTGCGATCGAAGACCGGCCTCAGCTTGGCGAGCTTGTCGACCGCGGAGTCGCGCCGCACGCCGTCATCGAGCGAGTACACGGTGCCGTCAGGCCCGTACATCGGCTCGACTTCCGTGAGCCGGCCGTTGTCCTGCGCGAACGCCACGCGGCGATGGGATTCCACCGCGAACTCGTCCATCATCTGGCGAGTGATGCCGAAGCGTTTCGCGACGATCTCCGCGGTCGATCCCATCGAGATCTTCACGATCGGGTCGGTGAGGCCACGCAGGATCGCGATCACGGGCGCCAGGTTGGAGAGGCGGAACTTCGCGGCGAGCCCGGCCTTCTGGGCGACGCTCTTCGCGGCGTACCACTGCGCGAGCCAGTTCACCATCACCGGGCCGTACATCAGCGGCGCGTGGGTCATGGCGTCGGTGCCGCCGGCGAGCACCAGGCGCGAGCGCCCGGCGAGAATGTTCACGAATGCCGAATCCAGCGCCTGCAGGCCCGAAGCGCAGTTGCGCATCAC
>JBDSRZ010000073.1:0-4497 GCA_039929025.1 Usitatibacter sp. | reverse complement strand
GCTTCGCCTACGAGCTCGCGGTGATCATCGAGGACGGCATGCGGCGGATGCTCGCCGCGCAGGAGGACGTCTTCTATTACGTCACGCTGATGAACGAGAGCTACGCGCAGCCCTCGATGCCCGAAGGCGCGGCCGAAGGCATCCTGCGCGGCATGCATCGACTGCGCGAAGCGAAAGGCGCCAAGGCGCGGCTCCTCGGCGCCGGCACGATCCTGAACGAGGTGATCGCCGCCGCCGACCTGCTGGAAAAGGATTGGGGAGTCGCCGCCGAGGTGTATTCGGTGACGAGCTTCACGGAGCTCCGTCGCGAGGGGATGAAAATTTCTCGTGCGCGCCGCTTTTCTCCCTCTCCCCTGGGAGAGGGTCGGGGAGAGGGTGGCTCCTGGGTCCAGTCGCAGCTCCCAAAAAATGGCACCCCCGTCATCGCCGCCTGCGACTACGTGAGCGCCGTCGCCGACCTCATCCGCCCCTGGATCCAGGACGATTACGTGACGCTCGGCACCGACGGCTTCGGCCGCAGCGATACCCGCGCGCACCTGCGGCGCTTCTTCGAGGTCGATCGCCATTCGATCGCGCTCGCCGCGCTCGTCACGCTAGGCGACAAGCGCGCAAAGGAGGCAGCGACCCGTTACCGGATCGATACCGAAAGCGAGCCACCTTGGACGAGATGAGATTGATCGCCGCCGCCCTCGCGGCAACCGTCGTGGCCGGCTGTGCCGCGCCGCCGGCCGCCGAGGCCCCGAAGATGAAACCGCTTGCCGAGCTGCTCGCATCTTCGCCCGCCGCCGACTGGCGGGCCATCGATCCCGCGAACACGCTCTACATGGAGCTTCCCGGGGGCCGCGTGGTGATCGAGCTCGCGCCCGCGTTCGCGCCGCGACACGTGGCGAACATCCGCACGCTCGTCCGGCAGCGCTACTTCGACGGCCTCGCCATCGTGCGTGCGCAGGACAACTATGTCGCGCAGTGGGGAGACCCGGACGAGAAGAAGGATCTAGGAGCGGCGAAGAAGACGCTCGCTCCGGAATTCACCCGCGCGAGCGCCGGTCTCGCGTTCGCTGCGCTCACGGACCGCGACACGTACGCAGAAGCCGGCTTCTCGATGGGCTTTCCGGCCGCGCGCGAGGGCAGCCGGGCCTGGCTGGTGCACTGCTACGCGATGGTCGGGGCCGGGCGCGCCAACGAAGCCGACTCCGGCAACGGCGCCGAGCTCTACGCGATCATCGGCAATGCGCCGCGGCTCCTGGACCGCAATGTGACGCTGGTCGGCCGCGTGGTGCGCGGCATCGAGCTCCTCTCGACGCTGCCGCGCGGCACCGGCGCGCTGGGTTTCTACGAGAAGCCCGAGCAGCGCGCGCCGATCGCGAGCGCGCGTTTCGCTTCCGAGGTGCCCGCGGGCGAGCGGCTGCGGCTGGAGGCCCTGCGCACCGACAGCGATACCTTCCGCCTGCTGGTCGAGGGGCGGCGCTTCCGCAAGGATGATTGGTACAAGGAGCCGGCGGGTCACGTCGACGTGTGCAACGTGCCGCTGCCGGTGCGCGAATCCAAAGGAGGATGAAACGATGATCTACAAGGGAAGCTGCCACTGCGGAGCCGTGGCCTTCGAGGTCGAGGGCGAGCTGGACGGCGCGATGTCGTGCAACTGCAGCATCTGCCGCCGCAAGGGGATGCTGATGTGGTTCGTGCCCCGCGCGCAGCTGCGCCTCACCACGCCGGAGGAAGCCGCTGCCACCTACATGTTCAACAAGCACGTGATCAAGCATCGCTTCTGCCCCACGTGCGGCATCCACCCGTACGGCGAAGGCATGGACCCCAAGGGCAACGCCACGGCCGCGGTGAACGTGCGCTGCCTGGACGGCGTGGATCTCGAGCAGTTGAAGGTGCAGCACTTCGACGGGGCGTCGCTGTGAAATACCTCTGCCTCGTCTACGGCGAGGAGCAGGCGATCCAGTCGATGCCCGACAGCCACTGCCTCGAGTACGACCAGTCGATCCGCGCGAGCGGCCATTGCATTTCTTCGGAGGCGCTCGAGCCGGTGGCGACCGCGACCACGGTGCGCGTGCGGGCCGGCAAGGTTTCGGTGACCGACGGGCCGTTCGCCGAAACCAAGGAAGCGCTCGCCGGGTTCTACCTCATCGAGGCGACGGACCTGGACGAGGCGATCGCGCTCGCCGCGCAAATCCCGCCCGCGGCCGTGGGCTCGATCGAGGTGCGCCCGATCCGGCCGATCAGGACCTCGCCCCGGGGTTAGCCGGGACGGGGCCGCGAGGCTTCCCGGTGAGGCGCCTCAGCGCTTGTAGCTGATGCGATAGATGGCGTTGGCGTGGTCGTCGGAGACGAGGAGGGCTCCATCGGGCATCACCAGCACGTCCACGGGACGCCCCCATGCCGAATCGGAGGGCGCATCGAGGAAGCCTTCGGCGAACACCTTGTGCTCCGTCACCTTGCCGTCTTCGACCGTCGCCATCATCACGCGATAGCCGCTTTTCTTGGAGCGATTCCAGGATCCGTGCTCGGCGATGAAGATGCGGTCGCGGTACTCGGCCGGGAACATCGAGCCCGCATAGAAGCGCATGCCGAGCGAGGCGACATGCGCGCCGAAGCGCTGCGCGGGCCCGGCGAATTCAGAGCAGGGGCGCTTCGCGCCGAACTCGGGATCGGCGATGTCGCCGCCATGGCAATAGGGATAGCCGAAGTGCATCCCCGCCTTCGGCGCGTAATTGAGCTCGTCAGGCGGCACGTCGTCGCCCAGCTTGTCGCGGCCGTTGTCGGTGAACCACAGCTCCTTCGACTTCGGGTGCCAGTCGAAGCCCACGCTATTGCGCACCCCGCGCGCGAAGACTTCCATCGCCGAGCCGTCGGGCTTCAGGCGCGTGATGCTGGCGTACGGATCCTGCATCTCGCAGATGTTGCACGGCGCCCCCACCGGTACGTAGAGCCAGCCGTCGGGCCCGAAGGCGATGAATTTCCACCCGTGATGCCGGTCGGCGGGAAACTTGTCGTACACCACCGCGGGCTTCGGCGGCCGCGGCAGGCTCGACTCGATCGCCTCGTAGCGTGTCACCTTGCTCACCTCGGCCACGTACAGCGCGCCATCGCGGAATGCGACCCCGTTGGGCATGTTGAGGCCGGTGGCGAAGGTGATGACCTCGATCGCCTTCTTGCCGTCGTGGCGGATGGCGTGCAGCTTGCCCGCCGAGCGCGTGCCGACGAAGAGCGTGTCCTTTTCGCCCAGGGCCATGGAGCGCGCGTTGTCCACGTTCTCGGCGAACACCTCGATCGAGAATCCCGGCGGAAGCTTCACACGATCGAGCGGTAGGCGTCCCTGACCGAGCGCCGGCAGGGCGGCGCACAGAAGGGTCACCAACGGAAGAATGCGCATGGCAGATGCTCCTTTTCGGATTTCAAGTGTAACGCCCGGCCCCGAACGAGAACGAGCGGCGCTTTTCGACCGACGGACGGCACTCGCCACCCTGAATATTCGACAGGCTTGATATGCGGGCTGTGCTAGCTTTTCGACCCATGAACGGTAATGGACTGCTCGTGCGCACCGCCTCGGACACCCTGAACGACCCGGTGATCCGGGCGGCGGTGCTCGACGCGCTTCCGAGCCTCGTGTGGTGCAGCGACTCGGGCGGCGATTGCATCTTCGTGAACCAGGCCTGGGAGGACTACACCGGACGGGCGCTCGATGCCGAACGTGGCCGCGCGTGGCTGGCCTCGGTGCACCAGGAGGACCGCTCCGCCGTCGAGCGCGCGTGGAACGAGGCGCTCGGGTTGCGCCGCCCGCTGGAGATCCAGTACCGGCTGCGCCGCGCGGACGGCTCCTACGGCTCGATCCACCATGCGGCGGTGCCGCTGAACGACGAGGGTGGCCGCTTCACCGGTTATCTCGGCACCTGCCACGACATCACCGAGCAGCGCGCCGCGGAGTTGATGGCGCTCGCCCGCGAGCAGCAGATCCGCATGCTCGCCGACAACGTGCCGGTGCTCATCGCCTATTTCGCGGCCTCGGACCTCAGGTGCCTCTTCGCGAACAAGGCCTATGCGCGGATGTGGGGGTGGGACGAGCACACCATCCTCGGCAAGACCGTGGAGGAAGTGATCGGGCCCGGGAGCTATGCGGCGATCGCTCCCTACGTCGAGCGTACGCGGCGCGGCGAGGCCGTCACCTACGAGCGCGCGATGATCGACGCCTCGGGCGCCGGATGCACGCTCGAGGTGAACCTGCTTCCGCAGCGCGACGGCGAGGGCAGGATCGAGGCCGCGGTGGTGCTGATCCACGACATCACCCGCCACCGCCGCGCCGAGCAGTCCATGCGCGACAGCGAGGAGCGCCTGCGCAAGTTCGCCGAGGCGGCGCAGGCGGGCGTGGTGTTCCACGACAACGGCGTGATCACCGACTGCAACGAAGCGATCGTGCGGCTGTGCGGTTACAGCCAGGAAGAGCTGATCGGCTCGAGCGTCATCCAGTACGTCGCGCCCGAGCGGCGCGAG
>JBDSRZ010000072.1:0-3550 GCA_039929025.1 Usitatibacter sp. | reverse complement strand
GCCCCGAGGGCCGCTATCGCGCCGTCGAGCGCCGTGGCGAAGAGCGCACGGTCGTGGTCCACCGCAATCGCGCCGTCCGCATGCCGGACCACGAGGCGCAGGTGGTGCTCGAGGCATTGGCTGCGCGAGGGGCTCGCCGTGCAGGTGGCGGCGCTGGTGATGGCGCGCACGAGGTGCGTCAGCACCGCCACGTTCCTGCCGGCACTGTTGCGGATCTGGTCGATGGCCGAGTCGAGGATATCGTCGAATCCCGGGCCGCGAGTGAAAAGGACCGCGCGGCCGTCGGCCGACCGGTGGACGAGCGGCATTTCCCGGCTCGCCAGTCGCCCCAGCACCGCGCCGAGGTGGTCGATGCACATGATCGCGGTGGTGGTGTCGTTGATCCCGGGGGACAAGGCCTTGATGGCGATGTCCACGAGCTGGCGGATGCCGAAGCTGAATTCCTCGTCGATGGTGCGGAAGCGGCGGATGGAGACCGCCGACCGGAGGCGCCGCAGGACTCCGTCGTCCACGGTGGCTCCCGCGTCGATCCACATCAGCGCCGCCCCCTCCGCGACGAATTCCCCGGGACGCAGGTTCATGCTCACCACCGCGCCATGCTCGCGACCGATGTCGAGGATGGCCTCGGTGTCGATTCGCTGGACGTATCCCATCGCTGCCGCCTCCACCGCGCCCCGGAAAGGGCTTTCCCCCTCGGGGACCGCTTCGCGGGTCCCGTGCGCCTCGGCAAGCGTTCCCGGATAGTGGATTTCGATCGCGCTGAGCGTCTCCTCGGTGATCCGCGCGATGATGGTCGAGGCCTGGATCGAGGTCGCGATGTGATGGATGAAGAACACCAGCACCCCGATCCCCAGGAGGGAGAGGAGCAGCCCGACGAACACTGCGAACGAAGGCACGAAGGTCGCCTCGCCGCCGCCCCGGATGGTCCGCAGGACCACCAGGCAGTACGCGAAGATGCCGACGAACGCCCCGAGCACGAACTGGTTGCTGCGGTCGCGCATGAAGTTGCGCAGGATGCGCGAGGTGTATTGTCCGGAGGCGGTCACCAGGGCGGAGATGGTGAGCGAGAAGGTGACGCCTGCGACCGTGATCATCGACCCCGCGATGGTCGAGAGCATCCCGCGCGAACCTTCCGCCCCCGCGCCGAACAGCAGCGGATACTCGCTCGCCCACTGGAAGTCGTAGTACTTCTCGAGCTCCACCAGCACCACCGCGAGCGCGATCGAGCCGGCGACGATGGTCGTCGGCACGAACCAGAGGCTCGACCGGATCGAGACCCACAACGACGTGAAGCGGCTCATCGGTTGTTCACGAGTGGCGCGGGGAAGGGTCCTCGAAGCTTAGATGAGAATCGCGGCCCCTGCCGCCGTGCGGCGCCGCGGTATCATCGCCCCTGACAGGACGCACGCCGCGCCATGACCTGGACCGACCTCCTCGCGCTCACGATCACGCTCGCCGCCCTGGCGACATACGTGAACCGCCGATTCCTGAACCAGCCGCCCACGATCGCGCTGATGGCGATGGCGATCGCCGGATCGCTCGTGGTGCTGGGACTGTTGCGCTGGACCCCGCTCGACACGGGCAGCGTCGTCTCGCTCGTCGGGGCGATCGACTTCCGCGCCGTGCTCCTGGACGGCATCCTGCCTTTCCTGCTCTTCGCGGGTGCGCTTCACGTGGACCTGCGGCGCCTTCGCGACCAGCGCCTGGCGATCATCCTCCTCGCGACTGTCGGGGTTCTCCTCGCCACGATCGCCTGCGGCGCCCTGGTCTACGCTGCGGCGCGGCTCCTCGGCGCGAATTTCACCTTCATGCAGGCCCTGCTCTTCGGTGCGCTCATCGCGCCTACCGATCCCATCGCGGTCATCGGGATCCTGCGCAGCGCCAAGGCCCCCGAATCGCTCGAAGCCCTGATGTCCGGGGAGTCCCTGGTGAACGACGGGGTCGGCGTGGTCCTGTTCGTCACCCTTTCGGGCATCGTGGTGGCGGGCACGCCCGTCTCGGCGCTGCACATCGCCGGGACCTTCGCGCTCGAAGCGGCCGGCGGCATTGCGTTCGGGTTGCTGGTCGGATGGTTGGGATACCTGATGCTGCGCAGCGTCGACGACTATCCGGTGGAGATCTTCGTCACGCTCGCGATCGCCGCGGGCGGGTACGCCGCCGCCAACGCCCTGCACATGTCCGGCCCCCTCGCGATCGTGGCCGCCGGGCTCGTGATCGCCAGCGTGGGCAGGCGGCACGGCATGTCCGAGGTGACGCGGGGCAAGCTCGACACCTTCTGGGAGATCGTCGACGAGATGCTGAACGCCATCCTCTTCATGCTGGTAGGGCTGGAAATCCTGGTGGTCGCGCTGGACTATCGCCACCTCGAGCTCGCCGCGGCGGCCATCCTCGCGGTCCTCGCTTCGCGATGGGTGAGCGTGGCCGCGGTGCTCGGAGTGGCCGGCGGACGGCGCCGCTTCGAATCCGGCACGGTCGCGATCCTCACCTGGGGCGGGCTGCGCGGCGGTATTTCCATCGCGCTCGTGCTTTCGCTTCCGTCGGGCGAGCTGCGCTCGACGCTGCTTACGATGACCTACGCCGTCGTGGTGTTCTCGATGCTGGCGCAGGGGCTCACGCTCAAGCGGCTGGTGCGCGCCCGGGTATCGAGCTGACCGCGCGGGGGGTTGGAGCCGTCGGTGGGATTCGAACCCACGACTTATCGCTTACAAGGCGATTACTCTGGCCAGCTGAGTTACGACGGCATCGGGTCCAGCGTCACTTCACCAGCTTGAGGCGGGACTTCCCGGCCACCGGCGGCTTGGGAGGCTCCGCGTCCGACTCCTCGATCGCCTCCGGACCTGCCGGCGGCACGGCGGCAACGGCCGAAAGCGCCTCGACGGTGAAGAAGGCGCCTTGTCCATTCTCGCGAGCGAAGATTCCCTGCACGCGGTCCACCGGGATGCTCACCTCCCGCGACACCCCGTTGAATCGGGCCGAGAACTGGATCAGCTCGTTGTCGGTGGTGAGGTTGCGGGTGGCGTTCAGGCTCACGTTGAGCACGATTTCGCCATTCTTCACGTACTCCATCGGCACCCGGGTGCGCTCGTCCACCCGCACGCTCAGGTAGGGCGTGAAACCGCAGTCCGAGCACCACTCATAGATCGCTCGGATGAAGTAGGGTTTGGTGGATACGTCGGTCATGCGCGCAAGTCTACCTGCGCATCGCCTTCTCGGAGGCGGTCATGGAGTCGATAAAGGCCTGTCTGGAGAAGAGCCGTTCGGCGTACTTCAGAAGCGGGGCGGATGGCTTATTGAGCTGGATCTGGTAGTAGTCCAGGCGCCACAGGAGCGGGGCGATGGCCACGTCGAGCATCGAGAACTCCTCGCCCAGCATGTACTTCTGCTTCACGAAGATCGGCGCGATCTGGATCAGGTTTTCGCGGATGTAGAGCCGCGCCTTCTCCTGGGCCTTCTGCGTGCCCGATTCGAGGGTCTGTACGTGGTTGAAGAGCTCCTGCTCGAAACGGAACAGGAAGAGGCGCGCGCGCGCCCTCATGACGGGATCGGCCGG
>JBDSRZ010000071.1:0-3091 GCA_039929025.1 Usitatibacter sp. | reverse complement strand
GCGCAGCACAGCCGAACCTCAGCACCGAACAAATTAAGGGCTTCGTTTTCCGGTTGCCAAGCCTTCAGCGGCACGCTCTAGCCGACTTGACACAAAACTTGACTGATGCTTGACTAAGCATCATGTCTTACGAGCCGCAGTTCACCATTACCCCCAACCTGCTTTCCAGGGTCGAGCAGGTGGCCGTGCTGCGGGAGCGGATCCAGGGCGCGGCGGTGGAGTTGTCATGGATTCCGGCGCTGCAAAAGGACACCCGCACGCGCAACGGCCACGCCTCTACCGCCATCGAGGGCAATCCGTTGACCCTCGAACAGGTCCGCGCGCTGGAGGAGGGCCGCGAGCTGTCGGCCGTGGACGCGCCTCCGAAGCGGGAGGTGCTGAACTACTTCGCCGGGATGCGCTACGTGGAGAAGCACGCGAAGAAGAAGGTCATCCGCCACGAGGACATTTTCGAGCTACATCGCTTGCTGGCGGACACCGTGATGGATCAGGGCGAGGCGGGGCGCTATCGCATGATCGCCGTCCGTGTCGGGAAGCACTTTCCGCCCGCGGCCAAGGATGTGTCACCACAAATGTTTGAACTGCTGGAGTGGTGGAACAAGAAGGCCGCTGCGCTATCGCCGGTATTGAGCTCCGCCATCCTGCACTACCAGTTCGAGTGGATTCATCCGTTCGCGGACGGCAACGGGCGCACCGGCCGTGCCCTGGCGCTGTGGGAGCTCTATCGGCGCGGCTTCGACAGCCATCACATCTTCTCCGTGGACGAGTACTACTGGGAGGATCGTCCCGCTTACTACAAGGCGCTCGATGGGGTGCGCCGGGCAGGCAACGATCTCACCGGCTGGCTGGAGTACTGCGCCGAGGGTCTTCGCCAGACACTGGAGCGCGCTTGGACCCGCGTGCAGTCATACAACGTGAAGTCGCAGGGGAAGCTGGTGCTGCGTCCGCGACAGGAACAATTGCTCAAGCTGCTGCGCGATCACGGCAGCCTGTCCCCTGCGGAGCTATGGGACGCGCTGGCCATCTCGCGGCAGGGCGCCATGGATCTGCTGCGTCCGCTCCTCGATGCCGGGCTGGTGGAAAAGATCGGCAGCAAGAAAACGGGGCGCTACAAGCTCAGCAACCCATGAACGAAGCCGAAACCCGCGCCGAGCACATCGACCCTGCGCTGAAGGCGGCGGGTTGGGGCGTGGTCGAGGGGAGCCGCGTTCGGCGCGAGGCCCTGATCACGCCGGGGCGTATCGAAGGCCTCGGGCGGCGCGGCAAGGCGCTGAAGGTGGACTGCGTGCTCGAGTACCGCAACACCAAGCTCGCTGTGATCGAGGCCAAGGCGTGGGACATGGCGCTGACCGAGGGCACGGCGCAAGCGAAGAACTACTGCGGCAAGCTGGCCGTGCGCTTCGCCTATGCGACCAACGGGCAGGGCATCTACGCCATCGACATGCAGACGGGTGCCGAGACGGAGACGGCAAGCTATCCGACGCCCGACGAGCTCTGGGCGCGGACTTTCGCCCAGCAGGATGCGTGGCGCGATCGCTTTGCCGCGGTGCCCTACGAGGACAAGGGCGGCTCGCATCCCGGCCGCTACTACCAGGACATCGCCGTCGAGCGCGTGCTGCAGGTGATCGCCGCGAAGCGGACCGCATTCTACTGACGCTCGCCACGGGCTTTGGGATCGTAATCGTCTTGATGGCGGCGGCTTCAGTTCTCTACGCGCGCTCGAGCATTCGAAACAGCGACGCGCGGAGATACCATCCCGAGAATGATTGATCCCATGGGCCGCTTGGAGGGCCAGGAGGGCAGTTTGCGCGCAGTGATCGGCAAGGCGAAGTGAGATAACCTGAGCCGTCCCACCCTTTACGCCGTCCGATGAACTCCGCCTTCAGCGCGCATGATCGCCGTTTCGAGACCCTGTTCGAGCAGGCGCCTTTCAGCTTGCAACTGCTGGCGAGCGATGGCCGCACGTTGCGCGTCAACAAGGCCTGGGAGGCTTTGTGGCAGGTCTCCCCCGGGGATGGGGTCAAGGAGTACATCCTGGGCGAGTACAACGTCCTCACCGATCCGCAACTGGAGGCACGCGGCGTGGCGCCCCTGATGCGGCGCGCGTTCGCGGGTGAATCGATCGAGGTGCCGGCCGTGCGCTACGACCCCGCGGAGCTCGGCAAGCCGGGGCGGGCGCGCTGGGTGCGAGCGTTCGCTCATCCGATCAAGGACGACCACGGCGCCGTGAGCGAGGTCTTGCTGATCCACGAGGACGTGACCGACCGGCTGCAAGCCGAGCACGACCTTCGCGGCAGCGAGATGCGCCTGAAGCAGCTCGCCAATACGATTCCGCAGCTCGCGTGGATGGCCGACCCGCAGGGCGCGATCCACTGGTACAACGATCGCTGGTACGACTACACCGGATCGACGCCACAGGAAATGGAAGGCTGGGGCTGGCAGAGCGTGCATGACCCGAAGGTGTTGCCGCGGGTGCTGGCGCTGTGGACGCGGTCCATCGAGACGGGCGAGCCTTTCCAGATGACCTTTCCGCTGCGCGGCAAGGATGGCCGCTTCCGCCCGTTTTTCACCCTCGTCGCCCCGCTCAAGGACGCGGCCGGCCAGGTGGTCCAGTGGTTCGGCACCAACACCGACGTGTCGCCCCTGCAGGAAGCGCAGGACAACCTGCGCATCGCCGAGGAGCGCCTGCGTCTCGCGGCCATGGCCGGCAACATCGGCATCTGGGAGTGGGACGTTGAGCAGGACGCCATCACCTGGTCGGACCAGGTGCATGCCCTGCACGGCGCCGCTCCGGGGGGATTCCAGGGCGGGGCGCAAGATTTCTCCGCCCTGGTGCACCCCGGCGACCGGCAGATGATGTGGGGAAAAATCGAGTCCGCCCTTGCGGACAACAGCGGCTTCTCGGCGGAGTTCCGTGCGCTGCTGCCGGATGGGGAGAGCCGCTGGCTGTCGACCTGGGCGCGCGTGCACCAGTCCGCCGACGGCGCGGGCCGCCGCATCATCGGCGCCACCATCAGCATCGACGACTACAAGCGTGCGGAGGAGGCGTTGCGCGAAAGCGACCGCCGCAAGGACGAGTTCCTCGCCATGC
>JBDSRZ010000070.1:0-3773 GCA_039929025.1 Usitatibacter sp. | reverse complement strand
GCCTCGAATACCTCTTCTTCAAGACCGGGCCGCTCACCATGCCGCCGTCGCAGCTGGGCGCCTTCGCGAAGAGCGATGCGACGCAGCCTTCGCCGGATATCGAGTGGCACGTGCAGCCGCTTTCCCTGGAGAAGTTCGGCGATCCGCTGCATCCGTTCCCGGCGATCACGCCTTCGGTGTGCAACCTGCGGCCGACCTCGCGCGGGCATGTGCGGGTGAAATCGAAGGACCCGTTTGCCGCGCCGGAGATCAGGCTCAACTACCTGTCCACGGACGAGGACCAGGCGGTCGCCGCGCGCTCGATGCGCTTCACGCGGCGCATCATGGCGGCGAAGGCGCTGTCGAGGTACGCGCCCGAGGAGTGGCGGCCGGGCACAATGGTGGAGGACGATGCCGCGCTGGTGAAGGCGGCCGGCGACCTCGGAACGACCATCTTCCACCCGGTGGGCACCTGCCGCATGGGCTCGGACTCACTCGCGGTGGTGGACGACCGCCTGCGTGTCCACGGGATTGAGGGGCTGCGCGTTATCGATGCATCGGTGATGCCGCGGATAACATCTGGTAACACCAATGCGCCCACCTACATGATCGCGGAGCGGGGCGCGGAGTTTATCCTGTCGGAAGCCCCATGAACCTTCGCGCCGTCCTCATCGCCGTCTTCGCCGCCCTGCTCGTCGTAGGAGCGTGGCTGGCGCTGAGTCCACCGCACCTCGAGCCGATCCCGGCGATCGTCGAGACAGCGTCGGCGCCCGCCGCGCGTCCCGCGCAGGCCGCGGGCTCGTCGGGGCCCGCCGCCAGCAGCCAGGCAGGCAGGCTGCGCGCGAGCATCCCGGTCGTGGCCATGCCGACCCCGGCGCCTACCCTCTTCAACGAATACTTGCGCGCCAAATCGTACAAGGCCCTTTACGACCGCCTCGCCAGCTCGCCCGAGGGCCAGACCGCGGAGGGCCGGCTCGTCCTCTACGAGATCCTGCGGCAATGCGCGACCATCACCGAGGGGCGCCGGCCGGGGTTCAAGCCCAATCCGCCGAAACGTGACGAGTTCATCAACGGCATTTCTGCCACCGACCCGCAGCGCGAGCAGCGCATCGCGGCCTTCGACCAGTACGCCACCGACTACTGCGCCGGTTTCGAGGGCGTGGCTCTGCGCCAGGCCGACCTGATGAAGTTGCTGGGCGATGCGGCGGCGGCGGGCGACCCGCGGGCGCGCGCGCTCGCGCTCGAGCAGGAGCTGTGGCAGGCGCGCCGCGGCGGCCGCGACGGCGGCGTAACACTCACCGACGAGCAGATCGCGTCTCTCAGGCAGATCGCGGGCACGCGCGACCCGGAGGCGATCCGCGTAGCCGGGCGGGTCCTGGGCAACTCCTGGCAGGACTACCAGGTGCGCATCGGTCCCGACCAGTTGCCCATCGAACAGCGCGCGTTCGTGAACGCATGGCTGGTGCTTTCCTGCGAGTTCGGCGCTCCCTGCGGCACGGATACGCCGCGCATGCTCCAGGCCTGCGCGATGCAGGGGCATTGCAACGCGCAGAGCTATCCGGAGTACCTCTACTACTACGGCAGCACCCCGCACGACTCGACGCTGCTCACGCAATACCGCGAGATCCTCCGCCAGGCGATCGAGACCGGGAACTGGTCGCAGATCTCCGTCACGCGCGGCCTCCCGCCCACCGGCAACCGCATGACGTTCGTTCCCGGGCCGCGGTAGCAATGGCCGCTTTATCGCCTCTACTCACGCCCGACTGCTCGGCACTGGCGGGAGTAGACTTGCGCTCTGGATGAAGCGCCTGCGCAGATACTTCCTCGCTTTCGGACTGGCCCTCGCCTTCGCGCTCGGCCAGCACGCGGCGTCGCTGCACGCCCTGGGCCACGCGGCGGACGCGTTCACGCAAAACGATTCCACGCCCGCCCCCTCCAAATGCGCGGATCACTCGCTCTTCTCCACCATCGGCGCCGCGGTCGGCGCGAAGGCGCCGGTCGCACCGTTCGTCGCGGCGGTCTCGCAAGTCGCGTCGACGCCGATCCTTGCCAGCACCTGGCTGGCACCGCGCTTCAGCTTCCTTTCCCGCGCTCCGCCCACGCTCTCCTGACGTCGTGCCGGTCCATCGCCCCTGTGGCGATGGCATTGCCCATGCGATCAGAGGAGCTTCATCGTGTCCCGATTCATTTCATTCCAGCGCGTGCTCGCGCTTTGCCTGGCCGCTTCACCATGCGCGTGGGCGGCGGATGATCCCGGCCTTGCCGCCATCCGCAACGAGATCCGCGAGCTGAAGGAGGCCTACGAGGCGCGCATCCGCGCACTCGAACGCCGCCTCGGCGAGGCAGAGGCCACGGCTTCGCAAGCGCCTGCGCCGGCGGTCGCGGTGACGCGCGCGCCCGCGCCGTCCTCCGCCAGCACGGTTAACGCCTTCAATCCCGCGCTCTCGGTGGTGCTGCAGGGCCGTTATGCCAACCTTTCGCGCCGCCCCTCGGAGTTCGCGATCGCCGGCTTTGCCCTCGGCGACGAGGTGGGCCCGGGGCGCCGGGGATTCGGCCTCGGCGAATCGGAGCTCACGCTCTCGGCGAACGTCGACGACCGCTTCGCAGGCACGCTGACCGTCGCGCTCACGCCCGAGAACACCCTGGGGGTGGAGGAGGCGTACGCCATCTACACCGGGGGCCCCCTGGGGCTCGCGACGAAATTCGGGCGCTTCTTCTCCGGCATCGGCTATCAGAACGAGCAGCACCAGCACGTGTGGGACTTCATCGACGCGCCGCTCGCCTACCAGGCCTTCCTCGGCGGGCACTACGCGAACGACGGACTGCAGGTGAAGTGGGTGGCGCCGATGGACCACTTCCTCGAGCTGGGCGCGGAGGCCGGCAACGGCGACGGGTTCCCCGGCACGCCACGCGACCGCAACGGCATCGGCTCGAGCGCAATTTATGCGCACACCGGCGGCGATGTCGGCGCGAGCCACAGCTGGCGAGCGGGGATTTCCTACCTGCGCACGCGCGCGGAGGACGAGGGCAGCCAACGCCTCGGCGTCGCGGACTTCGTGTGGAAGTACGCGCCCAACGGCAACGCGCGGCAGACGAACTTCAAGCTGCAGGGTGAGTACTTCCGGAGCACGTCGGCGCAAGCCGCGCGGCGGAGCGGGTGGTACCTGCAGGGCATCTACCAGTTCATGCCGCGCTGGCGCCTGGGCGCGCGCTACGACCGGCTCGACGCCGGCGCGGGCGCGGAATTCACCCCGCGGAAAAGCTCGGTCATGGTGGACTTCAGTCCGTCGGACTTCAGCCGCCTTCGCCTGCAGCTAGCGCAGTCGCGCACGCAGCCTGAGGTGACCGACAACCAGGTCTTCCTGCAATACATC
The DNA here is from genome assembly GCA_039929025.1 of Usitatibacter sp. Taxonomy (GTDB): domain Bacteria; phylum Pseudomonadota; class Gammaproteobacteria; order Burkholderiales; family Usitatibacteraceae; genus Usitatibacter. The sequence goes on along the minus strand of JBDSRZ010000070.1, from coordinate 420 downwards.
CTGAGCCTGGGCGCGCACGGCGCGCACCGCTACTGAGAGGGCACGATGAGAACGATGCTCGCATTGCTGTTCGCTGCGGGGACGATGCCCGCTTTCGCGGACCTGAACGTATTCGCGACGGTCCCCGAATGGGGTGCTCTCGTGCAGGAGCTGGGCGGCGACAAGGTGAAGGTCTACACCGCTACGACGGCCCTGCAGGATCCGCATCACGTCGAGGCGCGTCCCAGCCTCATCGCACGCGCGCGCGGCGCCGATCTCGTGGTGGCCACCGGCGCGGAGCTGGAGGTGGGCTGGCTGCCGCTCGTGTTGCAGCAGGCCGCGAACGCCAAGGTTCTGCCCGGACGTCCCGGGCATGTCGAGGCCGCGTCGTTCGTGCCGCTGCTCGGCAAGCCTGCGCGCCTCGACCGCGCCGAGGGCGAC
>JBDSRZ010000069.1:0-6038 GCA_039929025.1 Usitatibacter sp. | reverse complement strand
TCCCCGGCACCGAGGTCACGGTGATCGAGCGCTGCTCCGGCCATGCGGGCACCTGGGGCGTGAAGAAGGAGTTCCACGAGGCCGCGCTCAAGATCGGCCGCCCGGTGGTGCGCCAGATCGCCGAGCTCCAGCCCGATTACTTCTCTTCGGACTGCCAGCTTGCCGCGCACCACCTCGAAGAGGGGCTCGCACGCACCGACGGCAAGGGCGACGCCAGGCTGCGCCACCCCCTGACACTCCTGAGAATGGCCTACGGCCTTCCCGACTGATGGAAAAAATCTCCCCCAAATCCCTCCTCACCCTCGAGGCCTACGCCAAGGACCGCAAGGACTTCCGTGCCAGGGTCATCGCCCACAAGAAGCACCGCACCGTCCACCTGGGCGACCACGTGACGCTGGTCTTCGAGGACGAGCTCACCATCCGCTACCAGATCCAGGAGATGCTGCGGATCGAGAAGATCTTCGAGGAGCAGGGCATCCAGGACGAGATCGACGCCTACCTGCCGCTGGTCCCCGACGGGCAGAACTGGAAGGCGACGATGCTGATCGAGTACGAGGACGAGCGCAGCCGCAAGGCCGCGCTGGCGAAGCTGAAGGGCATCGAGGAACGCACGTGGGTGCGCGTCGAAGGCTGCGCGCCGGTCTACGCGATCGCCGATGAGGACCTGGAGCGCGAGAACGAGGCCAAGACGTCGTCGGTCCATTTCCTGCGCTTCGAGCTCACGCGGGAGATGATCGAATCCCTCAGGTACGGCGTGGGCGTGGCCATGGGGGTCGACCACCCGCATTACGTCGCCGCAGTCGACCCCCTGCCCGAGGAAACCCGGGCCGCGCTCATCCGCGACCTCGCCTGAGAGGGGCAGGCCTTACGCGCCGCGGGAAATTTGCAGGCAGGGCATTTTCACGGAGCGGATCGCCCCGGCAAGGACGTCGATGGCTGCGGGACGATCGAAGCTCGCGCGCCAGGCGAGCGCCACCTTGCGGGAGGGCACCGGCGCCGCGAACGGCACAACCTTGAGGAGGCGGGTGGCATAGCGGCTGGTGAGCGCGCTCACCGGGAGCACGCTCACTCCGAGGCCCGAGGCCACCATGTTGCGGATGGTCTCGAGGGAGCTGCCGGCGCGCCCCTCGGCGATCGCCGTGTTCGACTGCCCGGGACAGGCTTCCAGCACCTGCTCGCGGAAGCAGTGGCCGTTGTTGAGGACCAGCAGGTTTTCTTCCGCGAGCTCCTGCGGCTTCACGTGCCTGCGCTCCTGCCACTTGTGCCCCTCGGGAACGACGACGCTGAACGGCTCTTCGTAGACCTGCAGGGTCTTCACCCCCGGCAACGAGAACGGCAGCGCGATGATGATGACGTCGAGCTCGCCCTCGCGCAGCATCGGGGCCAGGTTGCCGGTGAGGTTCTCCTCGATCGCGAGCGGCATGTGGGGTGCTCGCTTCCTCAGGATCGGCACCAAGTTCGGCAGGATATAGGGCCCGATGGTCGGAATGGCGCCAATGCTGAGCGCTCCGGAAAGCTGGTCCTGCGCCCCCCTGGCGAGGCCGTGGATCTTCCCTGCCTCGTCCAGCACCCGGCGCGCCTGCTGGACGATGCCCTGGCCGCGGGCGGTCACCAGCACCTCGTTCTTGTTGCGCTCGAAGATCCTCACCCCGAGCTCGTCCTCGAGCTTGGCGAGCGCGAGCGAGAGCGTCGGCTGGGTGACAAAGCATTTCTGCGCGGCACGGCCGAAGTGGCGCTCCTGCGCCAGGGCCACCACGTACTTGAGCTCGGTGAGGGTCATCTAGGAATGTGTCCGTTTCGCGAAACCCTTCCGACCTTTGCTCCCTCTCCCATGAGAGAGGGTAGAGAGAGAGTCGTTTCCATTGCCTGGGCCCATCGAAGTATAGCCACAATCCATTGGACAAATCAATCGGCCGGGCCTAGATTGTAGCCACACCCAATCAGCCGTACGCACAGGAGCCACACCATGCTGCCCAATTCCGGAGGAACAGTTCGTCGAGCCCGAGAAGGATGGGGCGCGGACGACGTCGAGGCGTATTTCGGCGCCGCGACTCGCCAGGTGGGTAATGCCGGTGGTTGACGAACGACGGATCGCCATGGAAACCAGGACAGTCGATGTCGCGGTGATCGGGGCCGGCACCGCCGGCCTCGCGGCCTACCGGGCTGCGAAGGCGGCGGGCGCCAGCGCCCTGCTGATCGAAGGCGGCCCGTACGGGACGACGTGCGCGCGGGTGGGATGCATGCCCTCGAAGCTTCTGATCGCCGCCGCAGACGCCGCCCATGCGGTCGATCGTGCCGCCGGCTTCGGCGTGCATGCCGAGGCACGCGTGGATGGCCGCGAGGTCATGGAACGCGTGCGCCGGGAGCGCGACCGCTTCGTGGGGTTCGTGATCGAGGCGATCGAGGCGATTCCCGGCGCCGACCGGATCCGCGGCCATGCGCGATTCGTCTCGCGCGATGTCCTGGATGTCGACGGGATGCAGGTCCAGGCCCGGTCGATCGTCATCGCGACAGGGTCGAGGCCCGCGGTCGCGCCGATCCTGCGCGACATCGGCGAGCGCCTCATCGTCAACGACGATGTGTTCTCCTGGCAGTCGCTGCCTAAGTCGGTCGCCGTGTTCGGTCCCGGCGTGATCGGGCTCGAGCTCGGTCAGGCGCTCGCGCGGCTGGGCGTCCGCGCGGTGGTCCTCGGCCGTGGCGGCCGCCTCGGGCCGATCACCGATCCCTCCGTTCATCGCGCGGCCGTGAAAGCGTTCTCCGCGGAGTTCACCCTCGATCCCGATGCGCACGTCTCGCGTGTTCAGCGCGTGGGTGACGAGGTGGAGATCGAGTATCGCGGCCCCGATGGCGCGCCCCGGGTGGAGCGATTCGAGTACGTGCTCGCCGCGACCGGGCGCCTGCCCAACCTGGAAACGCTGGCGCTCCAGAATGCCGGCCTCGAGCTCGACGCGAGGGGCGTGCCGGTACTCGACCCGCGCACTCTGCAAGTGGGCGAGACCTCGGTCTTCATCGCGGGCGACGTCGCCAACTACGCGCCGCTGCTGCACGAAGCGGCCGACGAGGGGAAGATCGCGGGCGACAACGCGGCGCGCTTCCCGAAGGTCTCGCCCGGCCACCGTCGTACGCCGCTCGGCATCGTCTTCACCGATCCCCAGATCGCGATCGTAGGGGGCGGCTATGCGTCGCTCAAGTCCCATGCGCTGGCTACCGGCGAGGTGTCGTTCGAAGACCAGGGACGCGCACGCGTGATGCTGCGCAACCACGGGCACATGCGCGTGTACGGCGATCCCGCGACGGGTCGCTTCCTCGGCGCGGAAATGGTCTGCCCGGATGCGGAGCACATCGGGCACCTGCTTGCGTGGGCGCTGCAGGCGGGCATGACGGTGAAGCAGATGCTGTCGATGCCGTTCTACCACCCGGTGGTGGAAGAGGGCCTTCGCACGGCGCTTCGCGACCTCGACGTCCGCATCGCCGAGTCGCAAGCGGCGGCTGCCTGAAACCGGGGACGTACCCGGATTTCAACATGCGAGATGAGGGTACGTCCCGGTTTCCTAAATCAGCTTCGGGAAGTAGGCGGCAAAGGCTTCGAGGCTATCGGTGAACAGGCCATCGACGCCCGCCTCGAGCAGCATCGCGGCGCGGTCGATCTCGTTCACCGTGTAAAGGTTCACGCGGTAACCCTTGTCGTGCAGCTGGGGTACCTGCGCGAGGTCGAGCTTCTTGTGGCTGGTGTGCAACGACACGGCCTCCAGCCGGCCGAGGCGGTCCCAATCGGCGTCGGTGAACTGGTCGATGAGCCAGGCGCGGGCGATCTCCGGCGCCGCTTCCCGCGCGGCGAGCAGCGCCTCGAACGAGAACGACGAAAAGATCGGCGCGACCTTCGCATCGCCGAAGAGCGCGCGCGTGGCGAGCGCCACCTTTTTCCCCGTCTCGCGATCGAACCCGGGCGTGGGCTTGATCTCGATATGCACCTTGGTATCGCGCGAACGGAAAAGCGCGGCGGCCTGCGCGAAGGACGCGATCCGTTCGCCCGCGAAGCGTGGCGAGTGCCAGCTGCCGGCATCGAGCTTCTCGAGCTCCGCCCAGGGAAGGTCCGCCGCCCTGCCGCGGCCGTTGGTGGTGCGCTCCAGCGTCGCGTCGTGCAGCAGCACGGGCACGCCATCCTGCGAGAGCTTCACGTCGATCTCGTGCGCGGTGTAGCCGAGCGATTGCCCCAGGCGGATCGCAGCCAGCGTGTTCTCGGGCGCGAGGGCGCCTCCACCACGATGGGCGAAGAGCCGTGGCCAGGGCCAGTTGCCTTTCATGCGAAGCCGAAACCCTTGTGCATGATCACCACGAAGAAGACGAACGCCACGTACGCGTAGGCCATCGCGATGATGTCGTCCACCATCACGCCCATGCCGCCCTTCACGTTCTTCTCCACCAGCCTGATGGGGTAGGGCTTCCAGATATCGAAGAGGCGGAAGAGGAGGAACGCGACGGCCTGCAGCCACGGGCTCGCCGAGGCGACCGCCGCGAGCGGCAGGAAGGCGACCGCCTCGTCCCACACCATCGCGCCGTGGTCCGGGACGCCGAGGTCGCGGCCGGTTCGGTCGCAAGCCCACACGCCGAGGAAGAAGAGCGGGATTGCGGCGAAGGCGACCACGAGCGGCGCGAGCACCAGCGACAGCAGCCAGTAGAGGCCGAGGCCCAGCAACGTGCCGAAGGTGCCCGGCGCCCGGGGGACGAGGCCACTGCCGAAACCGAGGGCGATGAAGTGCGCCGGGTGCGAGACCAGGAAGCGCGCGTCAGGCGCCCTTGAAATGATCGTATCCGCGGCCATCGATCTTCACCGGCTTGCCGTCGACCCCCAGCAGGCTCACGCCCTTGCCGCGGCGGATCTGGCCGATGCGCGTGATCGGGATGCCGAGGACCTCGGTCAGGTCCTCGATGCTGTCGCGCGAATTCGGATGGGCCGTGAAGCAGAGCTCGTAGTCGTCGCCGCCCGCGAGGATGGCATTGCGGCCCTCGTCGCTCGGGATGTGCCGCAGCCCGATCGAGGAGACTGGGACCTTTTCGAGCTCCACAGTGGCGCCCACCCCCGAGAGGCGGCAGATGTGCGTCATGTCCGCGAGGAGACCGTCGGAGATGTCGATGGCGGAGGTCGCCAGGCCACGCAGCGCCTGGCCCAACGCCACCCGCGGCGTCGGCTCGTAGAGGCGCATCACCGCCTCGCGATAGTCCGCCTCCGAGAGCACCACCTTGCCGTGGCGATGCGCGACCGCGAGCGCCGCATCGCCGACATTGCCCGAGACCCACACGTCGTTGCCCGCCTTGGCGCCGCTTCGGCGCAGCGCGGCGCCCGCGGGAACCTCGCCCATGATCGTGACCGTCATCGTGAGCGGGCCGCGCGTCGTGTCGCCACCGATGAGCGAAACGTTGTATTCCTGCGCGAGATCGAAGAAGCCCTTGGCGAACGCCGCAAGCCACGCGTGGTCGACGTTGGGCAGCGTGAGGGCCAGCATCGCCCAGTACGGCATCGCGCCCATCGCCGCCATGTCGGAGAGGTTCACCGCCAGCGCCTTGTGCCCGAGGTTCTCGGGATCGACGTCGGGGAAAAAGTGCGTCCCCGACACCATGGTGTCGGTGGAGACCGCGAGGTCCATGCCGTTGGTCACGTCCACGAGGGCGCAGTCGTCGCCCACGCCCAGCACCGCGTTGGCCGCGGGGCGCGTGAAGTGCCGCTTGATGAGATCGAATTCCGGGGAGTCAGCCATTCTTCTTCCGCCTTGTGTTTGACGCCGCCCCCCGCTCGCGGGGAGGGCGCGCGACCTCTTCGGGCCTGACCGCCGTGGCCAGCTTGTCGAGGACGCCGTTCACGTACTTGTGGCCATCGGTGCCACCGAAGCGCTTGCCGAGCTCGACCGCCTCGTTGATGGTCACTCGATAGGGTATCCCGGGATTGTGGACCAGCTCCCAGGCGCCGATCATCAGGATCGCGCGCTCCACCGGGCTCACCTCGTCCCACTTGCGGTCGGCAATCGGCTCCAGCAACACAC
>JBDSRZ010000068.1:0-14319 GCA_039929025.1 Usitatibacter sp. | reverse complement strand
CATGGTGTGCGCGGCGCTCACGCTCATCGATCCGATCCTCGCCCGCATCATCTACGTCCACGCCGGTGTGGACTATCCGCACCTGCAGGTGGCGACTTACCTGGTCGTCGACGCGATCGTCCTGGCGCTGATAGCCAACGACGTCCGGCACCACCACAAGGCGCGCGTCTATTCCGGACTGCTGGCGCTCTTCGTGGCGACGCAGCTGCCGACCTTCGTGCTATACAAGCTTCCCCTGTGGGAGGCGTTCGCGCGGTGGTATTCGGCGCTGCCACTGCCGTAGTCAGGCCACCGGCCCCGGTCGCGTGCAGGTTTCCAGTATCGACTCGATCTCGGCGCGATCCACGGGCTTCACCAGGTGGCGGTCGAATCCCGCTTCGCGGGCACGCTTGCGGTCGTTTTCCTGGCCCCAACCGGTGACGGCAACCAACACGCAACCCGCGGTCGACGATTCGGAGCGCATGCGCCGCGCAACCTCGTATCCGTGGACCTGGGGCATGCCGATGTCCACGAACGCGATGTCTGGCATGAATTCGCGTGCCGTCGCAAGGGCCGCGGCGCCGTCATAGGCGATACGCACCTGGTGGCCCCTGGAAGTAAGCAGCTGGCCGAGACTGTTGGCGAAGTCGGCGTTGTCATCGGCCAACAGGATGCGGCGCACGTGCTCAGGCGGCCCGCCGTTCGATTTGCCCGCCGGCGCTTCCTCCAGCCGCGCGTGGGACAGCGGCAGACGCACGATGAACTCGCTTCCCTCCCCCTGCCCCGCGCTCGCCGCTTCCACCGTCCCGCCGTGCAGCTCCACGAGCCGGCGCACCAGTGTCAGGCCCACGCCCAGGCCCGCCTGCGAGCGCTCCAGCGTGCGATCGACCTGGACGAACATGTCGAAGATGGTCGCGAGCGATTCGGCCGCCATGCCGATGCCGTTGTCACGCACGCACACCACCGCGTCGCGGCCATCCTGGCGGAGCGTGAGCTGGATGCGGCCGCCGGGTTCGGTGTATTTGGCCGCGTTGTTGAGCAAATTGGAGAACAGTTGGGCGAGGCGCGTGCGATCGCCGTCCACCACGGTGGCGGCGCGCGGAAGGTCGATCTCGAGCAAGTGCTTGCGCGACTCGATGAAAGGCTTGGCGGTCTCGATCGCGTCGCCCAGCGCTCCGTGGAGGTCGAGCGGCGTCTTGCGCACGGCGAGTTTCCCGGTGGTGATCCGGGACACGTCGAGCAGGTCGTCCACCAGGCGCACCATCTGGCTCACCTGGCGCTGCATCATCTCGCGCGCCTTGAGGGACTTGCCGGGATCGTCCCCGGCGATCTTGAGGATCTCGAGCGCGTTGCGGATGGGCGCCAGCGGATTGCGCAACTCGTGCGCCAGGGTCGCCAGGAACTCGTCCTTGCGGCGGTCGGCCTCGCGCAGAGCCTCGCTGCGCCGGCCGACCTCGGCCAGCATGGCGTTGAAGGCGTCCACCAGTTCGCCGATCTCGTCGTCGGTGGTCTTGCGCACCCGCAGCGAGTAGTCGCGCTTCGACATCACCTCGCGCGAGACGTGCGCGATCTCGAGGACAGGCGCGGTGATCGCATTCTGCAGCCACCCCGAGAGGAGCGCCGCCACTACGAGGCTCGCGATCATCACCACGAACAGGATGGTGACGTAGTCCCTCAACCGGTCCCACGGCCGGTAGATGCCGCGCAGGTGGATGGTCCCCACCGTCTCGCCATTCTCGAGCACCGGCCGGAAGAGGAAGAGCTGGTCATCTTCCACTGTGTAGCCCGTGTGCCCCGGACTCGCCGGAAACGACTGTGCAGGAAGGTCCGGCTTGGAGTAGGTGGCGAACAACTTGCCGTCGCGCGAATAGAGGGCGGCGGCGAGGATGCGCGGTCGCACCTGCATCACCGACAAGTCCTTTTCCGCGGTTCGCCGATCGCCGAAGGTGAGCGCCGGGCCGCTTGCGCGCGCGAGCACCTCGGCCTGGCTCAGCATGTCGTTGCTGTACTGGCGTTCATAGGATTGCAGGTCGTATAGCACCAGGCCCGCCCCGCTCATGGTGAGCGCCGAGACGGTGATCGCGAGCACCAGCAGCATCACCTTGTGGCGCAGGGACTTCCGGACGGACTGGAGGAAGGTCACTGCCGCGCCACCACTCGGCGAGCCACGGCCAGCATGCGCGAACTGATGCGCAGCCCGCTCTTCTCCGCCGACTCGAGCGATACCTCGAAGCCGATGCGGTCGTCCAGAGTGACGAAGTTGATCGCGCTCCCCAACTCGAAGCCGCGCTCGCTCTCGGTGACCGCGAGCGTTCCCTGCTGCTGCGCGGCGCGCAGCAGCGCCCGCGGGTTGGCCTCGCCACGGCCGATGAAGAGAAGGTGCACCCCCTTCAGGCCCTCGCCCTCCTTCACCCTGCGGACGACCACGCGGCGGTTGAGCACGGTGCGGCCGGGTACCAGCCGGTCGAGCTCGGCGGCCACATCGTCGGCACCGATGATGCCGATGGTGAACGGAGCCTCGCTTGGCAGGAGCGCGCTGTCGGGCCACTCCACGTAGCCTGCGAACTTGTAGAGGAACGCGGCCTTCACCGCGGCCTCCGCCGCCTGCTGCGCGAGAGCCGACGAGGCGAACGCCGCGACCGCTGCCGCCGCCAGCCAGAGCGCACTGCGCCGTGTGTGAATCAGAAGGTCCATGCGGCCCGGACGAAGTAGCTCGACTCGAACACCGCCCGCACCGCCGGCGCGCCGAACTCCGCATGGTCGCGATCGAGCGCATTCATGACGACCAGGGCCAGCTCGAGCGACCGCGACACGCGCCAGCCGAGGCGCGCGTTGAGCTCGGTATACGCGGGGACCGCCGGATTCGGAAGCGCCCCAACGTAACGCAACATGAGGTCGAGCTGCGTCGAGGGCGTGACGTTCCACAGCGAACGCAGCAACGCGGTACGGCGCGGGTTATTGCCGAGAGGTGCCTCGGTGAGGTTCACACGGCCAGGGAGGATCTCGGTCTTCTCCCGCAGCAACGTGAAGCCCAACAAGAGTCTCCAGTCGGTGAACGGCCGGAAATCCCCCCAACCCTCCAGCCCGCTCACGCGGCCCTCGGCGCCATTGGCGAGCACCTGGCTTGCGCCGAGGGGCTCGAGGGTGCGCAGCTGCTTGAAGCGGTGGTGGAACCCGGTGAAGGAAAGGGATAAGGCGTGTCCGAGATTGCCGCGATAGCCTACCTCCGCGACGTTCGCAATCTCGGGTTGGAAAGCGTCGTTCTGCGTGATGACGAAGGGCGGCATACCCGGCACCACCAGGTCGCGATCGATCCGCGAGGGCGAGCGCACGGTGCGCGTGACCGCGGCCCAGAGGACGTCGTCCGCGGTGAGCGAATAGGAAAGGCGCGCGTTCGGCAGCCATTCGACGCCGCTGTATGTGTAGCGCTCGGTGCGCAGCCCCAGCGTCGCGCGCAGGTTGGCCGCGAGCGCGATTTCGTCCTGGGCGAAGAGGCTTGCGAGCGTGAGGGTCCGGCCCGCTGGAATGAAGCCGAGCACGGGCGTGGCTTCGGTCTTGTCGCGCGAGGCGCGATAGCCGCCGCCGAAGGCGATGCGGTGGGTGGACCACGGCCGGCTCGTGTGTTGCACCTCAGCATCCAGCGTGTCGCGCGCTTCCTTGAAGCTGCCGGCATGCTCGCGCTCCGTGCGGTCGTAGTAGCCCTGCAGCACCAGCGAGGAGTCGCCGCCGAGATTCGCGCGCCAGCGACCAAGCACGTTGCCGCCCGAGAGGTCGCGTGCCCCTCCCAGGTTGCCGACGTTCGTCCCGTAGACGTCGCCCTGGAGTGTGGCCGAGTGGCTCGCCTGATCCCAATCCCCACGCAGTCCGGCCTGCCAGCGGCTCGCCCCATCCATCGCCGAGGCGCCACTCGCCAGGCGATGCTCGCCGCGCTCGAAATAGCGCGCGTAGGCGCGCACGCTGCCATTCGACCCTGACGACCAGCCATAGCGCGCGCTGCCGCCCTTTTCCTGGTCGCCAGCGCCGCCGGCCAATAGCCCGCCCTGGGTCCTGCGAGCGGACTTGGAGATCACGTTGATCACACCGTTCACCGCATTGGTGCCCCAGAGTGTTGAGCCGGGGCCGCTGATCACCTCGATGCGGTCGACGTCCTCCATCATCACCGTGAGCGCGTCGTAGAAGACGCCGGAGAAGAGCGGCGTATAGACGGTGCGGCCGTCCATCAGCACCAGCATCTTGTTGGCCGAGCCCGAGAGCCCGCTGCGCGCGCTCACGATGTATTGGCTGGTGTCGCTACGGACGACCAGCAGGTTCGGCGCAAGGCGCAATGCCTCGGGGAGCGAGGTCACGCCCGCGCGACGGATGTCTTCCGCGGTGATGACGAAGACGGAGGCCGCGGCATCGACCAGGCGCTCCTCACGCTTCGATACTGAGGTGACCGTGACGCGCGTGAGCTGCTCGAGGTCGAGGTCGACCAACTCGGCGAGCTGCTGCTGCGGCTGGATGGCTGCCTGGCCAGCTCCACACGACATCGCAAGGACCAGGGCTCCGAACATCGGTAATTTGTTCATGTTTGGGAGCGAGTCGAAAAAAGACGCTCAGATAATACCGTCACCTCCTCGCGCTAACCATTGTTTGCGCAAAGAGCATGACCCACGGAGAGAAGTACTAGTGGAAATCGTGGCTGTTGGTTGAAAGCCGCCCGAGCAGCCGGCTCAAGTCCTCGAGCTTGCGTGCGAGGACATGAACGACAAGCCCCTGGCGCTGCACTTCCCCATGGACCGCCAGCAACCTGGCGCCGATCAGCTCGCGCCGCTGGCGCTCGGCGAGGTCGTTCCACACGATCACGTTCACGTGGCCCGCTTCGTCCTCGAGCGTGACGAAGATCACGCCGCTCGCGGTGGCGGGACGCTGGCGGCAGGTGACGATGCCCGCGACGCGTATGAACTGCCCGTTGCGGGCCTGCGAAAGGTCCCCGGAGCTGTACAGGCGTTTTTTTTTCAATCGCTCCCGCAGCAAGGCGAGCGGATGGCGGCGCAGCGTCAATCTCATCGAGTTGTAGTCGTTGACTATGTCGTCGCCTTCTGTGGGAATCGCGAGCGGCGGCGCCGCGACCGCGATCGCGGGGAGGGCGAGCTGCGTCGGTGCATCGACGGCGAGCGTTTCCCAAAGGGCTTCGCGGCGGTGGCCCGCGAGGCTCGACAACGCATCGGCCGCCGCGAGGCTGCTCAGGTCGGAGCGGTCGAGGTGCGCTCGACGGGCGAGATCCTCGGTAGAAAGGAAAGGGCCTGCGGCGCGCGCACGGACCACGCGCTCGGCGGAGTCGAGCTTGAGGCCCTTGATGAGGCCGAGGCCGAGGCGAAGCGCAGGCTTGATTGTGCCCCGGCCTTCGCCGGGGTAACCGTCATCCCGGCGTATGCCGGGATCCAATAAGGCGAAATTGGATTCCCGCTCAAGGCTGCTATCCACCTCGCTCACCTGTACATCCGCCGGCCGCAGCTCGACGCCATGGCGGCGCGCGTCCTGGACGATCGACGAGGTCGAGTAGAACCCCAAGGGCTGGCTATTCAGCAGCGCGCAGGCGAAGGCAGCGGGCTGGTGGCACTTGATCCAGCTCGAGACGTAGACCAGCAGCGCGAAGCTCGCGGCGTGCGACTCGGGGAAGCCGTACTCGCCGAAGCCCTGGATCTGCTGGAAGATCTGCTCGGCGTATTCGCGCTCATAGCCGCGCTCGAGCATGCCGCCGACCAGCTTGTCGCGGAACGGCTCGATGCCGCCGCGGCGCTTCCACGCGGCCATCGCGCGCCGCAGTTTGTCCGCCTCGCCGGGCGTGAATCCCGCGGCCACCACCGCGAGCTGCATCACCTGCTCCTGGAAGATCGAGACGCCCAAGGTGCGCTCGAGGACCTTCTTCACCGCCTCGCTCGCGTAGGTGACGCTTTCCTTGCCCTCGCGCCGGCGCAGGTACGGATGCACCATGCGTCCCATGATCGGACCGGGACGCACGATCGCCACCTCGATCACCAGGTCGTAGAAGCAGGCGGGCTTCAGGCGCGGCAGCATCGACATCTGCGCGCGCGACTCGATCTGGAAGACGCCGATGGTGTCGGCGCTCTGGATCATCGCGTAGACGGCTGGGTCTTCGGCCGGGATGCTTGCCATCGTGAGCTCAGATTGGGTCCCCGCCTGCGCGGGGACGACGGTTTCGTTGTCGTTCCCGCGCAGGCGGGAATCCAATCTCGCCTTGTAGCCATTGACCAGGTCGATAGCCCGCCTGATGCAAGTGAGCATTCCGAGGCCGAGCACGTCGACCTTGAGGAGACCCATCGCATCGAGGTCGTCCTTGTCCCACTGAATGATGGTGCGGCCGGGCATCGAGGCGTTCTCGACCGGCACCAGGCGCGAGAGGCGGCGATTGTCGATCACGAAGCCCCCGGGGTGCTGCGAGAGGTGTCGCGGGAAACCCACCAGCTGCTGCGTGAGGCCGATCACCTGCTGGATCACGCGATTGGAAAGGTCGAAGCCGCCTTCAACGAGCCGCTGCTGCAGCGCGTGGCGGTTGTCCCACCAGGACATCGATTTGGAAAGCAGGTCGACCTGGTCGAGCGAAAGCCCCAATGCCCTGCCCACATCGCGGAGCGCGCTGCGCGGCTGGTAGGTGATGACCACCGCGGCGATCGCGGCGCGCTCGCGGCCGTACTTGCCGTAGATGTACTGGATCACCTCCTCGCGTCGCTGGTGCTCGAAATCGACGTCGATGTCGGGCGGCTCCTTCCTTTCCCTGGAGATGAAGCGCTCGAAGAGCACTGACATGCGACCCGGATCGACCTCGGTGATCCCGAGGCAATAGCAGACGGAGGAGTTGGCGGCCGATCCCCTGCCCTGGCACAGGATCTTCTTGCTGCGCGCGAATTGGACGATGTCGTGCACGGTAAGGAAGAAGGGCTCGTAAGCCAACTCGGCGACCAGGCGCAGCTCGTGCTCGACGGTCGCGACGACCGAAGGCGGCGCGCCCTGCGGATAACGCCGCTCGAGTCCCTCGCAGGTGAGGCGGCGCAGGTGAGTCGTTGGCGTCTCGCCTGCCGGCACCAGTTCCTCGGGATACTCGTAACGGATCTCATCCAGGCTGAAGGAGCAGCGGCTCGCCACGTCGAGGCTCGCGGCGAGGAGGCGCGCGGGATGGATCGCGGACAAGCGGCCGATGGCACGCAGGTAACGCTCGCCATTGGGCAGTAGCTTGCGGCCGACCTGGGCCAGCGGCACGCCCAGGCGTATCGCGGTCATCACGTCCTGCAGCTTCTTGCGCGAGCGCATGTGCATGTGCACGTCGCCGGTCGCTACGCAGGGCAGCCCCACCTGCATTGCAATCGCCTCGAGCTGCGCGGTGCTGGCCTCGTCGTCGGCGCCGCGATGCAGCTCGATCGCCACCCAGGCATTGCCCGGGAAACGCGAAGCGACGAAATTCGACTCCGACACCATTTTTTCCGATGCGCCCGGGATCCACAGGGCGAGCAGGCCCTGGGGCGATTGCTGAATGTCGTCCCGCGTGAGGCGGTATTCCCCTTTCGGCGCGGCGCGCCGCGCGGTAGTGATGAGCTCGCAGAGCTGCTCGTAGCCGCGAAGGTCCTGCGCGAAGAGCACCAGCTTCAACTTGTCGGCGAGGGTGAACTCGGAACCGATGATGAGCTTGAGCTTCACCTCCTTCGCGGCGACATGGGCGCGCACCACGCCGGCCACCGAGCATTCGTCGGTGATGGCGAGTGCGTGGTACCCCAGCTCCGCCGCGCGCTTCACCAGCTCCTCCGGATTCGATGCCGCGCGCAGGAAGCTGTAGTTGGTGAGGCAGTGAAGCTCCGCGTAGCCGGGAATCACGCGAACACCCCGTGGAGGAACCAGGACTCCGGATCGCGGTGCTCACGGAAGATCCAGAAAGTCTCGCCGCGCAGATTGCTCGCCACGTAGTAGTCGCGCCGCACCTCCTCGCCGTCCCACCAGCCGGCCTCGATGCGCTCCGGACCCGCGGCCAGCGTGAGCTCGCCCTGGTGGCTCGGCAGGCCCTCGTGGGTGATGAGGCGATGCGGGCGGTTGAGGAGCCAGGCGGGACGCGGAGCCGATGTGGGGTAATCACGGCGCGGGGAAATTGGGTCCCGGCCTTCGCCGGGACGACGGCCGGGGTGCCGTGTCGTCGCGCCGGCAGGCAGTGTCGTCGCACCGGCGTAGGCCGGGGCCCAATCTTTCTCCGGGCGATGGTCGTTGGCGATCGCGATGCCGAACACACGCTCCTTGCCCATGCGCGCGGCTAGCCGCTCGAGGAGCCGCGCGGCATCGAGTGCCTGCTCTTCCGCACCCGGAAGCCACGTCGAGGCTCGGGGCGTGAAGGCGAGCAACGCGTCTGCCCGCAGCGAGACCGCGACCGTGGCCGCGGGCAGCGTAAGCCGGCCCAGCTTCTCGCGCGCGATGGCGAGGATGAAATCCGCCTCGCGCTCCGGCGAGGCGAAATCGAGATTCATCCGCGTGCGCTCCTTGCGGAAATGTTCCAGCACGACCGTCAGCTTCTGCACCCCCACCCCACGACCGCGCATGTAGCCCTCCATCTCGGCCAGCAGGCGGCGCAGCGGAAAGAGGAGTGCCTCGACGCTCTCCGCGTCGGCGGGAAGCTCGAGGCGCGAGCGAAAGCGCGCAGGCGGCACGTAGGGCTCGCGCGGATCCGGGAGCCGGCCGCGAAGCTGGTCGAGGGCATGCGCGGTCTCCGGGCCGAAGCGGCGCGCGATACCTTCCGCGGGAAGGGCGAAAAGATCGCGCAGCCTCAGCAGGCCGAGGTCGGTGAGATGCGCGAGCGTCTTCGCGGGCCATTCGAGCAGGAACACCGGCAGCTCGGCCAGGCGCTCGCTGAGATCGGCAAGCGCGATGCAGCTTCTCATCGCCCGGCCCTGCGCCTCCGCGCGCGCAAAGAGCCGCGCCGCGAGCGCCGTGGGGGCCACGCCGATCGTCGCATGGAAACCGAGGTCGCGTACGCCTCGCTGGATGGCCGCTGTGAGCTTGGCGTGGCCGTCGAAGAGCTTGAGGCTCGACTCGACGTCGAGCACGATGCCCGGGCCATCGATGCAGGACATCGGGGTGAACTGCCCAGCCCAGGCTGCGAGGCGCTCCAGTGCTTCGCGCTCCGCGGCGGGATCGCGTTCGATCACCTTCAATTCACCCGCGAGTGCCTTTGCAGCTGCGACTGCCTGTCCCACTCGGATCCCCGCATCGCGTGCGGCCGCATTGGCGCAGGCGACCAGCGGGCGCTGCGTGGTGCCTTCCGAAATGACCAGCGGCTGTTGCGTCGGCCCCGCGCGCTCCGCGATCTGAAGTGGCAACGAGGGGAGCTCCAGCGCGACCCAGAGCATGGCGAGGCTAGCGGCCGACTAAATGGAAGGCGCGCGCGGGGACGGCGGCGGGTGCGGGACGCGGAGCCTGCAGCTTTTCCCTCGCGAAGGAAACGTTGCGCCGCGGCATCATCGTTCCGAGCGCGATCGGGCGCGCCATGGACGGACCGCGCCGCTTCGGGATGCGGGCCTTCAGCACGCCTTCTTCCCGCGTCAGCACAACGCGCAGGTGCGCGGGGGTGGAGAGCCGTTCAGCCGCCGTGGCGCGGAACAGGATAGCCATCGACCGCCCAGCCTGCGCCGACATCTGAAGGCGTCGAAGCCACGCGTATTCATCATGGCTGCGAGCAGCAGTCTCATCCAGCCACAGCATCACCGCGCCGCAGGCTCCTGACTTGAGAGACTGCTCCGCGGCCCAGAGCGCGTCCTCGCGATTGGCGGGACGCACCACGAGGCAGCGATCGAGCGTGATGCCGGCCTGGGCGAGCGCGGGCGCATAAGGAAGGTGGGGCGGGTTGATCCACGCCATGAGGCGGCTGCCTTCGCTCGCTCGCGCCAGGGCGCCGGCGAGAAAAGTCACTTCGCCGATACCGACGCCGTCATGCAGCACCTCGCTCAGCGTGCCGCTGGGCCAGCCGCCTCCGGGAAGCTCCGCATCGAGCGCTGGGTAGCCGGTGGGAACTGCGGGTTGCTGCGCATGCTCGAGCTCGCCGCCGCGCCAGACGCCGGGAAGCTGGATCAGCTGCTCGATGGAGGCTTTCATGACCTCATGACCCTCTCCCCGGCCCTCTACCAACTCCGAGACCTGAGCCCGAGGCAGAGGGAGGAAGCGCGTTGAGATTGCGGATCACGCCCACCGCCACGCCCTCGATCGCGAGGGTCTCGCGCGTGAGGTCGAAATGCATTGTCTGGTAGTCGGGGTTGGAGGGGATCAGTTCCGCCTTCTGGCCGCGCATCTTGAAGCGTTTCACGGTCACCTCGTTGCCGATGCGCGCGATGACGATCTGGCCGTTGCGTGCCTCGGTGGTGCGGTGGACCACGATCCAGTCGCCGTCGAGGATGCCGTCGTCGCGCATGCTGAGACCGCTCACCTGCAGCAGGTAGTCGGCGCGCGGATTGAATAGGTTGGGGTCGACCGGGTAGCGGCCGAGCATGTTCTCGATCGCGAGGATCGGGCTGCCGGCGGCGACCCGCCCTACCAGCGGCAGGCCGGTTTCCAGTACGCGGATGCCGCGCGCCGCGTTGGGGACCAGCTCGATGGCGCCCTTCTTCGCAAGCGCATCGAGGTGCTTGAAGACCCCGTTGGTGGAGGCGATGCCGAGGATTTTCGCCAGCTCGGGCCGGGACGGCGGGATGCCCGTTTCAGCCACGTGGTTGCGGATGACCTCGAGGATTTCCGCCTGGCGCGCCGTGAGCTGGGGTTCCATGATCGCCCTTTGTGATGCGTAGGTGATAAAGTTATCACCTGCCGGCAATCATCGCAAGCGGTTCGGGATTCCCGTCGTGGGTTTCACCAGAATCAATGGCTTGCGGTACCGTGCTGAGGGGTTTCAGGGCGCTGGAAAGTTTGCGACTTGGTCCCGGCGGCGCATACGTTGGATACGGAGCCCACGATCCTGTCGGCAGCCCCTTACGCTAGAATTCGCCTGCCCCATGCCCCGCCAATTATTCCGACAAGAGGCGATCGACGCCCAACGCGAGAAGTTTCTCGGCGAGGCCACCATTGCCCGCCCCGTTCCCTTCTGGGTCTTCACCCTGCTCGCGGCCGGCATCGCGGTTCTTCTCATATCTGTCGCCGTCTGGGGACAGTACACACGCCGTGAGCGGGTCGAGGGCTTCGTCGCGCTCGATACGGGTGCAGCCCGCGTCACCACCCCCGACGCCGGACGGATCGCGGAGCTGTTGATCAAGGAAGGCGACGAGGTGAAGGCCGGCGACGAGATCGCCCGCGTCTCCCTCGAGCGTGTCGCGGTGGCCGGCGGCTCCATGAGCCGCGAAGTGTCCCAGGAGATGGAGCGGCGCCGCGAGATCCTGGAGAAGGAGAAGGCGCAGTGGCAGGAGCTCGGCACGCAGCAGGTGGAGCAGCTGCGACGGCGCGCACGCGACCTGGAGAACGAGCTTACCCAGATCGACCGCGAGATGAAGCTGCAGAAGACGCGCGTCAAGTCCACGCGCGAGCAGGCCGACCGCTTCAAGGCGCTGGCGGGAGAGAAGTTCGTCTCCGACGTGGCGAGCAAGCAGAAGCAGGACGAGGTGACCGACCAGGAGATCAAGCTGCAGGCGCTGCGCCGCCAGCGATCCCAGGTGGAGCGCGACCTCGGCGCGGCGAAGATGGAAGAGCCCGCGGCGCAGATGCGATCGAACGCGCAACAGGAGCAGGTGGCGCGGCAGTTGAGCGAGCTGCGGCAGGGATTGTCCGAAGTGGAATCGCGGCGCGAGTCGGTAATCCGCGCGCCCATGGCCGGCGTCATCACCAACATCGCGGTGAACAAGGGACAGTCGGTCGCCGCCGATGCGCCGCTCGCCACGGTGCTGCCGAAGGGCAGCGGCCTGCACGTGGAGCTGCTGGTGCCGACGCGCGCGATCGGCTTCCTCGCCAAGGGCAAGGAAGTGGTGCTGCGCTACGACGCCTTCCCCCACGAGCGCTTCGGCCAATACGAAGGAGTGATCAGCGATATCGGCCGCAACGTGTGGACCGCGGGCGAGCCGATCGGGCCGCTCTCGGCCAAAGAGCCCGTGTATCGCGTCGATGTGAAGCTGAAGCGCCAGGGCGTCCATGCGATGGGCCAGGACTACGCGCTGCGGCCGGGGATGCTCGTCAACGCCGACCTGCTCCTTGAAAGACGCACGCTTCTCGAATGGCTCTTCGAGCCGGTGCTGCAATTGAAGGGGCGGCTTTGATGAACATTGGGCGTTCGCGAAATTTTGTCCCACGTTCGCTCCCTCCCCCTCGGGCTCCGGCCTCTGAGTGGGGGAGGGTTGGGGAGAGGGTCGGGTAATGGGATTCGTGTCGCAGATGTTCGAGCCGCGCGTCCCGGTAATCCTGCAAAGCGAGGCGCCCGAGTGCGGCATCGCCTGCCTTGCCATGGTCGCGTCGTTCCACGGACACCGCACCGATCTTTCGGCCATGCGCGTGCGCCTGTCGCCCTCGCTGAAGGGCATCACCCTCAAGCACGTCGCGCAGATCGCCGAGACTATGGCGATGACGGCGCGCGGCGTGCAGGTGCCGCTCGATGCGCTGGGGAAGTTGAGGCTCCCGGCGGTCCTGCATTGGGACATGAATCATTTTGTGGTCCTCACAAGCGTCGACGGCCGCAGGATCACGGTCCACGATCCGGCGCGCGGCAGGCGCGTCCTCACGCTGGACGAGGCGTCGCGGCATTTCACCGGTGTGGCGATGGAGTTCACGCCGAGCGCGGGATTCCAGCGCAAGGACGAGCGCGAGCGGATCCGGTCGTGGCAGCTCCTGAGCGTGGCCTCGGGGCTCAAAGGGACGATCGCGCAGATCCTGATCCTGTCCTTCGCCTTGGAGGTGTTCGCGCTCGCGATGCCTTTCTTCCTGCAGCTCGTCGTCGACCGCGTGCTCGTGGGGCGGGACCGCGATCTGCTGACCGTGCTCGGCATCGCCTTCTGCGCGCTGGTCGTGATCCAGGTGGCGGTCGCCGCGGTGCGCGCCTGGGTGGGGGTCTATCTCAGCACCAATATCAACCTGAAGCTGCTCACCACGCTCTTCGACCACATGCTACGGCTGCCGCTTGCGTGGTTCGAGAAGAGGAACATCGGCGACATCGTCTCCAAGTTCAGGAGCGTGGACGCGATCCAGCGCACCCTGAGCACCACGTTCGTCGAGACCGCCGTCGATGGGGTCATGGTGGTGCTCACGCTGGTGGTGATGGCGTACTACAGCCTGATGCTGACTTCAGTCGTGCTGGGCGCGGCGATCGTCTATGGAGCGATCCGCTGGGCGTTCTATTACCCTCAGCGCTATGCGACCGACGAGCAGCTGGCGGGCGAAGCGCGCTCGGGGACGCATTTCATCGAGACGCTGCGTGGAATGATGGCGTTGAAGCTCAATCTGCGCGAGTCCGAGCGGCGCTCGGCCTACCAGAACCTGGTGGTGGACCAGACCAACGCCGGCGTGCGGGTGCAGAACGTGGGAATCCTGCAGCGCTCGTCGAATGCCCTCATCTTCGGGCTCGAGAGCGTGATCGTGATCTGGCTCGCGGCGCTCCTGGTGATGGAGGGCAAGTTCAGCGTGGGGATGCTCTACGCGTTCATTGGATTCAAGCTGCTCTTCCTCACGCGCGTCATCAACCTGATAGACAAGTGGAACGACTTCCGCATGCTGGATTTGCATGCCGAGCGGATCGCCGACATCGCCTTGACCGAGGCGGAAGGATCGAAGCCGCAGCTGCCGGGAGAGGTGGCAAGCGGGCCGCTGACCATCGAGGCCAAGGACCTGGGATTCGCCTACGGACCCGAGGGGTTCGTGTTCCGGAACGTGAATCTCAAGGTAGAGCCGGGTGAATCGCTCGCGATCGTGGGGCCGTCCGGGTGTGGCAAGACAACGCTCGTGAAGGTGCTGCTAGGGCTGCTGCCGCCTACCGAGGGCGAATTACGCGTGAACCTGCGAAACCTCGCGGACTGGGACGCAGCCCAGTATCGATCGCGCGTGGCCGCGGTCATGCAGGATGACCAACTGTTCGTCGGCACCATCGAAGACAACATCAGTTTCTTCGATACCGAGCACGATCCCGCGAAGGTGCGCGAGTGCGCCCGTACGGCCATGATCGACGAAGAGATCATGGCGATGCCGATGCAGTACAACACCATCGTCGGCAGCCTGGGGATGGCGTTATCGGGCGGGCAGAAACAACGAGTGCTTCTGGCTCGCGCGCTGTACCGCAATCCCAAGGTGCTGTTTCTCGATGAGGCTTTTGATCAGGTGGATCTGGGACTTGAACGGCGAATCAGT